>JAPKDW010000171.1 GCA_028822375.1 Opitutaceae bacterium | reverse complement strand
AATGAGCGACCAAGTATCCCGGTCGAAGTCCGCATTCGTATACCCATCGTACCAGTGAAACTTAAAGCCGCGCTTACCGGTGTACTGGTTTGCAGGAAACTCCCAAACCACCTTCGAATTGATTGGGGGCGAAATATCAGTGCCTCCCCCTTGTTCGGCTCTAACCGCCGTCGGCGCATCCGGAGAAACTGCCCAGTAAGCCATGTCCATGATGTGACAAGCCATATCTCCCAAAGCGCCGGTACCGTAGTCCCACCAACCACGCCAAGCGAATGGCGCGATGTTCGCATTGTAGTCAACCGAAGGAGCCGGACCAATCCACTGTTTCCAATCCAACCATTCAGGTACTTTTTCCTTCGCAGGAGCAGTCTTGAATCCTTGCGGCCAAATAGGTCGATTCGTCCACGTGTGGGCTTCCTTGACCTCGCCTATGATACCCGCGCGTATCAACTCCACGCAACGACGCATGTGATCGTTCGCGTGAGCCTGGTTGCCCATCTGAGTTTTGACGCCCTTTTCTGCAGCAAGCCTAGCAAGCGTACGCGCTTCCCAAATCCCATGAGTCAGCGGTTTCTGACAATAAACGTGCTTCCCATGCTGCATTGCCATGGCAGAAGCGTGAAAGTGATGATGATCGGGAGTCGAGACGATGACGGCATCCACCTTGTCGCCGAGCTTCTCGAACATTTCCCGGTAGTCAGTGAAAAACGGCACATCCTTATATTGGTTCCGAATATCGACGACTCCCTTAAGACGCTTGTTCTCCATTTCCTTGGAAGACATCTTAGTCGCATCAGCCGTATCGACGAGCCCTGCTATTTGAAAACCCGCTTCATTAGAACGAGTGATATCGGTCTTGCCCTTCCCTCCGGTACCGATTCCAACGACGGTCGGCTTGGTCAAATTCCCGCGAGCATGGCTCGGGAGAATACTAAAGCTAAATGCGCTGCTAGCGACCGCAGCAGCGGAAATTTTCCCGAAATTGCGACGGGACATCTTAAGCGAAGATGAGGGGATATCTTTTTTCATGGGTATAACGGGTAGTTGAGCAGATTAACATAATCCCAACCCCAAATCTGTCAAATGGGGATTAATCAAGCTCGACGGACTGGGGGTCTTTTATTTTGTCACCTCATATCTGTTTTTGTTTCGCCATCCCCGTTAAAGATCCCGACTTGTCGGTGGCTTCGCTTCGTCCCTATTGTAGGTCGCCTCGCTGAGGCGACACTTTCTCTTCTGCTGGCAGGTCAACGCCCCGCCCTACAATTGATCGAGTTGTAGGTCGTCTCGCTCAGGCGACACTTTCTCTTCTGCTGGCGGGTCACCGCTCCCCCCTACAATTCGTAGGCGAAGCGTCTGCTACCTGAACGATCCAATCGGCTTCCCTTCAATTGGGAAACGACAAGCCAGGGTACTGTCGCAATAAAGCGTTTTTCACCTGGGGCATCAATTTCGCAGCGTTGGCGTAATACACCTTGCGTAGTACGAGATCGGGTAGATCCAGACCATACAGTGCATGACCGCCTTGGTAAAATCGGTCGTCATCGCTTTCCACCTCCGCGGTTCGTTGGGACAACGAACCCTACCAACTCAACGATCACACTCAATTCCCGCTCCACTAATCCCTTGCCGAAACGGCATCCGAAATCCGCTCCTCGATCATTTTGCGAAGATTTCCGATAGCTGGAGCATATTCAGGATTCTTCGCCTGATTGGTAAATTCCTCGGGATCGCTCTCCATCATTCGAACGGACTCTCCCACTAGGATTCTCGAACGAACCAGATATCGAATTTGCTTCCAAAATCATGATTGCATAGCCACTGGTGCAATCCTATGAAAAGCCAACAGTGCCGTTTTCATTCGATACTCCTTAATTCCGCCACCCATATCTTCATTTTCGGTTTGCTCGCGATCCAATACGCGACAGCTGCCCTCCCGGATAGTTTAATCATCGATGTAGGGGATATCGATGGAGATTCGATTAACGAAATATTGGTTCTCGAAAAGCGCTCCCTAAGATCCGCCGCTAACTACAAGATCAAGGTCTGGGACAGCGCCAATGGCTACCGAGACCAAGCTTCTCCAGAAGTCCGCACTTACCGAGGCCACGTCCAAGACGACCCTGACATGCGGGTCAACGCCAACATCGAAGCCAACGGAATGCTCAACGCAAACCTCAGCGACGGACGAAACATCAACATAAGACTGACCAATCAACCAATCGCGGTCAGTGGCGCTGACGGCTCCGAAGATCCAGGCACTGGCAATACAACGATTCCGCTAAACATCGACAGGACCTCGCCAACGCCCAAAGGATACATAATTCCCCAATACCACATGCGGCGCATCCAACTAGCCGTCGAGATACAGAACGACTATTACGCGAATCTCGATAGCGACATCGATACGACAATCGCGCGCATGGAACAACGCGTTAACGATACTGATTTCTTTTATGCCAGAGATATGGGCATCGCTTGGGAAATCACAACGGTCGTCATTCGACTCGAACCCCTCGAAACCAGTTGGCAAACCGAATGGAAAAACACGCTAGTCCCAGACGGCGCTGTATACAATACTGCAATACGTTTCAAAAAGCCTGGTGGCGGAGGAGCTGCTGGAAATATCTTCGATAGTAGCGACCCGAATCACCGAGTGTACGGAACCGTCGGAACAACATCCGCCTACTCCCGTTCGCTTGGGCACGAAGTCGGACATCAGTTCAGCGCTGGCCATCAATCTTCCTGGGATGACATTATGCAAGGCGCCGCATCCTGCCTCGGCGCAGGCACCGTCGAACGTCTCATCGACCATAGTCATGTCGCTCTAGAAGCAGCCGCCCCAGAAATCACCTACGGAGCGCCGCTCCCTCCATTTGCCATGGAAGATGGAGCGAACACTCAATTAAATCAAGCGCTCGAGATAAACTTGCTCGAAAACGACTACGATGGAAACGGCGATGCAATTTCCCTCGAAATGGTCGACTCCACGAGTAAACGAAATGGAACCGTTGAGATTGTAGCTAACGGAGTCGTCCGCTATACGCCCGCTCACAATTTCCTTGGCCTAGACGAATTCGCCTATCATGTATCCGATTCTACTGGACTCGCTAATCGACATGGATACGCCAAAATATACGTTCGTAACAACGGTCTAGCCACACGTATTCAATTCAACGAGACAAGCGGATCTGTAGCGCGAGATTCAGGCCCCTACAACGCAACGGGAACTCTCACCAATGGATTATCCTTCGGCGGATCCGTTTCTGGCAAAGTAGCCCTCGCCCTTCAACGAGCTCTTGGAATAGGAGAAACCGCCAGCGCTGATTTCGAAGGAGTGGGCGACCCGATGGAAGGCAGCCTGAGCGTTTCCCTCTGGGTAAAGTACGCGGAAATTCCTTCCGGCGATGGCGTTTTAATCTGCAAGGGAGGAACTGTCATCCCAAACCGTTTCAACAATCCACGAGGAGGATGGTTCATTGGCCATACGGAAGACGGACGATTTCGTTTCGCGGGCAACTTGCAACGCGACCTGTGGGAAAATCCAGAGAAGTTCGACCGAGAATCCTCGCCCACGATCGAGGCCGATACATGGTACCACCTTGCGATGGTAATCGACCGTCCCAATCACGTGATCCGCGCTTGGATCAACACCGAAGAGGTCATCAACTCAAACTGGACCTCCCACGTCCCCGATGGACTGATCAACAGCACGCACAGTCCCCTAGTCATCTTTAATAGCGAAGATCAACAGAACCAAGGCGACTGGTTCGGTCCCGCAACGATCGACGAGGTTGAAATATACAATCAAGCGCTAACGCCAAACGAGATTGCCCTACTCTATTCAGTCGAAGACGATTCGGATTCCGATGACTTGCCTGATTTTTGGGAGTTCCTCAGCTTCGGCGATTTATCGATCGCCAACGCTACAAGCAATCGAGACGGCGACCGCGTCAGCGATGCTCAAGAATACGCCGCAGACACAAGTCCCACCGACAAGGAGGCATTCCTAGGCATTGAGTCCATTATCGAATCCAGTGGGAAACGAACGATTTCCTGGCGAAGCGCCGTAGCGCAGTCCTACCAAATCCAATACACCGACACGCTCGATCCTTCCTCATGGGAAACCGTGGCAAATGAAATCATCGGACTCGAATCCTTCACAAGCTGGGTCGACGAGAATCAGACTCGAATCGAAAGTCCGCGCCGATTCTATCGAATAAAGCTCAAGCAATAAGCAGCGCCGATCTACGACCCGCCACTCTGCGCGACATCTACCGTATCGGCGTCAGAGTCACCGCTGTATCCGTGTACGCAATTCGATACCGCTGCCCGCCATTCGACCGGACTCTCCCTCTGGGATTAGCAAACGTTCCAGAAATCGAACCCGCTTCCAAAATAGTGATCGAATCGCCGCTCTTCGATTTCGAATCCAAGACTATTCTCAAATTACCCGCCAATCGAGCGTCTCCTTTTACGATCAAAGTTGAAGCGTCCTTCCCCGACAAATTGATTTTCAAAACCGAATCCGCGCTTTCGCTGTAGTTCGATGCCACTTTCAGTTCACCCTTTTCCGGTGCGACGATTCCACTATTGTAAAGCGATGCCGCCACTTCGCCCGAGCCCTTGAGCATACTGCCTTCGCTCACGTCAACCCAGCGTTCCGATGAAACCGACGCGTTTTGAAGCTCAAGCATGCTACCCGCCGAAAGCCGAACTTCGTTCCGACCAGACAAAGTCGCTCCTGATTTCACGCGTACCAGTTGACGCGAAAAGGCTTTAGCATTCCCGCGAATTTCCAAACCGAGGAACGAGACATCCGCTTCGACCTGCGCTTGCGATGTCGATACGCTCTTATTCTCTATCAAAGCCGACCACGACACTTGCGGCGCGCCTTCATCCGTCATGTAGCTTATCCCTGCATTTTCGTAGACGTAATCCGACCAATTCTCCGCCTCGGAAAGCGAAGCCCCATTCTTGCCCGTCCAATGGTGATACGTATTAGCAAATCCACGCGGCTCGGTTACCCGTTCTCCCAACAAAAGCGCTTTGAGCTTTTTCACCAATCCAGGATGCTTCAAAGCGATGTCTTTAGATTCCGATCGATCCGCTACCAAATCATACAATTCAAACAACCCCTCAGACCCAATCAGCTTATAACGCCCTTGGATAATCGAATGATGTTTGCCCGCTTCGTGAATAAGAAAGTCTCTCGAACGCCCCTCTCCCACGCCTTGCAAAAACGACGCAGCTGAAACTCCATCGATTCCCACAGGCGCGTCAACTCCTGCTAGCTCGCTAAACGTCGGCAGCATATCCGTTACATCGAGAATCCGATCCGTGCTCATCCCCGGCTTCAGCTTAGAACTCGCATTGATCTTACTCGGCCAACGAATAATAGTGGGAATCCGGATACCGCCTTCGTAAATCGATCCCTTGGCCCCACGCAATCCGCCGTTCGAATCCAATTCGCCGCGAACCGAATCAACCTTCGCTCCAGGACCTCCATTGTCAGAGGTAAAGATAACCAACGTATTCTCAGCCACCGAATCCGAAGTATCACCATCTCCATTCGGATCATCCAGGGCAGCCAGGATATTTCCGAAATGTCCATCGATACGCGTCACCATCGCAGCCCAGTGGTGAGATTGATCCGAAAGCTTTTTGAATCCTTTGTTGTCACGATACGCCGCATCCCATTCAGGCAATTGCGCGATTTCGTGAAACGGCCCATGCGGTATTTGAACCGCCATCAATCCAAAGAATGGCTGACCCGTAACGTTGTAGTTCTGAGCTTGATCCCTTACGAAATCGAGAGCGGAAAACGCATAGACGTCGTCACAGTAGGCCGTACTCGGATAGTCATGACGATTCTGCAATGCAGGCGTATTCGGGTAGGCTGGATCGTTCATGTACTTCGCCATTGAATTGGGTTTCAACTCGAGGCCGCCAATCCTTCCCGGCGCCGCAGGCGCGACCCAAAGCGTCGGCTGAAAAAATGTATGAGCCCGAACGTGGTGCAACTCAGCGACAACATGCTGATAGCCATGCGAGGTCGGCAAGGTCTGGATGTTGTCGAGAGTCGGATTCACTTGATCCTTAGATCCACCATAACCCCACTTCCCCCAGTAACCCGTCACGTACCCAGCATCCGACATAACATCCCCAATCGTCACATCATCCGTCCGAATCGCCTTCTTGGCATTGTCCGGATCGTTACGATCCGCAAACGTGTGTCCTTGGTGAAAACCGGTCTGCTGAGACGAACGAGCCGGCGAACAAACCGTCATTCCATACGATCGAGTGAAATTAACCCCTGCAGCAGCAAGCTTATCCAAATTAGGCGTCAAAACGCGCGGAAGACCCTTTGCCTCGCGAGCCGCCTGACCATTTGGACCAATAGACCCCCACCCCATGTCATCGACATAGAGATAAAGGATATTCGGACGATCTCCAGCGAAGGAGGTTAACGAAGCCGAAACAGCAACTAACAGAAAAGCGAGCAAGCGAGAGTAATAATTCATAGGGATAAAATCCAGAAGGCGCTCTCCATCAGAACGCGTCAACTACCTTACGCCAAGAACCGGATCCCAGGACACCCAATCCGATTTCAGAACTCCTCGTAAAGTTCCTCAAAGCTTGGGCTGCATCGCCGAGGCAGCCGAATTAGATCGTTCTCTGGGACATCTCCCCGACAAGAACGCTACGGGCCCAAAAACATTGAGAATACCGATCTCCACATCCCAATAACCTCCAGATTCCGATGCAATGGCTGTACTATTTTAGTTCATTGAGGAGACTCGCTAACTCTTCGGCGTGGGTATCTGGCGCTAGATGATCTGCTGCAAGTTCTCTATACCGCCAACCTTGCTCTTGCACTCTTGCCGCAGTCTTCGCTAATTCCTGCGCAAACGGATAGGAATTCTGGGTAAACAGAACATAAGAACGGGGCAAGCAAGCCGCAGCCGAATTTCCAATTTTCAGGGCTTGCTTCATCGTCATGAGAGGATGCGACGTTTTCCTTGGATGAGGCGGGTCGTGAGGGATCTTCCAACCATCACCCAATTCTCGAGCAGCGTTCTCAATCACTACAGCCATATCAGGCATAATATCAGCAAGCGATTGACCGTCTACTGGTACAAATGCATCTAGATAGATCAGTTGCTTAATCCTCTCCGGTACCCGTTCGGCCACACCCGTGACAACCATCCCACCGTAACTGTAGCCAACTAAGGAAACGTCCTCTAAATCTTCATACTCCAGCACATTCACAATATCTTGAATATGCGTATCGAGATCAATATCCGGATGCCCTAAATGGACGCGCTCCCCGATTCCAGTGAGCGTTGGCGTGTAAACCTCATGTCCAGCGGCTCGCAAAAACCGTGCGGTTTCTTGGAAAAACCATCCACCAGCCCAGGCTCCGTGCACTATAACAAATGTATTCATATTTTGTTTATTTCTATTATTATTAAAAAACAATGGAGCAATCTTATTCTCAAAACCACTACCATTCCCCGGACACTAGTGCATCGTCTTATAAATTTCGTTGATACCCATTGGATCAAAAAGCTACCTGCTAAAACCAAGGCTAAGAATTTATTAAACTACAAGGACACTGATGATCAGGCTCAAGTTTATCATATCAGTGTTCATCAGTGGTTATCAAATTCTCAAAAGTCGTTTCAATGATCTGTATCTATGAAACTTTCAAGATGATGCACTAGTACAGTAAACGTCCCAGATACAGCCCATATTGAGCAAGTGAAACAAGCTGACTCGAACGAGCTACCCGCTGGTCGCCGGTAGGCAAATTTCTTGCGCTTTCGTCGATATTCGGGCGGTTCCTGCGGACTTTTTATTAGTCACCTTTATCGAGCTAAGTTCGTCAGCGCTCAACTGCTTGGCCGCTTTGGCAAAGCCGTCCACCGCGAGAGGTCGACGTGGAGTTCTTTCAATGGCGCGACGGTATGCTGCAGCCGCTTCTTTCCAATGACCTTGCGCGAGGAGTGATTTCCCAAGCGACTCGTAAGCCGGCTCGACCAACTCGGGCGGACCGTATGCTAGAGGGAGAGCGTCTTCGGCTTCGGCGGCTTGATTGAGCAATTGCAGACCTGCTTCCACTTCCCCATCTTGGATAGCAAGAAGCCCTGCTAGTTGATCTTTTTGAAGAGCCTGTCCAGCCGCTTCGGGCCGAGATTGCTCGAGCAATACGCGGGCGAGCGAGTCGTTACCGCGATAGAGCCCCGCCAGAGCGTTGGTGATTTGGTACCTGAAGTGAGCCGTACCATAACCCCGCCCTCCTTTATCGCTGGGGAGCTGGTCTAGCGAAACGGTCCAACGTGACGCCTGGGCCCAGTCTTCCGTATCCACTATTTGGCGCGAACGCATGTCTACAAAATATCCCCACTCGCTCTTGGTCGCGTTGTCTTCAACGCGCTCGAGAGCAAGGTCCATCATGGCCTCCGCCTTCGATACCTCTCCAAGTTGAAGATACGCGTAGTGCAGCCAGGCTGAATAATGGCCGCATATGTTCGCCTTCTTTCCCCGCTTAGCTCGATCAGCATCTTCAATATCTCTAGCTCGAACATTCGCTATCATGGTTCGCTCCCAAAGTCCTAACGCTACGAATATATGAGACGTCATGTGCTGAGCGTGAGCGGCATCCGGAGCAATGTCGGCATAGGCATTCGCTGCGGCAAGACCGAGCGGCGCATGTATAGGATCGTCAAAGGAATGAATTATATAATGCGCTGCTCCTGGGTGGCGCGGGTTTCGACCGAAAATCGGCTGAGCCATCGCGCCAGCCTTCATGTATGCAGCGAAGTCACGGGAGCCGTTTTTGCTGCCCAAAATTGACAAGGCGTAGAACGCTCGAGCCTCGTCGTCTTCCGGGTAGGTCTCGTGAAGGTCTCGCATCGCCTCCATGTAGGCTCGATCGCGTGCTTCTTTTTCGCCCTCGAAAAAGAAAAGCGTCTCGATCGTATTCAAATATCGCCGCTCTCTTTCGGTCGGGGCTTTCGCCTGTCTGGCTTCCCGAGTCGGCGCCAATCGTAAAAGGGCGGCCTGACCCTTTTTTCCGCCGAATTGTCCCCAAAGCGGATGGTTGTAAGTCATCGCTTCGCCCCAGTAAGCAAGAGCGAAATCGGAGTCTAGATCCTGTGCTTTTCGAAAGGACTCGGCGGCCTGAGTGAACTCGAAACTATGGAGGAGAAGCACACCTCTAAAGAAAGCTTGCTGAGCTTCAGCAGCGCCGGAATTGGGAAAGGACATCGCCCCTAGTCCTTCGATATCGACAGTCGATGACCTAAAATCGAGCTTCTCGGCTAATGCCTGAACTTCAACAATATGCGGCAGCGCGAGAGCAATGATAAGGACTGAAAACGAGGGTCGCTGAAAGTGTTTCATGGTTCTACTGATTTAGGGGTGAATGGATAACACACGATTGCTCGGAAACACGCAAGTCTTCGCTGATGGGAGCTTGTGGCGTACTGCTGAATGAGAACTCACGCAAAGCCGCTTCGACGCAAAGGATGAAGAGATAGAGCCTCCCCGGGGGAAGTCCCGAACAACTCAAAAGGTAGCGACTGATCTCCGAGCAGCCATTATTGTTAA
>JAPKDW010000019.1 GCA_028822375.1 Opitutaceae bacterium | reverse complement strand
CGGAGACGGATATGGCTTGGCTAAGGAGCGAGCGGAGGCGGCGGATCGAGCTAAGAGCGAGTTTCTGGCAGTGATCAGTCACGAGATTCGAACGCCGCTGCAGAGCGTGTTGGGCTATAGCAATCTTCTGAGGGGGACACGTTTGGACGAAAAGCAAATGTCTTGCTTGGATACGATTCAATCGGAGGGCAAAATTCTGCTACGCATCGTGCAGGACATTTTGGATTTCAGCAATCTGCGCAAAGCGAGTTCGGAGCTCAAGGAGGAAGCAGTTCCTTTGAGGCGTTTGATCGACGAGACTTTCCGGACTATCCGACCGATGGCTGAGCGAAAGGGATTGGTAGCGAAGTTGGATGTCGCGGATTCTTTGCCTGCGGTGGTGCAAACCGATGGGGTACGCTTGCGCCAGGTTTTGTTGAATCTCGTGGGGAATTCGGTGAAGTATACGGATACGGGAAACATTCGTTTCGCGATTCGGAGAAACAGCGTTTCGGGGAAGTTGGATTTCGTGATTTCGGATTCCGGAGTGGGAATTAAGGATGCGGATCTGGGGCGTTTGTTTGAGCCGTTCATTCAGTTGGAACATGTCGGGACTTCGCCGCGCGAGGGGGCTGGTTTGGGATTGGCGATCGTGAAGCGGATCGTGGAGTTGATGGGCGGTTCAATTTCCGTGAAGAGTGTTTTTGGGGAAGGGTCTGAGTTTACGGTCTCGTTCGATTTTGAGGTTTTGGAGGAATTGGAGGCCGTGGAGATAGAGGGGGGCGCGGATGATTCGGAATTGGAGGAATCGAGCGCTCTTGGAGAGAAATATCCTCTGGAAGTTTTGGTTGTGGACGACAATCCGATGGTGCGCGGTTTGATCGCTCAGTATTTAGAAGGGCTAGGATATTCGCCTGATCAGTTGGAGGACGGAAAGCCGGCTTCAGAGAAAGGGGCGGCCTATGATTTAATCGTGACCGATTTGCGGATGCCTGGAATGACCGGACCGGAGGCGGCGTCGATCATCCGAGGAAACTCGGGTTTGGCTGATCAGCCGTGGATTATAGGAATATCGGCAACGCTGGCGGAGGACGAGATATTGCGAGCGATGAAGTCTGGGATTAACGACTTTCTCGGAAAACCGTTTTTCGCCGATGATTTGGAAGAGAGAATTCGGAGAATTCCTTGGCTGGAGCGGCTGGCCAAGAACGCTGAAGGCAACGTTGAGGAGACGCCGGTCGAAGAGGAAGCCGAAAAGGAGATTTCCGATGCGGAGGAGGAATCGTCGACTGCGTTCGCGAGTGAGGGAATGGGCGTCTTTTCAGATGAAATGATCGCTACGGCTTTGAAAGAAGTCGGCGAACTTTGCGTCAAAATGGAAAGCGCGGAAGGCCGAGGCGATTTTGAATTCGTAACGGAAACGGCTCATTACCTTTCAAACACGGCTATGGCGATTGGGATCGAATCGCTGTATGTCGATAGTAAGGCCCTGCAAAAAGCGGCCGATGATAGACGCGATGATTGTTTTGCTTTGCTGGAACGCTTGAGGGCGAACTTCGCCGCTTGGGAAAAGGCGAGGTAGATTCAGCGCTAACGCTTGGGGCGAAAGACTTTCATGACGCTTTCGTCGGTTTCCAAATAGGCTCCGCCGATGAGGTCGATGCAGTAGGGAATCGCGGGAAAGACAGCCTCTAGATTCTCTCGGATAGCTTTAGGCTTCCCTGGGAGATTGACAATGAGGCAGGAGCCGCGCGTACCGGCAGTCTGCCGCGAGAGGATCGCGGTGGGAACGTACTTGAGTGAGGCAGTCCGCATTTGTTCGCCGAATCCAGGTAGCATCTTTTCGCAAACGGCTTCGGTGGCTTCGGGAGTTATGTCGCGTAGAGCTGGGCCGGTGCCGCCAGTGGTTACGACGAGACTGCAGCCTTTTTGGTCGGCGAATTCCTTGAGCGTGGCTTCGATTTGATCCTGTTCGTCGGGCACAACGGCGTAGGCGACTTCGAATGGCGTAACGAGCCATTCTTCGAGCAATTCGAGGCAGGCCTTGCCTGGAATGTCTTCGTAGATTCCTTTTGAAGCGCGATCCGAGATATTGATCACGCCGATTGTGGTGGTTTGGGAAGTCATAGGATCTATTCTGAGTTAAAGAATTTCGAAAATGGGCGCTATCGAGTTAGGCTCAACTTTGTTTTTGCGGGATTGACAGTTTTGCTGGAGCCGAATGGTTTGGCAGAGGCATGAGCTGATTTGGCTCGTTATCGATGAAGAAGCAGAATTTCACAGAAATGGTGAACCTGATCATCAAGGAAGATGATCGATACACGAAGGAA
Organism: Opitutaceae bacterium; assembly: GCA_028822375.1. Classification (GTDB taxonomy): domain Bacteria; phylum Verrucomicrobiota; class Verrucomicrobiia; order Opitutales; family Opitutaceae; genus Pelagisphaera. The sequence continues at coordinate 30,892 of JAPKDW010000019.1, read as the reverse complement.
GCCTATTCGTTTCTGAAAGAGGCGTTGGATTTTACGATGGACAAAGAGCGGAAGCGCAACGGTAAGATCGTGACTAAAAACCAACGCCATGTCAGCGGACAGGAATTGCTCGAAGGCGCTCGAGAGTATGCCCTGGATCAGTATGGTCCGATGGCCTACACGGTTTTGACTTCCTGGGGATTAAACAAGTGCGAGGACATCGGAGAGATGGTTTTCAATCTCATCGAGTATGGCGTCTTTAGCCGAAACGAGGGCGACTCCAAGGAAGACTTCTCTTCGATTTACAGCTTCGAGGAAGCGTTTCAGAAGCCTTTTCAGCCGGAAAAACGCCGGTTGAAACGCCCGCGCTATCGTTCAATCGAGACGTTTTAGTTTTCTTTTATTCCGTTGTCTCGGGGCTTGCCCTGGGCGTTCTTATCGACTTTCTTTCGCGGTCTTCCGATGACCGTCGTCAAACCGATTTCCAATCATGCCTGAATCTTCGCTCTCCCGCTCGCTTGAAGCGAGCCAATCGCTAATTGCTCCTTTGCTGAAAGAACCGGTCGAACGGTTCGTTCTCGATAATGGCCTGACGGTCGTTTTGAAGCAGGAGCGTTCCAATGCGATTTGCTCTGTCCAGGTTTGGGTGAAAACCGGCAGCATCCACGAAGGCGACCAAATGGGCGCGGGCTTGTCGCACTATGTCGAGCACATGCTTTTCAAGGGCACGGAGAAGCGCGAGGGACGGTCGATCTCCGAGAGCGTTCAAGCTGGTGGCGGATACATCAATGCCTACACGACTTTCGATCGTACGGTCTACTATATAGATATTCCTTCGGAGAATGTCGAAACGGCTCTGGATGTTTTGAGCGACGCGGTCTTCTGCTCGACCTTGCCGGCTGACGAAGTTGAGAAAGAGCGCGACGTGATTTTGCGGGAGATCGATATGGGCGAGGACGATCCTGATCAGAAACTTTCCCGAGCTTTATTTGAAACCTCGTTTCGAGAGCACCCATACCGTTATCCGGTTATTGGGTACAAAGAGATTTTTTCCAAGATATCGCGTGAGGAATTGGTGGAGTACTATCAAACGCGTTATGTTCCGAATAACGCGGTTTTGATCATCTCTGGCGATTTCGATGTGGTGGAGATGAAAGCTCATGCCAAGAGCTACTTCGGAACATATGAACGCAAGGCATTGCCCAGCGTCTACATTCCTCAGGAGCCGATACAGTTGGCGGAACGCGAAATGCATATCTATGAAGATGTGCAAATATCGCGAGTTGGGATTGGATTTCAGACTCCTGGTCTTACGCACGCGGATACGCCTGTGCTGGATGCGCTTTCATTGATCCTCGGTAGCGGTAATAGCTCTTTGCTTTCGACGAACCTGCGGGAAGAACTAAAGCTCGTGCACGCCGTGGATGCTTCCAATTGGACTCCGGGAACGGTCGGAGTGTTTTACTTGGCATTGGTTTGCGATCCGGATAAGCGAGACCAAGCGATCGCTGCCTTGCATGAGCGTTTGGCGAATTTAACAGTGGATGATTTTCCTAGCGAGCTCGTCGACAAAGCGGTTCGTCAGTTACTGATTGCGGAAGTGAATGCTCGAAAGACCGTGAGTGGGCAAGCGTCGCGGTTTGGCGCGGCGGAAGTCGTCGTGGGCGATATTGGTTATGCGGGCAATTATTTGCGTCGCGTCGCAGAGACGACTGCAGAGGAACTGGTACGCGTATCGAAAGAATGGTTGCGCAAGGATAGGTTGACGACTGTTACGCTCAATCCGAAGGATTCCGAGTCGGTCGATTTGAATACGGTATCGGTCGAGCGTTCAGGCAACGATTTCTCGGAATTCAAGCAAGCCAATGGAAGCGTTTTGCTGATGCGGGAAGATCATCGTTTGCCGAACCTGCATATCCGTGTAGTCATGAATGGCGGTTCGCTTTACGAGGAATCGGGAAGGCAGGGAGCGACATCACTGTTGGCAACTATGCTAACCAAGGACACGGAGAAACGAACGTCATTGGAAGTAGCTGCAGCGGTTGAAAATGCTGGAGGTAGTTTCTATGAGTTTTCCGGCAACAATAGCCTTGGCCTAGCCTTGGAAGTTTTGCCATCCGACTTGGACCTCGCTTTGGACGTGTTGGGGCAATCGCTTTTCTCTCCAGCTTTCGACGAGGAGACTTTCGAGTTGGAGAAGTCGGCTCATGTTGCAGCCATTAAGGAGGATCAAGACGATATCGTAACGGCGGGAAGACGTGCTCTAAGAGAGTTGTTTTTTGGGGAGCATCCATTTCGACTTGGGGGAGCAGGCTCGTTGGAGACTGTCGAGCCGCTTGAAACGAGCGATTTGAAAGCGTTGCGAGCAAAGCTTCTGACGGCTGGCAATCTAACGATTGCCGTCTCTGGCCAATTTGATTCCAAAAGCTTGAAACCGCGTCTCGAAACGCTGTTGGCAAAAACGCCGAAAGGTGAAAAACCAAGTTCGGATGCTGTATTCGTAAAACCACACGAACCAGGCATTCACCGTCGCAAGATGGATCGCCAGCAAGCGATTGTCTTTCATGGCTTCCCGGGGCCAGGCCTTTTGTCGGATGACTATTATGTATCCGAAGTGGCGGACGAGGTTTTCAGCGGGATGTCCAGCAATCTGTTCGAGCAAGTGCGCGAGGAATTAGGTTTGGCTTATTTCGTTCGTTCGAGCCGGATTGTCGGATTGGATACGGGTCTCTTCTACTTTTTCGCGGGCACTTCACCTGAAGGCTATGCACAGGTGATCGAAGAGCTTATAAAGGAAGTTGATAGAGTTGCCAGTGGCGGCGTGACCGAAGCCGAATTAAATCGCTGCAAAACCCGCTTGAAGGCATCGCGTCGCATGAGTCAGCAGACGAATTCCTCGTGCGCCAGCCAGGCGGCGATGAATCTTGCCTATGGACTGCCGGCGAACGACTGGCGTGATTACGATGCTCGAATCGATTCGGTGACTGTTGAAGCGCTGGCGCTATTCGCCAAAACCTATTTCAAGACAGAGGATCGGGTCGAGCTCGTGATCGGCGCCGTCGAGTAGAGCGTTCCTTTTGCCAAGCTGTTCTGAATTCAATTTCGAGCAGTTAACCATTATTTGTGTTTTTGGGCGCAAAAAAGGCCAGGCCGTTTTTGCAAACGACCTGGCAGGTGTGGGTGTTGGGAGGGAAATTATTGTATATTGGAACCATTACGTTCAACCATGGTGATTTCAAGCACTTCCTGGTTTACGGGGGATATCAATTGGAAGAAGTTGACGTCTCAGTGTGAATTGACCCAGAAATATAGGGATAAAGCCTAGTTTAATCTAAGTAGTCCTTAAGATGAATGTTTCTCGATAAGCGCATATACGTATCCATGTTTTGGACAGACCCGCCATATTTTTTAGACATCGTGAAGCAGATAGTCTGGGACAAATGCGGTCGGAGGGCTCGGTATCTGGCAGCTTTCAGTTTTTCTAAGGGAGTGGCTTCATTGATATAAGTTTTGCTAAAATGAAATCTTTTTGGCGATTGGGATTTGACAGGAAGCGATCGCATTGATCTTTATGGTGTTCATGAACACCTTTAGGGATTCGCTCACCAAACGGCAACGAGAGATTATGGATTTCGTCCAGAGTCGTCGCGCCGAATTGGGGCGCATGCCGTCGACTCGCGAAATTCAACGCTTCTTTGGATTCGCTAGCCAGACGGCGGCGGTGAATCATTTGAAGGCTTTGGAGCGGAAGGGATTCTTGCGGCGGTTGCCTGGTGATTTACTTCCGGTGAATACGGAGAATTTTAGTTCGATTCCGCTTTTGGGGATTATTCCAGCTGGCATGCCGACTTATGGCGATGCGGTAGCCGAAGGCGGAGTAGGGGTTGATCTGGCGTCGATTGGAGTTTCCGATTCGGCGAGGACCTTTGCTCTAACAGTTCGTGGGGATTCCATGATAGACGCTCATATCCAAGAAGGAGATGTCGTGATTCTCGAATACAAGGAGCCGCGTGATGGGGATGTGGTTGCGGCTCTGATAGACGGGGAGACGACATTGAAGCGTTTTGTCATGAATGAGGGGCGACCTTTCTTGAAGGCGGAAAACTCGGCCTATCCTGATTTGATTCCGGCGATGGAACTCGTCGTGCAGGGAGTCATGGTAGCCTTAACGCGGAGGGCATTTTAATGATCGGGGCTGGATCGGGAATATCGCTCGTGCCTCATGGAGGGGATGCAACGGTTAATCGGCCGCGGCCCGTTGCTCGAAAGGCTGCTGTTGTCGATATCCGTCAGCGTTCGAGTGAAGCGTACAAAGAGATTTTGGGTCGGCACATCGTGACGATGGAGCCGGAGAGCACTTATGGAACGGGAGTTAAATCTCTGACTGAAAGCGTTTCTCGAATTGGAGAATTAATGGTGTATCTGGAACAGAAATACAAATTGACGGAGGAATGAAATGAACAAGCGATATAAGGATATTATAATTGAGGATAGTCGGAGCGAAAACATGGTACGGCGTTTATTGGACACGCCCGACCGGGATCGTACGCGTCGGCAGCGTTGGTTGCTTTTCGCCAATGGTGGATGGTTGTTGAGAGGGAAAGCTGGAGTCGATTCAGCGCACTCTGGTTGAGGGGGGGCGAATTTACCGAGTAGGTTGAAGGTCAGTAGGGGGCGCTTGCGGCGACCGCGTATGTAAATCGACTAATTCCATAAGGTGGTGCGAGGCGTCCCGACTCGCGATCTAGGGAAATGAAAAAATGCGTCGAGACACCACGTTCCATCTTTTAGCTATTCAATGTAGAAGCGGTCCCGCTCCTACGGGAAATTTTTGAAACCGTTCAGCTTTGAGCGAGTTCTATCCAGATTTCGAGTGCAATTTGCTCGGGTCTGGATTGTGGGTTGATATTTAGTGCATCAAGTTGAGTCAACCAATGAGCGGCTCTGGGGTTTGAGTGTTTCTTGAGGAGGGAACTGATCTGTTTGCGGCGTTGATTGAATAAGTCGCGTATCAGGATTCGATCTTCTCGGGTAAAGCGATAGGGGCTCTGCTTGGTTTCTAGATTGAGCAGGCGAGAGCCGACGTCGGGTTTTGGATAGAAGCAGCTGGCGGCGACGTCGTGTGAAGAAGGGGTATTGAAAGCTGATTGGAGAAAGATGCTTATGGCTCCGAGTTGTTTGGTGCCGGATTTGGCGACAAAACGTTGAGCCGCTTCTTTTTGTAGCATGAGGGTCATGCTTTGCGGGGCAGGACCATTTATGATGGCGTCCATCCAGGGTGTCGAAATGGCGTAGGGCAGGTTGGCGACGATTTTGAAAGGACCGGCGTCTTCCGGTAGTCCGGCGAGTGGATGGTCCATCGCGTCGCCTTCCAGAAGATGAAAGCTTTCTTCGAATTCGGATTCGATCGATCGCATGTGCGCTGCGAGTCGTCTGTCTTTTTCGATCGCGTAGACGGTCGCGCCTGCATTGAGAAGCGCTTGGGTGAGAGTGCCGAGACCCGGGCCGATTTCTACAACGGTGTCACCTGGCTGGATCTTTGCGAGTTCGAGCGACTTGCGCACTATATTGCCGTCGATCAGAAAATTCTGTCCCAACTTGCGAACCGGGCGATGGTCGATCCGTTCGAGCAAGGCTCGCGTTTCCGAGGGAGAAAGCGGCGAGCTCATAATTAGGCTTGGTGGAAGTCGCGAATCAGGTCGCTCGTCGAGTCGGCCTTCATGAGGGCTTCTCCGACTAGGATTGCTTTTGCGCCTGCGGCTCTAACGCGACGCGCGTCTTCGCCGGTCCAAATCCCGCTTTCCGATACGGCGATTATGTTTTTCGGAAAGAGAGGGATAAGGCGTTCGGAGAATGACAAATCGGTTTTGAAAATGGCGAGGTCGCGATTGTTGACGCCGATAATGCGAGCGTCGTGGGCGACTGCTCTCTCGAGTTCAGGTTCGCTATGAATTTCGTAAAGAGCATCTAGTCCCGCGAGGTCGGCTGCTGCGCGAAGGGCTTTCATCTCTTCGTCGCTTAAAGCGCGGACGATTATGAGGATGGCCGATGCTCCAGCTTGGGCAGCTTCGACGACTTGGATGGGATGAACCATGAAGTCTTTGCGAAGGCAGGGAATCCCGCGTTGTTCTTGGGCAAATTTTTGCGTGACGCTCTCGAGATCGGAGAGATTGCCGCCGAAGTACTTTTCATCGGTTAGGATCGAGAGGCAGTCGGCGCCTGCGGATAGATAGGTCTCGGCTTGTTCGGTGGATGCTCCGAGGGCTTTGATTTGTCCGGCGGACGGAGAGCGGCGTTTGATTTCGGAAATTACGGCTAAGCCGGAAGGCGTTTGCAGAGCTTCGAGGAAACGGCCTTGAGGGCGGATTGCTCCGAACGCCGCCAATTCGGAGTCTTCGACTACGCGAACGCGGTCCGCAATTTCGCGGCGTTTCCATTCCATTATTTCGCTTAATTTATCCATGTCAGGCGATTAGAAGCGGCCACATTGGTAGGAAGTATTCAGGCTGTCGAGGATTGTATTTGCACTTGATGCGGGCGTTTTCGTACATGTATCGGAGTGAGTGCAATAGACGATTTACTGGCGACGATGGCTCGATTGAGAGCCCCTGACGGTTGCCCTTGGGACTTGGAACAGGATCATCAATCGATCGCCGAATGTTTGGTGGACGAATGTAGCGAGCTATTGGAGACAATAGACAATCTCGATATGGACCATATGCGAGAGGAGTTGGGGGATGTGTTGCTTCAGGTCGTCTTTCATTCTCAGTTGGCGAAGGAATCGGAGCATTTCGATTTCGAAGCGGTGGCGAAAGAAGTGAATGACAAATTGATCCGCCGCCATCCGCATGTGTTTGGGGACAAAACGCTCGATTCTTCGGATCAGGTGTTGCATCAATGGGACGAGATCAAGGCGCAGGAGAAAAAGAATAAGCCGGTTTCGAAATCGGTCTTCAAAGACCTGCCGCCTGCCTTGCCTGCGTTGATGTTAGCGGTAGATATTTTCAAGCAGATCGAAAAGAAGGACTTGCCGACGGGCGAATCGATCGATCGAGATTCGATTGGAGAAATAGCCGAGACCTTGGACGAGGAAACGGCGGGAGCGTTGTTGTTCGAAATCGCGGCTGCGTGTCGCGTAAAGGGAATCGACCCCGAGTCGGCGGTGAGGCGGTATGCGCGTAGCGTTCAAAATGAAACGGAAGCCCTTGCATCCGAGTCGGTAAGTTGAGACGCTCGCTTTCAGTGGCGGCGACTGGCAAAGCGATAGATTCGAATGAACCGGCAGAGGCTGCTCGCTGGAAAACGGAGTGGTTGCCGCCGTTTTTGAAGTATTTAGCGCATGAGCGTCAGTTGTCGGAATATACGACGCGTAATTATTCGACGGCGATTGATCGGTTTTTTCGGCATTTGGTAAAGGGCGGTTCCTGGGATGGGGAGCTCGCATCGATCGTCTTGCGCGATGCTCGGGATTTCGTGATCGAGGAGCAGAGGCGCGTTGGACGCGTGACTTTGCGGAATTACGCGTCGGGGTTGAAGACATTTTTCAAGTATTGGATCCGGCAGGGCGTGTTGGATCGTAACCCCCTTGATGGGCTAATTCTTCCCAAGCCAGCCAAGAAATTGCCGATTTTTCTGACGGAGAAGCAAGTGGTGAGCTTGCTGGACGGGCCGATAAAATTGCTCGAAAGCGAGGAGCTCGAACCTTTCCAGGCATGGCGAGATCGCTTGATCCTGGAGTTGCTCTATGGAGCGGGGTTTCGAGTGTCCGAATTGGTAGGACTTCGTTATGGGGACGTGAGTTTCGATGAAGGTGTGGCTCGGATCGTGGGAAAGGGTGGGAAATCTCGGACTTGCCCCCTTGGTCGGATGGCCCTTGCCGTCCTTGAAAAGTGGAAGGGAGAATTCGCTCCTTCTACTAAATTTGACGATTTCGTGATTATTGGAAAACAAGGCCGAAATTGCTCGGCTCGACAGGTTCAATTGATGCTGAAGCGGTACTTGAGATTGGCGGAGCTTCCAATGGACATTACCCCCCACAAAATACGCCATTCTTATGCCACTCATCTTTTAGATAATGGCGCCGATTTAAGACTCGTGCAGGAACTCCTAGGACATTCTAAGCTTTCGACGACTCAGATCTACACCCACGTCAATTTGGGGCGCTTGAAAGCGGTTTACAATCAGGCTCATCCACGAGCTGGAGAACCATAAGCTACTGACAGTGAGCATATTGAAAAACAAAGGTTTTAGAGCCCTTTGGCTCTTCGTCGTATGGTCGACTTTGGCCGTCGGGGCGGAGAAAGTGGCGACTGATCCTAATGGCCGCAGAGTTGTAGCTGGCGAATTGCTTATCAAAATGCGTGGCGATCTTATTTTGCCACACTCTACCGGGGGTCGATTCGCCCCGCTGAGTAGAGCTCATAAGGTGGCGAGAGGCCGCATTAAGCGTGGATATTCGACCTTGCCTCGAGTTGCGCTGGTCGAGGTTGAGGAGAAGCAGTCTCTCGAAGAAGCGATTGCGGCCTATAAGCGATCCGGTTTGTTGGAGCGCGTTTCCTATAATTACATTAGAAAAGCGTCCGTTTTACCGGATGATACGTTGTTGCAGGATGGCAAGCAGTGGGGAATCGAAAACGCCGGGCAACTGGGTGGAATCGCCGGATCGGACGTAAGCGCAAGCGAAGCCTGGGATGTCGTTAACGAGGCGCCGGATGTCGTGGTAGCGATTCTCGATTCGGGCGTTCGTTACACGCATGAAGATTTGGCTGCGAACATGTGGGTAAATACCGGTGAAATTGCTGGCAACGGGTTGGATGACGATGGGAATGGCTTCATCGATGACATTCATGGAATCAACACGGTTGGAGTAGATGGAGAGCGTACGCCTGAAACTGAAGGCGATCCAATGGATGATTTGGGTCATGGTACGCACGTGGCAGGTATCGTTGGGGCGGTTGGCAATAATGGATTGGGGGTAACTGGAGTGGCCTGGAATATCAAGTTGATGGCTTTGAAATTTCTTAATTCGAGCGGTGAAGGCAGCGATTCGGATGCGATAGAGTGTATCAACTACGCCCGCGAACAAGGAGCCCATATCATCAATAGCAGCTGGGGTGGTTTGGATTTCAATCCCTTGTTGGGCGATGCGATAGAGCAGGCGAGTGAAGCCGGAATTTATTTTATAGCGTCAGCTGGCAATGGAAGCAGCAACAATGACGATCAGCCAAATTATCCGTCTTCTTATTCCTATCCCAATGTGGTTAGCGTTACGGCGACTGACAAACGGGATGGTTTCGCGAGCTTCGCAAATTACGGCGAATCCGAGGTTGAGCTCGCGGCGCCGGGTGTAGGGATCAATTCGACCTATTTCAATTCGGATAACGATTATAGGGCTTTGAGCGGAACGTCGATGGCGACTCCTTTCGTCAGTGGCGCGATTGCGTTGATGATAACGCGTTTCCCCGATGAATCGATGGCTACTATTTTGAATCGTTTGTATTCATCGACGGATACATTGGAAAGTTTGGCGAGGCGTTGCCGCGTTGGAGGGCGTCTGAATCTTTCACGGGCCCTCGAGGTGGAAATGCCCAGACCGCTTAATGACGATTTTTCAAATGCAACATCGGTTTTGAATTCGCCTTTGGTTGTTTCTGGTTTCAACGCTACAGCAACCATGGAAGCGAGCGAGGGAACGCATGACGCTGAGGGAACAGGCCAGACGGTTTGGTGGAGTTGGACTGCGGATACGGATGGCTTTGCGGAGTTGACGTCGGCGGGAAGCGATTTCAATACGATGCTTGCGGTATATCAGGGCGAAAATGTGGATACGCTTCAACTAGTCGCTAAGGATCGTGACGTATCGCCAACTCATAGTGGAGCTTCGCTAGGATTCAATGCAGAGGCGGGAAGGGTATATCGAATTGCGGTTGACGGGTTGTTCGGCGCTTCGGGAAATATAAGCCTCAGTCTTGGTCAAACCGTGGTAAATGACGATTTTGCAAAGGCTCTGGAAATCGAAGGTATCAATGTCATCGCGACGGGTGAGAACATCGCTGCTACTCGCGAATCTGGCGAACCGGATCATGTAGCGAATACGTTTGGGTCGAAGTCGGTTTGGTGGAGTTGGAAGGCTCCTTTGAGCGGCAATGTGACGATTTCGACCTCAGCTAGCAACAGTTTCGATACGCTGTTAGCGGTATACACTGGTAGTAGCTTGGAAGCGCTTCAATTGATCGATTCGAATGATGACGATGAACGTACGGGGGTTTGGACAAGCGCTCTTACTTTGTATGCTCAAGAAGGCGAGACGTATAAGATCGCGGTCGATGGATGGAATGACGGGTTTGGCGAAATTGGGCTAACGGTTGCGATGGCCGAGAATGACGATTTCGAAGATGCTCGTAGCATCGTTTCGGATGCGTTTGAGGATGTGTCGTTTACGCAACAAGCGACTAAAGAGAATGGTGAACCCGATCATGGCGGAAGCGCTATTGGCCAATCTTTGTGGTGGCGTTGGACCGCGACACGTTCAGGTCACGCGGAAATCACAACTTTCGGAAGCGATTTCGATACGGTATTAGCGGTGTACGGAGGCCAATCGATTGGAGCCTTGAGTTTGTTGGCGAAAAACGACGATAGTGGTGGCGCTCTTTCGAGTCGCGTTGCTTTTGACGTGCAGGTTGGCGAGATCTATTACATCGCTATCGATGGAAACGATTTTCGAGCCGATCGCAGTTTTGGGTTGTCGCGGTTGACTATTTTGGTCGAAGAAGATCCGAGCTGGTTGACGCCGGTGATTTCCGATCCGGGAGAGATCGAAGCGATTGCGGGAGATGCTATTGAGTTCACTATCACCGCTACGCGTAATCCGACCTTGTTCGCGGCGAGTGGATTGCCGGCAGGCTTGAGTATCGATACGAGTACGGGTGTCGTTTCGGGAACGCCAACTCAGTCAGGTCGATCCGAAGTCTTAGTCGAAGTCACTAATAAAAGCGGCACAGGAGTGTATCTGCATGTTTTGGATATAGCGCCTCGACCTGGAGCTCCGATTGCCTCGGCATTGCCTATCGAGAAAAAAGCGATCGAGGGAACGCGTCTTGAGCTGAGCGTTCAAGTCGAGGACGAAACGGGTGTTTCGTATCAGTGGTACAAGGACGGGAATCCGCTTTCGGGCGGCGATTCTCGTTCAGTGTTTATCGAAGCGATGGATTCCGAGCACGAGGGTTCGTATTCGGTTGAAGTGGCAAATGCCAATGGGTCGATATTAGTGGGCTCCACGCGTGTTCGGATGATTCGCGAAGCTCTAATCAATATTTCGACTCGCGGATTTGTGGGAGTTGACGCAGATGTAATGATTGCCGGCTTTATAATCACTGGCACGCAGTCAAGACGCGTGCTCATCCGTGGATTGGGTGAGTCCATGGCGGCTAGGGATCCGAATATCGAAGGTGTTTTAGCGGATCCAAAACTGACGCTTCACAATTGGAAAGGTGAAATGATTTTGTCTCAGGATAACTGGAGCGAGGAACTGAACTCGGAAACGATCGATTCGGTTGGCCTAAGCGTTGGCGCCGCAACTCCTGCGGATCCTGACGAAGCTGTGATTTTGACAACACTTGAACCGGGCCTATATACGGTCGTTTTGTCTGGAGTCGACAGAGGAACTGGACTTGGTTTAATCGAGGTGTTCGATGCCTCAAGCGAGAGCATCGAAACGCGCTTGGCTAATATATCGACACGTTTACGTGCCTCGACGGGCCAAGAGGTGGCGATCGCCGGATTCGTTATTACCGGTCAGGATCCTAAGCGAGTATTGATTCGAGCTTTGGGTCCGGAGCTTCTTAAGCGAAAAGTTTCCGGAGTACTATCAGATCCTCAAATGGCGCTTTATAGGGGACAAGATAGAATTGCGATGAACGATGATTGGGAGGATGAAAATGGCTTCCTTATTACGGCATCGTCTGAGGAAGTGAATACGTCGATTCTGGACGAGAAAAGCTTAGATTCCGCAATGGTACGCGAGCTCGAGCCAGGTCTTTATACGGTGATCGTCAGCGACGTAAATAGCGACACAGGTATTGTGCTGATTGAAGTACATGAGCTGCCGTAGTGGTCTGAAGAAGGTGTTGTTTTTTTCGTTTCAATGATCTCTATGTATGAAACTTTCAAGATGATGTACTAGCGCTTGGCGGTATACATTTCTTCAATATGTATAACTTCGACAAAATGCGCCGGAAGGGGAAAGCGGGTAACCGTACCTTGGCGAATACTATTAGGTCTAAGGAGGTTTGAGTTCTGCGTTTATCCACAAAAAAGGATACGCCTAATTGGACGTATCCTGTTCCGTATTACGGTTTAGTAAAACTCCCTAGCTTATTGAGGCAATGGCCGCGTTAAATGTGGCGCTAGGTCGCATGGCGGCGGAGGCTTTGTCGAAGTTTGGCTGGTAGTAGCCGCCGATATCGATCGAGGCGCCTTGAGCGGCATTGAGCTCTTCGACGATTTTGGCTTCGTTTTCCGCCAACTGCTGAGCGAGAGGAGCAAAGCGTGATTGGAGAGTTGAATCTTCCGTTTGCTTGGCGAGAGCTTGAGCCCAGTACATGGCCAGGTAGAAGTGACTGCCTCGGTTGTCGAGTTCGTTGACCTTACGCGATGGCGATTTGTTGTTCTGGAGGAACTGGGCGGTCGCTTGGTCGAGCGTGGTCGCGAGAACCTGGGCTTGGGCATTGCCGAAGCTGGTGCTGAGGTGTTCGAGGGAAACGGCGAGGGCGAGGAATTCGCCTAGCGAGTCCCAGCGCAAGTGACCTTCGCTTTCGAATTGTTGAACGTGCTTGGGTGCGGATCCGCCGGCTCCGGTTTCGAAGAGTCCGCCGCCGTTCATGAGGGGGACGATAGAGAGCATCTTAGCGCTGGTTCCGAGCTCGAGAATTGGAAATAGATCAGTTAGGTAATCGCGGAGTACGTTGCCGGTGACGGAGATAGTATCGAGGCCGTCTTTGATACGGTCGAGCGAGAACCTGGTAGCGTCGAGGGGAGCCATGATGAGGATCTCGAGTCCATCAGTGTCATGGTTTGGTAGATACGCACCTACCTTGGCTATCATTTGGGCGTCGTGACCTCGATTTTCGTCTAACCAGAAAACTGCGGGAAGGCCGGTGGCGCGGGCTCGGTTGACGGCGAGCTTTACCCAATCTTGGATTGGGGCGTCTTTAACTTGGCACATGCGGAAGAGGTCGCCGGTTTCCACGCTCTGTTCGAGGAGGGTGTTTTCGGAGCTGTCGACGACGCGGATTGAGCCATTGCCAGGTGATTGGAAAGTCTTGTCGTGCGAACCGTACTCTTCGGCTTTTTGAGCCATGAGTCCGACGTTGGATACGCTGCCCATCGTAGTTGGGTCGAAGGCGCCGTGCTCTTTGCAAAAGTCGATGGTGGCCTGGTAGAGGCTGGCGTAGGAGCGATCTGGGATAACGAATTTCGTATCCTTGAGCTGACCGTCGGGTCCCCACATACGTCCGGAAGTACGGATTGCGGCGGGCATAGAGGCGTCGATTATGACGTCGCTTGGGACGTGGAGATTGGTGATGCCCTTGTCCGAGTTGACCATGGCGAGAGCGGGGCGGTCTTGATAGACTGCTTGGATGTCCGCTTCGATTTCAGCTTGCTTGGCTTGCGATAGGGATTTGATTTTCGCGTAAACGTCGCCAAGGCCATTGTTGGTATCGACTCCGATGGTCTGGAGTGTGGCGGCGTGTTTTTCGAAGACGTCTTTGTAGAATACCGAGACGGCGTGGCCGAAGATGATAGGGTCGGAGACCTTCATCATTGTCGCTTTCATATGAAGCGAAAAGAGGACGTCTTGTTCTTTGGCATCGTCAACTTGTTCCGCGAGGAAAGAACGCAGGGCGTTTTTGCTCAGAACCGCGGCGTCTATAATTTCGCCTGCGAGGAGCGGGGTGTTGCCTTTGAGTTCCGTGAGGGCTCCATTGGAGTGTACGAATTCGATGCGGGCATCGGTTGCTTCGCTGATCGTCGTGGATTTTTCGCTGCCGTAGAAATCGTTGCCCCTCATGCTAGAAACGTGAGATTGCGAATCCGAACTCCATGCTCCCATTGAGTGTGGGTTTGAGCGAGCGTATTGTTTAACGGCTCCTGGAGCTCGGCGGTCGGAGTTGCCTTCGCGGAGGACAGGGTTTACGGCGCTGCCGAGAACTTTGGCGTAGCGGCTTTTGATTGCTCGCTCGTCGTCATTCTGAGGATCTTCAGGGTAATTGGGAAGGGCGTATCCGTGGGCTTGTAGCTCTTTGATCGCCGCGTTCAACTGAGGAATCGAAGCGCTGACATTTGGCAGTTTGATGATATTCGCCTTTGGAGTTTTGGCGAGATCGCCTAATTCCGAGAGGGCATCTGCTTGGCGTTGATCTTCCGTCAGCGATTCGGGAAAATTGGCGATGATACGACCCGCGAGGGAGATGTCTCTTGTTTCAACAGCGACACCGGCCGCTTTGGTGAATGCCTCGACGATGGGGAGGAAGGAGTAAGTCGCGAGCGCGGGCGCTTCGTCCGTTATCGTGTAGATGATTTTCGAATTCGGTGTGGTCATGGTTTCCTTAGTTGGAAGGCAATTTTTATCGATTTCGCTCCCTTGCATTAAGCATCCTAAATAGAGCGAAGTTCTTCGGTAACCGTCTCGCGGGCTGGGTCAATAGAATACCGCGTTTGGGAGATGGGCAAAGGTACGTTTAAGAGGTTCGTTTTTTGACGCTTATAAATGGTAGGGTTGCCTGTTCCTAAGCAACCGCATCGGGTGATGCGACTTCAACGGTTGCTTGGGACAAACAACCCTACCAGCTTCCGCTACTAGATTAACAGGCGATTGAATGGAACATGTTTGTAGGTAAAACTGAATTACAATACAGTTGACAGTAAAAGTGATATGATAATAAATGCGTCCTAAATGGCCCGTCCTCGTTCGCAAAAAGTCATAGATGTTAAGGAGAAATTGATTCGCCGGATTGAGCATGGCTACTATTTGCCGGGGAGTCGTTTTCTTTCGAATCGCGCCTTGGGGCTACGTTTCAGTATCAGTTATCAAACGGCGGATACGTTGATCCGAGAGTTGGTGGCGGAAGGATATCTTACGCGCAAACCGGGGAGCGGTACTTTCCTTCGGGGAGAGACGCCGCAGTGGCGGGGTGTGGAATTGATTTTCAATGAACGGGCGCGGGTGAAGGATAGTTTCGGGGCGCTCTTGTTGGCTCGTTTGAAGGATGGCTTCGAGAAGGCAGGGATTCAGGCCCGTGTGCGATGGGGTGGTTCGGTCAGTCGAGTGAGCGGTTCGAGTTTTCCTATTTTTTGGGAATGTTCTGAAGCTCAGGAATTGATCCGGAAAGAAGAACGGTACTGTCTGCTTATTAATCAGGCGCCTCCAAAAGGTTTGTCGGCGGTGTATTGCGATGCGGTGAGCGTGGACGATCATTCGGGCGGCATTGCGGCGGGAGAGTTGGTGCGGTCGATTGCTCCGGATGCGGTTGCGATGATTCTCGGTGGACCGAAAGGGGATCAGCGGTGCTTGGATCGCGTGAGGGGATTTCAAGAAGCGATTCCTGGGGCAGAAGTTCATTTTGCGGAATCATGGTTTTACGATGATGGACTTTTGGCGGCTCGGCCTTTGTTGGAAAAAAAACCTAAAGTGGTGTTTTGCGCAAATGATCGACTGGCGCAGGCTTTGATGGATGTAGCTGGCAAGAAGGGTCGATCGGTAGGGTTGCGAGTCATTGGTTTCGATGATGCTCCGGTAGCGGAGCAGCTGGATTTGACAACCATTTCGATCCCCTGGGACGAGCTGGCGAAGAACGTCGTGGAGGTTGCTCAAAAAAGAATTTCGGGCGATACGTCTACGGCAATCACGCGGATTTTGGCTCCCCGTCCGGTGATGCGAGGAAGTTTGTGATGGATGCGGCACGCCGTTCGTATTGGAAAGTGACGAACTGCTTTATTGCCCACGAATAACACGAATTTTCACGAATGATTTTGGACTGATTCGTGAAAATTCGTGTTATTCGTGGGTAAGCCTTTTCGAAAGTAGTGTTAACGCGATCGGGGTTGGCCATTTTCGCCGAGTTGGCGGTTTTCTCCAACTGGGACGGCTTTTCCGCTGTCGGCTGATGCGATGATAGCGTATACGCTGGCGAGGGTAGCGAGATTGTTTTGAGCGGAATTGAAGGGTTCGCGATCTTCTTCGATGGAGCAGAGCAATTCCAGCATAGCTCCTTGGAATCCGTCGTCGAACCAAGCGCCTTCTAGTTGGGCAGTGGCGATGCCTTCGGCGGTTTCAAGCGTGACTTCGGAGATTTTGGTTACGGCGCCGGTGGCGGTAAGGACTCCTTTGTCGCCCGTAATGACGATGCGTTCCAGGGCTCCTTGGGAGCATTGTCCGTCGAGGGCGAGATTGGCTACGCCATTGCCGAATTGTATTGTGGCTCCGCCGAGTAGGGGAGAATTAAGTGTTTGATTCTTGGCTTTGCGGGCGGTTCCGAATGCGCGTTCGGCTGATTGGGTCGGGAAAAAATTGACTGCCATATCGATCCAGTGCACCGCGAAGTCGTAGAGGATGATGTGGTGAATCGATTCGAATGGGGTGCCTTGGATCCAAGTGTGGTCCCAGTTGAGGTAGATGTTTACCGTGTTTGTTTCGCCTATCAGGTCTGCGTTGATGGCCCGCTGCATATAGCGGACGTAGGGAGCCCAGCGACCGTTTTGGTTGACAGCGAGCTTCAGGTTTTTGGATTCGGCTAGCTTGGCTAGGCGCTCCGCAATATCGAGGTCGAGGGCGAATGGCTTTTGACTGAGGACATGTTTGCCTGCATTGAGAGCAGCTTCGATTGCCGCAACTCGGGGAGCTGGATGTAGGGCGATGTCGACTACATCTATCTCTGGGTTGGCTAGCAGTTCATTGTAGTCCTGGTAGCAAATTGCGTTAGGATAGTGCGAGTCTCGTCTCTCGTGCGTTTTGGATTCATTCAAATCGCATAAACCGACAACTTTCAGTCCGGCTGCTTTGTAGGCATTGAGGTGATGGATTGTGATGCCACCACAACCGATAAGGCCGATTTTTGGGCGGTAGCTTTTTGGAAGCTGTGGTTTGTAATCGAGGTTTGGGGCCTCGAGCTGCTTGACCTCTTGATAACTTTCTAGGGTGTAGTTGGTTTCTGGGCTCATAGATTTTTGAGAGAAACGGTTGTTCGCGTTGTTGCGCTGAGGACGGCTGCGTCGACGATTTGTTGTCCGATGCGAGCGATCTTCGGGCTTAGTGGGCCATCGATTTCAAGTCCGTTTTCTATGCGGTTGAGGACGTAGGGGATGGGGGCGTGAAAAGGGTGAACTAAATCATCACAAGCAATGGTTTCGCCTTCTGGTTTCGATTGGGTTTGGACGTGAATCGTCGGTTCTAGATCGTAGGAGGCGATAGTGCCTTCGCTTCCAACGATGTTGAAGCCGCATTTGGGTTGGGGTTGATGTGTCCAGGGATCGGTGAAGGTCCCCCATTTGGTTTCGAATTTCGAGAGTGTGCCGTCAGCGTACCGGCAGATGGTTATGCTGTGTTCGTCGACTTCTAGATTGGGATCGCCGCCGGTGACGGTGGTGACGTCGACGGGTGATTTGCCTCCGTTGAACCAAGCTCCGAGCGTGGTGCCGTATCCGAGGTAGTCGAGGAGGGCTCCGCCGCCTCCGCTCTTTTTGTAGAACCAGCTTTCGGCTTTAAGTTCGGGCGTAACGTCTTTGGCGATTTTGTCTGCTCCGTGAGCGAGAGGACCTCGATTTCCGTCATAGTAGTGTACTTCACGGACGGACCCTATGAGACCTTCGCTGATTAGACGGAAAGCGGTCGCATGGGAAGGATACCAGCGAAGGGGCCAGTTGATTATCAATTGCTGGCCGGGAGCCAAGGCGGCGTTCATTTGATCGGCGGCGGCTAGGCTGTCTGCAAACGGCTTTTCGATGAAGAGGTGTTTCCCGTAAGGGGAGATCTTTTCGACGTATTCGGCGTGTCGAGCAGTTGAGGCGCAGATGATGACGAGGTCTGGGTCGGCCGTTTTCATACAAGCATCGATATCGGTGAAAACCCGTTCCGCGGGAATCGAGAAATTGGCGATGGCTTCTTCCATCCGCGCGGGAACGTCGTCGCAAATGCCGGCGATCGTTGCAGACGGGTGTTCGTGAACTTGGCGAAGAAGATCGCCCATGTGCATGTGATCGAAATTGATGCCGACGATTTTCCAGTTTTTCTCTTGTGGGTTCATGAAGAGGGAGTTGGTTGTACGGGGTGGGTTGTTAGTGAGTATTTATTAAAGCGGGAGAACTTAAGAATCAAATATTAACACGGTTCAATTTTGATTAAGTTGGAGGATGCGTGGGCGTCATGCGTGGCGCTGAAGCAACGACCGGCAACCCATAGATCGTCGCGACCGCGGGCGACTAGGCTTCTGTAAGGAACTCAGTAGGCGCTACCATCGGGTAGGTATTCCCAATGAGTTTCGTCGTTTCCATCGGCGCTTTTTCGGCGACGCAACCTGCGGAGCCCGCTCCGACCACTAGAATGTCTACTTCGGCTAGAGTCGGAACGATCGATCGATTGATGATTCGAAGGCTCATGGAATGGTTTCTATTCGCCGAGGGTCGCGTAGTATCGCGATAGGCGACGACCGTGTTCGTCGTAGGCCGCTTGGAATATTTCGTCCGCTCGCTCGGCTCCAATGAGCGCTCCAGCAGTTAGGACCTTCGGCGGTTTGCCGGCATCGATGAGTCGTTGAGCGACTTCTGCTTTGATGGAATTGACGACGAGGCATCCGCCAAGAGTAGATCCTGGTGAAACCGGTGTATCCAATCCTTCGATTTTTATCATGGCATCGCCTACGGGCGCTCCAGTGTCGAGGATGAGATCGGCGAAGTCGGAGAGCTTTAAGCCGCGAGTGTCTTTGGTGGTGGAGGCGTCGGAGTGGAGTTGGCTGATAAGGGCAACCACCTTGATGCCGTTCTTTTGAAAAAGCTCGGCCATTTCGATCGGTACGCGATTACAGCCACTGGAGGATATGACGAGAGCTGTGTCTTTTTCAGTGAGTTCGAAATTCCTCAGGATCTGTTCAGCCAGGCCGCTGGCGTTTTCGAGAAACATTGCTTGTCGCTGTCCGTTGCAGCCGACGACGAGATTATGAAAACTGAGTGAAAGCTCCACAATTGGGTTGAAGCCTGGAAAAGAGCCGTAACGTGGCCACATTTCTTCGGTCATCATGCGACTATGACCGGAACCGAAAACATGGACCATGCGATCGGCTAAAATCGTTTTGGCAAACCAGTCGGCGGCCTTGGCGATATTGTCTTCTTGCGCGGAGACGATTTCGATAAGTTCGCGTGATTTTTGGAGATAAGTTTGCGTGTGAGACATAGCGTTAGGAAAATGAATACTGTTAATTTTGAGTCCTAGTCGGATTTATCGCTCGAGCGTGAGTCGTTGACCGTTTTGTAGGACGTGATGGTTGACGTTTCTAAATTGGCAGGCCTTTTCGAAATCTACCGGGTCGGCGGTGTTAAATTCAAATAGATCGTAGTGGTGAGGGACAACGGTTTTTATAGAGCACTCGTCGGCCAATTGAGCGGCCTCCTCCGAGTTGAGGTTTCCGGCAACACGGCGTTCGGGTTTGTATCCATTTATTGGAAGAAACGCCAAGTCGAGATTGAACGGTTTGAGGCGGGAAACGAGTCCGTCGTAGAGTCGTGTATCGCCGCTGTGGTAGATCTTCCAAGGACCGAGTTCGATGACGAATCCCATGAAGTGATGCTCGCCTTTTTCGTTGGTTTTGAGTTCGTCATGGGCGGATGCTATGCCGTGGAAGGTTACGCCTTTCACGGTCGTGCTTAGTCCGTCGTTGAGCCCGATTGGTAGAGAGGGATCGCGTTCGATTCGATCGGCTATAAATGCTCTGTTGGCCTCGGGGATGACGAAGTCTAGTTCAGGGTTCGCTTGAACGAGCGCGATTAGCGTTTCCTTGTCGAGGTGGTCGGTGTGATTGTGACTCGAGGTTACGATGTCGATGCCTTCGAGCGTCCCGGGATCTAAGACGAGCTCGGTGATGCGCGTGTGCGGTTTGTCGGTTGGGGCGTATTTTCGAGTGAGCGAGTCCGACAGATAGGGATCGAAAAGAACGGTTTTACCGGCGGACATAACGAGAAACCCGCTTTGCCCTAACCACCACGTATGTAGCGTATTGGATTTATCGCTACGGGCTGATTCGATGTCGACGAGGAGCTCTTCGCCTTTTAGAAAAGCGGGCTTCATTTTGCGTTGGGAAGTCCCAGCTCGCGCCGGACGATGTTTGCGCCGGCTACCATATTCTTTAGCTTTTGTCGGGAGGCCCAGCGGGCTGTTTGCGAGAGGCCGCAATCGGGGGCGAATACGAGTCGGTCGGCCGGGGCGAACTCCAAGCATTTGCGGATGATTGCGGCTACGTCTTCGGGCGTTTCGATGTAGTAGCTTTTGACGTCGATGATACCGATTGCAGCGTCCCTGCGTTTGCAGATCTCTTCAATGAGGTCGAGGTAGTCGAAGTGGGTGGTACACATTTCGATATGCATTTCGTCGACGTGCATATCGAGGAAGGCTGGAAACATGTCGCGTGGGGTGCGTTTTCCGACGGCTCGTCCCTTGTAGTTGCCAAAGCATAGATGAGA
Source organism: Opitutaceae bacterium (assembly GCA_028822375.1). GTDB lineage: Bacteria > Verrucomicrobiota > Verrucomicrobiia > Opitutales > Opitutaceae > Pelagisphaera. The sequence goes on along the minus strand of JAPKDW010000019.1, from coordinate 10,189 downwards.
ACAGATGCGGGCTTTGCCGACCGCGGGTTCGACGGTGCGATTGAAGAGATCGACGAAGGTGCTCGTGTCGGCTTTATAGGCGTAACAGCTCATGGATGGTTCATCTACGCAGATTTCTTTGCAGCCCGCTTCGACGAGCTTTTCGATTTCGCTGCGGACTAGAGGGAGAAGCGCTTCGGTGATCGCTTGGCGATCTGGATATTGATCATTGGGGAGTAGCCGCCCGCTCATGGTAAAGGGACCGGGAATACTGGCCTTGAGGCTCGGACCTTCTGGGGCAAGGCGTTTTAGGCGCTCGAATTCTTCGACGGCTCCGAGTCCATTGGGGGCTTCTAGTTCGGCGGTGATCGCATGCTTGCCGCGCTGATCGTGAGCAGGAGGTCCGAACCGGCGAGGGGAAGCGCTTTCGAGTTCGATGCCTTTTATGTAGCCGTAGAAAGAGAGGTTGAAATCGAATCGGGTTTGTTCTCCGTCGGTGATTACGTCGAGGCCGGCAGAAACTTGGTCGTGAATGGCGGCGATAACGGCATCCTCCTGCATTTCACTGATGTCGTTTACTCCAAATTGATCGAGGTTTTGGGAGGCGAATTCCAACCAACCTGGAAATGGGTAACTGCCGATTACGGATGTGCGGAGCGGTGTATCTTTCATGGTATTGAAGGGGCGTTGTATCGGTTAACGGATTGATGCAGTAGAGACGTTGGAAATGGAGAACGCTTAGGCGTCTAATGTCTTCGGCTATACATCTGTTTGTGGAGAGTTGAGGCAAGGTTTAAGGTGCCGGTTAGGGCAAAAACTGATATGATTATTAATAGATCAATAGTATGACCTTAGTAATAGATCAGGGCAGGAAACGTGTTGTTATGATGTATCGAATCTTTCTGTTCTCTATTTGTTTGTCGCTATCTTCTTATTCCGGATATGGCCATGGAGGCACTGATGAGCACGCTCATGGTGAAAGCGATACGACCGCGGATGGTCTAAAGAAGGGGGGGCGGGAAAACGCCTTGGGCAATCGGGGTTTCTTCTGATTATGGATCGGAAAACGAAAAAGGTGATCAGCGCTCCAGGCGGGAGTAAGCCTACATATGTCGATGGAGTCCTTCAACCGCTTTATCAAACCACTAAGACCTTTATCCATGGGCACGATCTCCACGTGGGTAGCGCGGGAGCGATCTATTTCGGGGAATGGAATGCGGATCGGCGCTATCCGGCGAAGTTGACACCGGTGGATTAGGAAGAGAGGGTTGATTCTATTGTATCCGCAGGGGCAAGGCTTAGCGGGACAGTGCCGCGATATAAATTGCCCTCTAACTACGCGGCGCGGCGCAAGCGCCGGCCCTACGGTTTTCATTGTAGGTTGCCTCGCTGAGGCGACAGTCCTGCTCTAGTTCATTACGGGTCGGCGATCCGCCCTGCAGTTGATTTATATACTCGCCAATCGACCGGTGGAATCTCCAAAGCGAGGTAGGTTTTGGACACCCATATTGTCGGCCATATTGAGGAAGAGATTGGCCGCGGGTTTCGAACCGAATTTGCGATAGTTCCCAGGATTCAGGTTACCGCCACCATGTCCTGCCAAAACGAGTGGCAGGTTGTCGTGGGTGTGTCGGTTTCCGTCGGCGTTCCCGCTTCCGTATAGGATCATGGAATTGTGAAGCATGGACTTGCCGTCAATGTCATTGATTTCATCCAAACCCGTTAGGAACGAAGCGAATTTTTGCGCGTACCACTGATCGATTCGGCCAACTTTGGCGATCCGGTCGGCTTTGTTTTGGTGGTGCGTTAGTTCGTGATGACCTTCGGGGATGCCGATCTCATCGTGGGAACGATTGTCGCCATCGTGGGCGAGCATCAAGGTGGCAATGCGGGTAGAGTCGGTTTGGAAGGCTAGGGTCATCATGTCGAACATGATGTCGATGTGCTCGCCATGGCTAAATGGAATGCCCTCGGGCGTTGCGATGTCCGGGTCGACGGTTGATCCGAATCGCTCCAAGTTTTGGATACGAGATTCTACTTCTCTAATACCCGTCAGGTATTGTTCGAGCTTTTCCCGGTCGCGGTGATCGAGTTTCTTTTGCATGCGCTGGGCATCGGTCATTACGAAGTCGAGAATGGAGCGTCGATTCACCATTCGTTGCTTCGTCTTTTCCGATCGCTCGCCATGCGAACCCTCGCCGAAGAGTCGTTCGAATACCTTGCGCGGATTCGATTCGGGGGTCATCGGATTGGTCGGCGTTTTCCAAGAAAGATTATATTGGTAGGCGCATGAGTAGCCAGTGTCGCAGGCTCCGGCGCGTCTAGCGGGGTCGCAGCTTAGCTCAAGCGACGGAAATCGAGTCATATGGCCGACGTCGCTGGCAATCGCTTGGTCGATGGATGTGCCGGCTCTGAAGTCTGTAGCGCTTTTCTTTATACGTACGCTCGTTAGGAATACGCTATTGCCGCGAGCGTGGTCGCCGCCGCCATCTTTTCCAGCGGTGGCATTTAGTTGATCCAATCCGCTAAGGACTTGGACGGAATCGCGAAGCGACTCGAGCGGCTTGAGCGTGTCTTTGAACGAGAAGGCACTTCCTTTGCCTTGCGGCCACCAAAGGTCTGGAATGGATCCGTTGGGAAAGAAAACGTAGGCGGCTCGGAGAGGGGCTCCGGAACCCGTTGTCGCTACCTGGCGGAGAGTCTTGGCGGCAAGAAGGTTGCCGGGAACCATGGATTGAAAGGCTGGCATGGCGAGACTTGCTCCGACGCCTTTGAGAAAGTTTCGCCGATTTAGCTGATTTGCGAATGATTGGCGGTTCATTGATGATCTGGTTTAAATTTTGGATTTCGACGCTTTTGAAACGGTGTGGAGCGAATGATTTCTTTTATTAAGGCCGAAGGGCGACCGTCGGATTTTTGGAGCGTTTCGACGAGATGGTCTACGGTTCCGGTATCATAGTATTCGATTCCACGGCCTAGGGCATAGGTTAGCAGCTTTTCGCTGAAACAGTAATAGAAGTCGTTTATGCGTTCATTTGCAAGTATTCGCTTCATTTCCTGGATGGAGTCGAAGGTTTCGCCGGTGATTAGTTTGCCGTCTGTTTCTATGGGTTGGTTGAGTTCGGCATCGCGCCAAATGCCCATGGCATTGAAGTTTTCGAATGCCAAACCCAAGGGGTCCATCCGATTGTGGCAGGATCGGCAGAGCGGATCTTCGCGGTGGAGAGCGAGCGATTCGCGCAGGCTCATTTTTTGGATTTCCTCGGGACTGGCTACATCTTCGAGGGCAGGAATATTTGGCGGAGGGGCAGCTGGGGGAGTTCCGAGGATGTTTTCCAGGATGAAGACGCCGCGTTTGACGGGGGAGGTTCGCGTAGGGTTGGAAGTGTATGCGAGGATTGTTCCTTGCGTGAGCACACCGCCTCGAGGGCTTCCGGGCTCGAGCGATACTTTCCGCAATTTGGAGCCTTTTACGCCGTCGATTTCGTAGTGTTCGGCAAGTCGATTGTTCAGGAAGGCATAGTCGCTATCCAGCAGTTCTTTGAGGTTTCGATCCTCCCGGATTACGTAATTAAAATAGAGCTCGGTTTCCTCGCGCATTGCGCGTTGCAGAGGAGGTTTTAACTCCGGTCGGTCAAAGTCGTAGAGCTTTTTCATGATGGCTCTCGTTCGTGTGTAGGTCTCTTTTTGTTCCGGGGTACGATTGTTTTCCGGGATTTCGCGGACGATGGAGTAGGCTTCTTTGGCTGCCATTATTTCGGGTTGCGGATGGTCGCGGAGCCAAACATCGAGAGAGCTTATGTTGACGGATTGGATATCCCGGGCGTGGAGCCATTGGCCTGAGAAGTTGTCGATGAAGTTTTCAGAACGTTTGTCCTTCATCATGCGCTGGATTTGAGCGTCGAGGTTTTCGCGGAGCTTTCCTTCTTGCGCCAATTGGAAGAGCTGTTCGTCTGGCATGGATGACCAGAGGAAGTAGGAAAGCCGTGAAGCAAGGGAGTGCTCGTCGATCAGTGGGTGTCCGCCTCTTTTTGTCGGCTCAAGGGAATTTTCTTCTCTGAAGAGAAAACGAGGGGAGGCGAGGATCGCTACCATGGCCTGGGAGATTCCCATTTCGTAGCTGTTTCCTTCCTGAGAAGCTATTTGCTTTGCCAGGTTGGTTAGCTGATCAACGGTTTGTCGATCGACGGGACGTCTGAATGCGCGGGTTGCGAATTTGCCAAGGAGCTGACGTGTGTATTCGGTTCTCGAAACGTCATCAACGGGGACGGTTCCGGGGAAGAAGCGTTTGTAGTTCTTTGGCTGTATCCAGTGCTCCTGCGCGAAAGGTCCTTGAACGGCGATGCTTTCGATCCGCATTTTGAGGCGCTTGATTTTTTCCAAGCCGAATGTGAGAGGTTCGACCTCGACTGTGAAATCGTGTTCTCCAGGTTGCCAGTCGTATTCAAAGGCGTGTTCGAATGTCCGTCCGGAAACGTATTCGAATTCTTGGTCGATTTTGATCTCGCCGTCGATTTTGAATATGAAGCGACAGCGATTGTAGTCGAATCCTCGGAAACGGGAAAAACTGACAGGTTTGAAGTTAAGTACGATTTGGTATTTCCCGGAGCGTTTTATTTCGTATTTCGCAGAGCGAGTCGATGGGGAGTAAAAGGAAAGTTGGAGCGTGTCGTTGTCTTCGTCGTCTTCGATTGTCGGGGGAGAGAAGAAATTCACTAATTCTTCATCGGCTAATAAGCGCTCGGGCAATATGCGGGCCTGTGTGGGTACGGCTTCGGTGATGATATGGCTGGCTGCATCGAGGTATTTTTCCAGCATCATTGGCGAGAGGGTTAGGATGTCGCCAATGTTGTCGAAACCTTCGCCTGAGTCGTCTGCCGGGAACGCGTCTGCCGTGTCGAATTCTAATCCAATCAGCTCGCGAATCGTGTTTTGGTATTCTACTCGGTTGAGCCGTTGAACAGTTACTTTTCCTGGATCGGGGTTTTGGGGATTAATTCCAAATGGACCAGATTTAATCCAATCTGAGAGGCGTTCCCGTTCTTCATCGGTTGGGAGAAACGCTTCCTCGACTGGAGGCATGATGTGAGTTCGCGTATTTCGGAGAAGCCGTACCCAAAGCTCGTGATCGACGATCGAGTCGGCGGTGAATTCATCCAAGGTGACGCCACCCTTGCTGGTTCCGAATCCGTGGCAATCGTAGCAATAGTTATCGAGGATCGGCTCAATTTCGCTCTTGAATGATTTTAGAACAGATTTGCTCGCCTCGGCTGTTAGTAGCGGAGCGATAAGGACAAGCCCGATTAGGGGCCTAAGTCTTGAGACTAAGGAAAACATGAAGCGCAATCTGGACAGGGTATTAACTGAACTAGCTTACTAATGAGAACTGGGAGATGGACAAGAATCTAGCTCGATGTTGTCTTTTAGGGCAGTTTCGCGGTATTAAGGATACTGAAGCATAGGAACGTGCATGAAAATTTGGATTTCTCACCATGCTGGGGAGCGTAGCGAGCCATTATACAGTCCCGATTTGTCGAGGGTGTATTCTGTTGATAAACTTCGGTTGGGAGAGTGTTTTAACAGGATGCGCTCGTGCCTTGCTTGCTTGCTTGATGACGCTGCGCGTCAGCATGATGAGTGTACTCTAAGAGGCTGCTAGATACGTCAGTGTAGGAGTGGTCCCGCTTAGCGCATACGCGTCAACTTATCTCTATTTGAAGGAATTATTGCAGATCCCACGCCGAAGTCTCGGCGTAGCTACCCCGACACGTCGGGGTGGTTTTGCTTCGCCATCTGCGCTCCACTCCGTCAGACGATTTCAGTTAAGTTGACGCCAATGCGCTTAGCGGGACCGCTCCTACAATTGGGTTACGGAGCAAATTTCGACTTGTTTAACAGTACTCTTAGTACTGTTTTAGCATAGCTCTTAAAACCGGCTCGTAGGCGTCGGCGTAGCGAACCATGCCTAGGTCGTTGGGGTGGGAGCCATCGGTAGCGGCTTCTCCGTCGAGGCCTAAGAGGTGGTCGCCATCGAGATAATAAAGGTGTTTGATCCCGGCGTCGCTTAGCTCGCGATAGGCTTTGCGCAGCGCTTTTCTGCTACGATCGTGATGGGCTTTTCGGGTTGGGAAAAAGGCGACGTTGGTGAAACTGCGATCTTCCGTGAGTAAAATGGGTGTATTCGGGTGAGCGCTACGGATTTGCTTTACAAGTGGGACTGCTCGCTCGCTGACGGTTTCGCCGTTCATATTCGGCAGGCAGTCGATTACGTATGCGCAAGGGTCTAACTCCGCGAGTAGGGCGCCAACTTCAGCCTCCATGCGACCGTTGCCGGAGAAGCCGAGATTGATTGTGGGGCGTCGCAATCTACGTCCCAGTATAGACGTGAAAGCCATTCCGGGTCGGGAAGCGCAGGCTCCGTGGAGAATGGAGGTACCGTAAAAGAGAATTGACTGTTCTGCTCTTGGCGCAACGGGCTCGAAGGATTGTCCATCGGGGACGCCGATCTCGAGGGATTCGACGCCATTGTAAAGGGGCAGGTAGATCGTGTAGCGACGCGAGCCCGGAGCGAGGTCTTTGGCAATGTCCGCCTCGATTACTTTGCCATCTGGTTTTACTACTCCGACCCAGCGATCAATGCCTTGGGCATCTTGCGCGTAAAGGTCCAGGCCGCTTACGCCGGTCGCGGGCATGTGCGGCATGGCAAGACGTTCAAGCAACAATTCGTAGCGTACTTTGATAACCGGAGAATTTGTGATGAAGCGAACGGACATGCCGGCCGAGTGTTGTGATAATTCCCATACAGGATTTCGAACTACGTTTTCGGCTTTGCTTGGCAGGCGACCAAAGTAACGCAGGGTGTCGGTCCACCCTTTGCCTTCAACTCCCCAATCAAGCACGTTGCGCCAATTGATTTTTGCGTCCGGCTTAGGTGATTTTTGCGCAAGGATACTTGGAGCAAGGCTCAGCGTTATTGCGCCTCCGATGAGGCGGCTTGCGAATTGACGACGGGAATAGGGCGATAGGAGCATAGGGCTAAATTTGAAATGTGCTGTGGCGACTGTCGAGGGCTAGATCATACAGGCGAGCGCAGCGAGCCATCATGGAGTCCCGACTTGTCTTAACTAAATCGGTTTAAAATGGCCGCAAAAAGGCACAAGAGTCGCAAAAGAGAGAGTGATGTTTTTAGAGCCAGTTTGGAAAACCTTACTTTCCCGACTGGTCGGGGATCCTTATTGTCCCGCTTATCAAGACGTTCTTGACTCGTGAGATTGAGTCCAACTTCTTCAATTCGTTCATGTTATCCGGCGACACTTTAAAACGCACCCCAAACTATCTACGGTATCCAGCTGGAATCGATAAGGGTATCGAGATGGCAACCTGCGAAGAGTAATGGAATCCCTGTAGCAGTTAGAGTGATACAAACGATGCGTTTCAATCCTTAGCAAATTTCCAATAAGCCTGGCATCGCGCTTTCTCTAAGTTGTAAGAGCGGGTTTATCCCGCGATTCCTCTTGTTATTTCTTATGTTGATTTACAATATCGCGGGATTAACCCACTCCTACGCCGAGTTATCGGACCCTTTCGTGGACATCGTATTCGCTATCCGTAAACGCTCCGCGGTCCGTTGGGAGCTAGACCGACTGTGATGTACGAGCTGACTGGCGTATCGTCTACTGTGCTGGCGAATGTCCAGAGTTCTTTGCAAAGCGTTCAAGGCCGAAATCGGAGAGACTGCGGCAGTGAAAAACTAGTTGAAAATATTCATCATGGAGTCGTCGACGCGGGCGGCGGCACGCTTATTAGTGAGCCTGGCTCGTTCGAAATTAGCTGCCCGAAGCGTTCGGTGGCGGATGAATTGGATATGGCTAGCGAAACGTTTTCGCGAAAATTGAGAAGCTTGCGCGAAAAGGGTTATATAAAGGTATCTAGATCGCAGATAGAAATCTTAGATCCGGAAGACCTTCGTGGCATTGCTTCCGAGGAACGTTAAAATACGGGGCAATTCGGAGCGGTTACGACGATTTTGCTCCGTCTCTAATAGAGACGGGGATGCGGACGCGGGCAATTAGTGCGGTTGGCGAGGCTGGAACTATGTCGAGATGGCCGCCTTTGAGCGCAAGTTGGGTGCGGATTTGAAAGAGGCCGATTTTATTGAGCGGGGCGTTGACGCTCTTGAGCTTGTCGTCGAGTCCTACGCCATCGTCCTCTACCTGAAGTACCCATTCATCTTCGTCTCTGAAGAGGGTGATGATGCAGAGTTTTGCTCGAGAATGGCGTACGACATTGATTAGCAGCTCTCTTAGAATGTCGAAGAGCATGTCCTTGCGCCGTTCGAGTTCGATGGATTGCTGGTCTGCGACGGAGATGCTCGCCTCGAGATTGTGCTCCTTGCGGGTCATGGCGACCAGTCGTTTGGCGGCGCTGATGAATCCTTCTTTGGCGGGATTGGGTGGGCTGAAATCCGTGACAGGTTCTTGGGCGAAATCGAATGGAAGCGATTCTTGCGTTGAGGTGGCCGTTTTTTGACGCGCGACCGACTTCATGACCTCCTCGTAAGCGCTAAATTTGTCGATGCTAAGGGCTTCGCTGGTTTTTTTGGAAAGCTTTGGAGCTTCCTTTACTTCCTCGGCTTGGGGAGGCTCTGGCTCGGGTTGTTCGACCGTTTCTACTGTCGCAACTTCCTCGAGCGTCTTAGTTCGTTTTGCGACTGCAGGCTCCTCGAGCGTCTTAGTTCGTTTTGCGACTGCAGGCTCCTCGGCTGTTTCGATTGGTTCTGCCGTGGCTATCTCCTCTACGCTTTTAGGTCCCTCAATTGGTTCAGGCGTCTGAGTTGTTGAGGATTCGGCGTTTGGATCGACTTTGGGCGAAGGCTTTTCAGATACGCTTTTAGGTACGACTCTCTCTGTGTGACAGAGCTCGGTCGCGAGCGCTTGCAGCTTTTGATTGGCTCGCTGTACGGCTTCTTCGCGAGCTTGAAAGGCTTCTTGAACGGCGGTGTTCGCTTCTGCGATGCGCTCGAATAGTTCGTTTGTCTTAGAAGCCTGCCGGAAGAGACCCATAATGGCCGCGTCGTCTGCTGGAGACGGCTGCCAAATACGGCCTCGCATTTCGAAGGTCTTTAAAGGCATCGAGTCGCCATTGACGCGGAATTGGCATTTGACGATTTCGTTGGGGAGCGGAAGTCGTTCGATCGCTTCGGCGAATTGATCGCGGTCGTCTGGATACACGCAGTCGGCTACTTCATCCAGCGAGCGAGCGTCAAGTCCTGTAGCGGATTGGAGCATCGCTTGAGCGATTTCGTCGAGTTCGAAGCGCCGTTGCTTTGGGTAGTAGGTCCATGAACCCATTTCGCCGATTTCAAGGGCTAGGTTCAGGCGAGTTTCAAGAAGGGAGCGTTCAGATGAAAGAGCGTGTCGAGCGAGGGTCGAGCGAACGGTATGTTCGACTAGCGAATGGGAAAGGTCCTCTTTGCAAAGCGTATCGTCGATCCCGATTGGACGATTGTATTCGGGAATGTCCAAGGTGCGCCGCGAGACGAGTCCGAGGATAGGGCTCGTGCATCCGCAATCTCGGATTTGTTCGACAGCCCGATCGGGCTCTTCGAGCTCTTCCAAATTCAGGAATACGACGTCGAAAGCGCAGGCTCGGAGCATGCTGCAACCTTGATCAAGAGAAGTGCAGCGTTGAAATTTGCATTCGTTCAATCGCGACCGTTTCAGGTCGGTTCGGAGATTGGCTGCATCGTCTTCGTCTCTAACGATGGAGAGAAGGAAAAGCGTCCCGCGGATCCCATGGATCGCGGACTGAGTGACGTTAGCGTTGTCTTTGTGATTTGGAGACTCGTTTCGAGGCATTCGGGAGACGCTATTTGTGTAGTAGCATGCTTACGGTTCGGTATCAGTCCCTACGCAGCCTATTTGGCCGTGATCGCGCGATTTTCGGGAAGAGGAATTAGGCATGGGAAATTTGAAGAATAATTGAGCGATTGGACGAGGTTTGAATACAGGTGGGGCTAGAAGGACTCATAATCGCCTCTCGGACAGTTTTCCAATCGTAAGTAAAAGCACGAAAAGTTATTCACACGTTATTTACAGAGCAAGGTTCGATCTCGTTTTAAACTGTTGGTTGTAGGAATTCCATGAATGGATGGGTATTTGAAGGTGTGATACAGAGATGGCGTCTCTCATTTTTGCTTTTCGGCGTATTT
>JAPKDW010000170.1 GCA_028822375.1 Opitutaceae bacterium | reverse complement strand
ATTTTCAGATGGATTTTCTAGATATGGCCGCTCGGAGATCGGCCGCTACCAATAATTTAAGCCGAAAAACAAACTCCGAGGCAAATTCGGCCTACTCGCCGCTGTCGCCTAAACTCTCGCGATAGGCTACGAGCTTGGCGCGAACCGAATCGTCGACCAACGCCAAAATATGCGCTGCCAAGTAACCGGCATTGCGCCCATTACCGATTCCCACGGTTGCAACTGGGATTCCTGGAGGCATTTGCACGATGCTATGCAACGCATCCGCTCCTTTCATCGGTCCTCCATCGCCTGGAACGCCGATGACTGGAAGCAACGTATGCGCAGCCATCACGCCAGGAAGAGCGGCCGCCAATCCAGCGACGCCGATCAAGACTTTCATGCCTTTCGCCTCGGCTCCTTTAACGTAGTCAGCGCAACGGTTCGGCGTACGATGGGCCGAAAGCACGTTGTACTCCCAAGCGATCCCGAAATTATCGAGTACGCCTGTAATTTTTTCGATGATCGGTTTATCCGACGCGCTTCCGGAAAGGATGCCTACTAAGGGCTTTGAATCTGACATAATATTTTAAATGTAACAGTTGTTGTTCGGGAAATAAGGCTCTTGAAATTCACGAAAAACGAAAGAAAAAAGCGTCCTCAAGGTCACGGTATTAGACATTTAAGATGCGCTTGCCTTTTTCTCCAAGGCATCTAACACATATAAACATAAAAATTATGCGTATTCTCACAAGCCGCCCATGCTCTTAGCCTTTATTGGAGCCGTAGCGTTTACCATCGGAACATCCTTTTACTGTTCGATGCTAGAAGCGCTCATTTTGAGCACAACCACCGCCGAGATCGAAGATCTCAAAAAGCGTAAGCCGCAAAAAGGCGAAAAGCTCGAGGAACTCAAAGCAGACATTTCCAATACGATTTCGGCTATCCTGACCCTCAACACGGTCTCCAACACCGCCGGTACAGCTTTAGTGAGCGGATTAGCGGTCATCATGTGGGGCAACGCGATCGTCGGTATTATCACTGCCGCAATGACCATTGGCGTGCTGATCTTCTCGGAGGTCATTCCCAAAAACCTCGGGTTCGTCTACCGCACGAAACTCCATCCTTGGGTGGTCACCCCCCTTGTCGCCTTGAAGTGGCTCATGTCGCCCATCACTTACCTGACGAACCTCTCGGTTCGATTGGTTGTTAAGGACAATGCCGAAGAAGACCCCGACGCCGATGAAAAGGAAATCATCCTCCTCGCGGAAAAAGGGGCCAAAGAAGGCCGTCTAACATCCGGTGAGTCGGATATGGTAACCAATGCCCTGAAACTCGACCACGTCCTCGTCAGCGAGATCATGACGCCACGCGTCGTCGTAACCGCCATCGAAAAGCACCTTACAGTCGATGAGGTATTTCGAGCTTCCCCGCACATCCCCTTCGCCCGTATCCCCGTCTATGACGAAGAGCTCGACAATGTCGTAGGGATTATTCGGCGTCGTGATCTTTTGAAGCAAAAGGCGGACGACCACGACCTCGTTAAAATTTCCGACATCATGAACGAGGTGCAGTTCGTACCCGAAACCGTAACCGCCTACACTGCGCTTCAAACGGTTCTCAGAACCCACCAACAACTTCTCGCAGTAGTCGACGAATTCGGCTCTCTCGCTGGCGTCGTTACGATGGAAGACATAATGGAATGCATCCTCGGACGCGAAATCTTCGAAAAAGACGACGTCGCAATCGACATGCGCGAACTCGCTCGCAACGAACATAGCAAAACGAACGATCCGCTCACTCACGAAGAACCCATTTCCCAAGACACGGACTAAGTTTCATTGTTACCCGATTCTATTTCCATGACCACGAGCGCCATCTTCGGATACTTCCACCACACGGCTCACCCTTTCCTCATCCAATTTAGCGAAAATTGGGGAATTCGCTACTACGGAGTGGCCTACATTCTTGGATTCGCAATAGGCGCCTGGCTCCTTGCTCGCTACTACAAACGCGACCGTTCTCCCTACGACGCCAACCAGCAATCCGATCTCTTCGTCGCTTTGATCATCGGAGTGGTCTTGGGCGGACGCATGGGCTACTTTCTTTTCTACACTCCCGAGCTAATCCTCAGCGAACCTTGGAAAATTTTCTATGTTTGGGAAGGCGGCATGGCCAGCCACGGCGGTTTCCTCGGAGTCGCTGCAGCCACCGCTTACATAGCGCGCAAACACAAGCAGTCATTCTGGCTGACCGCCGACCTCGTTTGCTCGCTGGCCCCGGCCGGATTGCTATTCGGTCGCATCGCGAATTTCCTCAACGGAGAACTCTGCGGAAAAGCAGCCACCGTTTCTTGGGCCTTCTACTTCCCAACCGCCCCTGACGGCGGCACCATTCCCCGTCATCCTTCTCAACTTTACGAAGCCGCTCTCGAAGGAGTCCTCATGCTCGCCTACTCGCAGTTTCGCATCTGGAAAACACCCGTATTGAAAAGCCACCCGGGCGCTCTAGTCGGCGAATTCCTACTCGGCTACTCAATCCTCCGTATCATTGGAGAACAATTCCGTGAACCTGATGCAGCTCTCACACTTGGCCTCAGCCGTGGCGCCACCCTTTCCATCCTCATGGGCCTAGCGGGACTCTGGATGATCTGGCGAGCACGAAAAGCCCCATCGAAGTAGCTCAGCAAAAGGTAGGGCGGTATCGCCGAGGCCGCAGCCAATATCCCAAGATGAATCGAGACCTCCGGGCTCGGTTTCTTACTACCCGAAAAACAATGCTTCAGCCAAAGCTTCCTGAGGCTCAAGCAAACGAATAGCAGCTGTCATCGAATGAGCATCGCCTCCAATTTTAGCGCTGATCTGAGCAACGCCTCCTTCCAAATCGAGAGAGCATTCAACGAAGCTCTCGCAATCATAGGAAAACAAGATTCTAGGCTCAGAGCCTTCCTCGCAAACAAATTCAGCCTTAAGTTCAGAGCCTTCTACGCGATCGCTGCAATCGCTCAGAGCAGACTCGATCCAAGCTAGCAATAGTCGAGATTCGGCCTTCAATCCTACGGGAGTTCTAATCTCCACGCGGGTTAAGCCATCCACTATCTTATCCATCGGAAACGCGCTAAAGAACTGACCAATGCATTGCCGAATCGAGAGCGTACGCGCGGAGGCTAGGTCGTGCAGCTTCTCCGGCTCAGGAAGGTGCAATCGATCCGCAGTGAAATTCTCTACTCCCGTATCGATGATTACGCGATCCACATTCTTGAAGAACGTTTGATACGCCGAAAGGTTATCAGGCGAATCAAAAAGATAAGGCCAATAGTAGGTCGGCAAATCGCTCTCTAGAAATATAGATATTTGATCCTCCAAGAACCGCTTTTCCTTCAGAGTATACCCAAATATGATCGCTTCGCAACAACTCTTATCGCCGTCGCCCTTACCGATATAGCATTCCGAAAATATCTTGCAGACAATACCTTGACCCGTCGCATTTTCATCCTTCGACGGACAGAGAGCGATCACTCGACAAGGATAACGTCTCGAAAATTCGATCACCGACCTGAACAAGGCCGTGGCTTCCTCGCAAGACGCATCGAAACCAAAGTGCAGAATCATATTCATGCGCGATGCTCGAAACTCCGATGGAGGTGGACTCGCATCCGAAGATGGCGGAGCATCCCACATCTCGGAAAGCGACACCAACGCGTCGCCAACTGGAACCTCGATCCCAGGTAGCTTACTATAAATTTCGTTCTTTTCCGTCGCTAGGATCTCAGTCATGGGACTCTATCCGTTTACGGTCTGCGCCACTCATGGCCATTATCCCAAAGCAAGCGATCCGCTGCCAAAGGTCCCCAGGATCCCGATACATAGTTCTCCATGCCTCGCTGACCCTCGCTCGCCCAAAAATCATGAAGCGGCGTAATCAAATTCCAAGACGCTTCCGTTTCGTCGCCTCGAATAAACAAGGTGCCATCCCCAAGCATCGCATCCAGGACAAGTCGCTCGTACGCCTCAGGCGTATTCGACCCGAAAGTCGCGCTGTATTTGAAATGCATTTTAACCGGCTGCGTCCGCGTCTGCAATCCAGGGATCTTCGCATTTAGCAGCACAGTCGAACCCTCGTCCGGTTGAATTTGGAAAACCAACGAATTCGCCGCCAAATTAAACATTTCACCCTCGCTGAAAAGCGTCGATGGCGGACGCTTGAACTGTATCGCAATTTCAGTGACGCGCCTTGGCATCCGTTTTCCCGATCGCAAATAGAACGGAACCCCGGCCCAGCGCCAATTATTGATATCCAAACGAAGGGCCGCGAACGTTTCCGTCTCGGACTCTGCCGACACGCCTTCTGCCTGGCGATAACCTTCGACTCGCTGTCCATTGACAAGGCCTTCCTTGTACTGGGCCCGAACAACGTCGCTGCTATCGTAATTCAAATTTAGCGGTTTAATCGCCTTGAGCAATTTGACCTTCTCGTCGCGGATCGCTTCCGGGTCGAGCGATACCGGCGGCTCCATCGCCGTTAGGGCCAGCAGCTGCATTGTATGATTCTGAATCATATCGCGCGTCGCCCCGCTTTGCTCGTAGTAGCCGCCACGAGTTCCAACTCCTAACGACTCTGATACGGTGATCTGTACATTATCGACGTACTGACGATTCCAGAGTGGCTCGAAGATCGAATTCGCAAAACGCTGAACGAGCAAATCCTGCACCGTTTCCTTGCCCAAGTAATGATCGATTCGATACACTTGGCGTTCTTGAAAGACGCCTTGGATAACGCGATTCAGATGACGCGCTGACTGCAGATCCTTGCCGAAAGGCTTTTCGATAACGACCTTTGTGTGACTGTCGTTATCCTGGTGCCGTGTGGCTAAATCGCTCGCCCCGAGATTCTTGATAATCGGCTCGAAAACTGAAGGCGGAGTCGATACGTAGAATACGCTTTGGGTTTCGCGCCCGAACCCCTTCTCGATCTCGTCAATCTTGATCTTCAGCGTCTTAAACGCGTCAAGCTCATCGTAACCGCCACTGCAGTAGTAGGTTTGATTCGAAATGCGCTCCCAAATCTCTTCATTCAAAGGACGACGCGAAAACTGCTGAATCGAGTCCGTAGCCAACTTCCGAAACTCCTCGTCCGGGATGGGCTTGCGCCCGAAACCGATCAACGAAAAGTCCGCCGGAAGCAAGTTGTCTACCGCTAGATTGTAGATAGCTGGCACGAGTTTACGGGCGCAAAGATCGCCCGAAGCTCCGAAAATAGTAATCACAGTCGGCTGAGCGCCGCGGTGCTTGCTCAAGCCTTTCAGAAAAGGATGACGTGAATCTTGTGACATGTCCGTAGTGTGAATCAGTTAAGAATGCAGGAAGTGACGACAAGGTGGGCCTCGCCGCATAGCTTGTAAAGACGATTGAAAGACATAGCAGTCCCGGCGCCACGACAAGAGGCCTCAAGAAGCATTTTTCCTTTAGGAAACCACAATTCCTAGCCTAATTTCCCCGGCCAGCGGATTTGCTAAAAAGAGGCGTGTTCTCAAAATGACGCGCTACGAGAATCTCCCCTTCCTCATGCTCAACTTCAACCACATCAAGGCGATAGGTCGCGGGCTGAGACTTCAATTTAGCCACATATGCGCGACACACGCGCTTCAACGCTTCTCGCTTCCGCTTGTCGATCGAATCAAACCCACCCACGAGAGCTCCAACTGATCGAGTCCTCGTTTCAACGAAAACCAAAACCTCGCCATCGTAACACACCAGGTCGATCTCATCCTTGCCAGCCCGCCAATTTCGGGCTACCACGCGATAGCCCTTGGCTTTGAGTAAGCGCTCCGCCTCTTTCTCCCCCAACCGCCCGATCATCGCGCGCTTGGGCTCAGCCTTAGATCGTTTTAGCCAAGCAAACATCCTTAATGATCGTCAGTCGGTTACGTTAACCCAAATTCAATTCGAACTCGAATTCCTCAACCCCAAAACCTACTACCCGCCATTCGCGCCGTGAAGCTCCTCCGCGAAAACGCGGAGCAAACGATCGATAGCCTGCATCACCGCTTCCTGCCGATTAGCGATCCCCAACGATTCGCGATTCCACGTGCTCACCGCCATTATCACGACACTCTCTTTCGGACGTTCCAATTCAGCCCGTTCGCGCAACTCCAAGGAAACCGAGTAAATATGACTCGGCCCTTGCGCTTGAGCAATGTTCACGGCCAATTCAAGAAAAGGCTCGCCCGGCAATACTTTGGATTCCGAATCCGTTAGCACGCGTACATTCATCTCCTTTAATTTTTCCACCGCGTGTTGCTTCAGAACCTCCGCTTCAAGCTCGAATATCTTCGATCGAACCACCATCGGGCGCAGCTTAAACCCAACTCCATGCAATTCTTTGAGAAGGTTAGACTCGAAGTCCGCCCGAACACTCAAACCAGCAACACACGCCAACAAAACAACGATCCTCAAGAATTTCATGGTATCCATAGTATTAGACCTAGAGCGTTCCACATTAAGCCGCCCAAAGCGAACCGAAAATCCCAACCCCCGAATCACCCGAAAAGGTAGGGCGGCATCGCCGAGGCCGTAGCAATAGAGCTCCCACATCTTCCCAAAGCTCAAATCAACATCAGTGTCTATCAGTGGAATCAGTGGTTAAAAAAACAAAACCTAATCCAAAAGCAACCAACCAAAAAACTTAAACAACTGAGGACACTGATGAACACTGATACTCATCTAATTATAATAAACGTTCACCCTTCATCCCCCTCTCAAGCGCAACTAATCGAAAAGAAATGATGCTCTTACTCGAATTTATCTGTGTCCTTCGTGTCATCTGCGCTTAGAAATTTAAAATGGAAATCGATGCGAAACAGCGACTCGTCATACTCAGCGTAGGTGAGTTCGCGCGTTTCTCGCCCTACAGCCAGCGCGTCGCATCTACGGGTTTCGGAAACTGGCGAGCCCAAGTCGGCCAGCAATGGCATCAGGAAATCCAAAAAAACGCCCCTGAAGAAGGCTTCGCAAACGAGATTTCCATTAGTGGCGACCTTCGCTGGAACGGCTGGACCCTCCGCCTCACTGGCCGTATCGATCAAATCGGCGACGCCACCGATCGCATCCACGTTCGGGAAATCAAAACCATCGCCACTCCGCTCCCCATCGACCCCCTCGAAACCGCTTCCCTCTATAAAAGCTACTGCCTCCAACTACTAGCCTACCGCGAACTGCTGATCCGCGAACGAAAAACGCCTGCCGAGCAAATCGACCTCGATCTCCTCCTCGTCGAAATCTCCTCCGGCATCATCCAGAGCATCCGTCTCGACACCGATCAGTACGACGCGCTCATCGTCGATCACCTCGACCGCTTCGCTGCCTACCTCGACCAAAAGAGCGCCCGCCTCGCCCGACTGCGCGAACTCCAATTCAAACCCGCTTACGAAACGCCCCGACCTGGTCAGGAAACGATTCAAACCGACCTCAAAAATGCTTTCGAAACTTCCCCCGTCGTTTTCCTCGAAGCCCCCACCGGCTATGGCAAAACCGGCGTCGCCTGGGAAATCGCTCTCCAACGACTCGCCACCGGACAAGTCGACCGAATCATCTATCTCACCAGCAAAGCTACCGGACAACTTGAAGCCACCGATCGCCTCAAAGCGCTCCTCGGAGGACATTCATCCGCATCCTACTGGCAAATCCGCAACAAAGCCGAACACTGCGTCAACTCCGAGTTCCGCTGCTCCCCTCGCTCTTGCCAGTACATAAGCAAGCTCGACCAGAAATGGACCAACTCCTCCCTCGACCGGCACATCCTCTTTTCCACGCAACCCATCCCCATCGAACAGCTCAAAGAAGAAAGCGCCGCCGCCGGTATCTGCCCCTACGAAACCATGCGAACCGCTCTTGGACATCGCGACATCTGGATTGGCGACTACAACTACCTCTTCTCGTCCAACAGCGCCGGACTCCTAGCCCAACAAAGCGACTTTGACCCGAGCCGCACCTTCCTCATCATCGACGAAGCTCACAACCTCCCCTCCCGTGTCGAGTCCAACCAGAGCAAAGAACTCGACGCCCTATCCCTAAACGCACTCCTCGAAGAGCTCTCCGACATCGGCGCTGGACGACGTATTCGAAATTCCATTTCAAGCCTCGTATCCGAGTGCCTCGCCTACAGCAAAGGAAACACGCTCACCCTGCGCCAACTGGACGACCTCGCTGAGCTCCTACTCACCCTCATGAACGTCCTATCGAGCGAGCCCCTCCCCTACGACGACCTCTCCCCCGAATCGCTCGACACCCTCTGGACGCTCGCCTCGGGGACTACAGCCCTCAAAGAAAACGCCGACCGCTTCATCGCTTGGATCCCCGTAAATGGCCGCATACGGATCACCTGCATCGATCCCTCCCATGCCATCGGCGACACTATCGCCAAATTCAAAGAGTGCCTCATGCTCTCAGCCACCTTCCCCCCATTCGATACCTTCCTCGAACAATGTGGGCTCGCCCAACGCCTCCCCCTCCCGGAACGCCTCTCCCCGCCCGCCCTGTGGCTTGAAGGAGCCTACGACATCGCCATCGACACCCGAGCCGACACCCGCATGAAAAGCCGTGAGAGATCATCGAAAACCACCGCAGCCACCATCGCCAAGCTCGCCGAACAATTTGCTCCCATCGTCGTATTCTTCCCTTCCTACGCATACGCCCAATCCCTACGCGAAATCGTCGAGCGTGACTACCCATTCTACCGCATCGCCATGCAACAACGCGGCGGAGGCGAAAGCCTAGCCCAACGGGCCGACTTTATCGACAACGCCATCCGCTTCCACGACATCGTATTCCTCACCCTCGGCTCCAGCTACGCCGAAGGTATAGACCTCATCGGTGGCAAGATCCAAGCCGCCATGGTCGTCAGCCCAGCACTCCCCGAAGTCAACCCCATCCAAAACGCCAAACGCGACCACTACGACTCCAAACGCCTCAACGGCTTCGAACGCGCCTACCTCCAACCCGGTATCCAAAAAGTCAATCAAGCCCTCGGACGCCTAGTCCGCGCCCCCGGCCAAAAAGTCAAAGTACTCCTCCACTGCCAGCGCTACGCCGACAAACAAACCAGCAACCTACTCTCCCCCCAGTATCGAAACTTCACCTATCTATTCGAAGACCAAGACCTCGACACCTGGACACGTTAGGGCCGCAGCTCAATCTCAAAATCCAATCAATATTACTATATCAATCTTTTAACCACTGATGGACACTGATAAACTTAAAAGACAAACACCCCTCAAAAGGTAGGGCAAGGACGTCCCGGCCTGCCGCACAACCACCACAACAACCGACGACTCCAAACCACGGAGCACACAGAGGCACGGAGACCCAGAGGTTTATTCCCTTTAGCGTTCGCCAAAAAGTAGAGATTTAAACTTTTCCCAGTTTCCCTACGATTCCTGCCATGCTAGCCGAAGCCCTTAAAAAACTCTCAAAATCTGAGAAACTCTTATTGATCAACGACCTATGGGATGAGATCGCTGACAACGAGGACGATTTCTCGCTATCGCCTGAAACGGAAAAGCTTCTTGATCAAAGATATGCAGCATTTCAAGCCAAGCCAAATCAGGGACGTCCTTGGCACGAAGTGAAGAAAGAAATCCAAACTGGACTATGAGCTACCAGCTGATCGTCCGAGCTGAA
>JAPKDW010000446.1 GCA_028822375.1 Opitutaceae bacterium | reverse complement strand
GATCCCGCACAGCACAAAGCCGAAGCAAGCTTCGGGGTATTTAGCTGGAGCGAATAAACACCGGTCAAACCCTCCTACTCGCTTCCGTCAAGAAACCGCGCAATCTCGAGTTCATTCGAATCGGCTTCTACCACGATACGCACCTGATCGATAAAACCAAGAACCTCGAAATTCAGGAATACTTGATGCTGATCCGAAGAAATCCGCACGAGATCATTTTCCGTTCGGCGACCGTGACTACTTTCGTAAATCGTCTCGCTATTTCCCAATAGAGCATCGCTGTGGTTCAAGTCCTTCCCGCTCAAAATCACCCCAAGAATTCGATTGCTGAATCGCACACGCCCTTTCGCCTTGTTGTGTTCACCAGGCTTATCGAAGGCATCGAAATGCACGAGATAGCTATTCACGACCGTTCCCTTAGAAAGCTTATCTTGCACGATCGTTGATTTCACAACGCTTTCGCAAGCCTGCTTATCAGCTGAGACTTCTTCGTAATACTTCTTTGCAGCTCTCTCAGTTAACATCCGATAAGTCCCTGGCTCTGCCAAGTTCACTGCCAAATCTTCGGGCAAGGTGTAATTCAGGCGTTCCGGAAACAACATCAAATAATCATGCTTAAAACGGCCATTCCTTAAATCCAACGGAGCTTCATGCAAACTTTGCATCATCCCGCCAGTCGCTCGGATCAACTCATCGCGATCTGGCGATGCAGCAAAGGCGATTGGATCGTATTCACGTTCCAAATACGATGGATTCTGCGATAATTCGTCCAAGCGTCCCTTGGCGATAATCAAAGGTTCATTCTCGAAATCCAAACCTTGCTTCAATCGAGCCTCGACCTCGCCCTCCAGCACGTGAAGTTTCGACTCACCTGAACTGTCTACCTTCAAAGCGAATTCAGTTCCCAAATCCACGACTTCCATATCAGGAGTGTCAATTCGAAAACCTATCGCTTGCTCCGGAACATTCGCGGTTAGTCGACCGGAAACCAAAGCCAAATGATCTTGTCCGAATACTTCGAATTCAACCGGACCGCGCATCGAAAGCTCTACCCCGTTATCCAACCGAACCTGCGCCTTGCCACTCTCCAACTTGAACAAACCCGTTTGAACTCCCCGACCCACATAAAGATCTGAATCTTCGTCATTTGTCTTCAAACTCGTGACAAGACCGATGTATTGACCACGCGAAAGCCCCCAATTCGAATCGCCCGGCATAGACTGCCAAAGACTGAACGAAAACGCAATCAACGCCGCTATTGTCGTGACGCTAGCCAAAACCTTCCAAAAGCCATTCAACTTACGCTGTTTTTCGTTTTCTATTTCCAGCGTCTGGTAGTCGACCATCGTATCGATTCCATCAGTTGGCGCCAACAACGGTTCTTGATAAAGCGACGCATGCATATCGACGAAACGGATATAGTCATCTAAGCGCTCCGGACTAGCATTCAAAACCTTATTGAGCAACTGGGCTTCCGAGTCCGTTAGAGTGCCATTGATCGCTCCTTCGAGCAACGACTCCCATTCCAATTGGTTTATTGAGTTCAAATTCATTATGCAATAACGTCTCCTACTTGCATTTTCCCTTGGATACAGTGCATCAAAGTCTTTCGAACCCGCTGCAAAGCCTTGTAAGTAGCTTCCACCGACTTGCCCTGCGAATCGGCGATTGTGTCGACCGTTTCATCTTCGAAATAGTACTCGGTTAACATCGAGCGTTTTTCTTGGGGAACTTCAGCCAAGCATTCCTTCAAATATTCGCGACGCTGATCCAGCTCGGGACTCAACATCTGCTGGCGAGACGCAATCTCTTTCA
>JAPKDW010000445.1 GCA_028822375.1 Opitutaceae bacterium | reverse complement strand
ATCGCAAGATATAGCTCGCCGCAAGCGGCGGGGAATGAACCCAGTTGCGATTCAATCACCACTCCTGGAATTTCGAACTCCTAAGCGAAAAGGATGTTCAAGCCTACGAAAACAAAAAGAAAGGCAGCGGAAAAATCAAGATGATCGGCTGGGGGCCCGTCACCCGCGACAACGGAAAACTCGAGTCGTATGAGAATACCACTACAACCGAACTATTCACCGCTCCCTCAAAGCCCGGCGACTACGACTACGTTTGCACCTTCCCCGGCCACGCGATGCTGATGAAGGGCATTCTCCGCGTCACACGCTAGCCGATACGAGCCTCGTCTTAATCGTAGGGCCGGTGCTTGCGCCGCACCGCGTATGCCGCTCAGTCAATACGATAAGGTGGCCCGAGGCGTCCCCGACTCGCGGTTAATAAATACCGATGCAAACGCGTCGGGACGCCACGTTCCACCCTCAAGCTTGTATTCTAACCCTCCGTGTCCTTGTAGGTTTAAAAAAAGCTTTTTGCCGCTATAATTGATGTTTCCCAGAAAAGCCTTTCCGAAATGCCAACGTCGGATAGAATCAATCGACAACATATGAAAATCGGAATCATCGGAACGGGATGGGTATCAGACCTCCACCTCAATGCGCTCAAGAAAATCGAAGGCGCAGAAGTAGTGGCAATCGCAGGACGCAATGAAACGCGAGCCAGCGAGCTCGCCCAATATTGGGGAGCGACGACCTATGCCAAGCCGCTCTCAATGCTAGAGAGCGAATCGCTAGACGCCGTTTTCATTCTCCTCCCCCCTCACCTTCATGGCGAACTGGAGCAAGCGTGTTCCGAACATGTGAAAGCCGTGCTGATCGAAAAGCCAATCTCCCAGTCGCTCGAAACCACGCACGAGATCAACGGGTATTTCAAGAAAGCCGGAACCATCGTTTCCGTCGGCTACATGAATCGCTATCGCCAATCAGTCCAAAAAGCCCGCGAACTCTTCAGTCAACCGGGCAACCAAGGAATCCTCGCCAATGGCTGGTGGACTACCCAAATGCCGCCTCCCTTATGGTGGCGTACCTTCAACCAATCTGGAGGTCAATTCGCCGAGCAATGCACCCACCTCGTAGACATCTGCCGATACGCAATGGGCGACATCATAGAAGTGAGCGCATACGCGACGGGCGGCTTCATGAAAGAGGTCCCCGACTATTCCGTGGATGATGCTATGGTCGTAAACGCGCGTTTCGCTTCCGGCGCCCTCGCCTCCTTCTCAACCGGATGTTTTCCACACCATGACAATTCCGCAAACCCTGATGGGGGAATCGGCCTTAGCTTGTCTTCCCGCAAGCACCGCATCGCTCTAGCTACCTGGAGCCTAGAAGGAGTCGTGTATTCAGGAGAATCCGACAAAGAGACAATTCCAACCGAGGAAGACATCTTTTACGTTCAAAACAAAGCGTTCCTAGACGCCGTCGCCAGTAACGACCCATCCGGAATTCTATCCCCCTACGAAGACGCAATGAAAACGCTCGCCACCACGCTTGCAGCCAACGAATCCGCCCGCCACCAAAACGGCGCCCCCGTCAAAGTAGCCTACTAATCAAAAAGGTAGGGCGGCATCGCCGAGGCCGCAGTCCAATCCAATAAAACCATATCATTTTTTCAACCACTGAGGACACTGATTTACACTGATATAATATAAGCCAAAACCAGAAATCCCCATAACCCAATTCAACATCAGTGTTATCAGTGGTTTAAAAACCCAGTGGAG
Source organism: Opitutaceae bacterium (assembly GCA_028822375.1). Lineage (GTDB taxonomy): Bacteria > Verrucomicrobiota > Verrucomicrobiia > Opitutales > Opitutaceae > Pelagisphaera. The sequence continues at coordinate 67 of JAPKDW010000445.1, read as the reverse complement.
ATTCGTAAGATCTTGAAAGATCCCGAACCAAGAAAAACGAGCATAGATGAAATGAAGGATAGGATTG
>JAPKDW010000169.1 GCA_028822375.1 Opitutaceae bacterium | reverse complement strand
GAGCAAGCGCCGGCCCTACTCAAAACACATTGGTTCAATGTAGGAGCGGGTTTAGCCCGCGATTTTCCGCTAAATAAGATCGCGGGGAAAACCCGCTCCTACAAATACGGATTGCCTTCACCCAAGCTCTCCACCCACAAAAAACGGATCGCTGCCGAGGCAGCGATCCGTGTAAATAATTTCGAGCGTCTAAATCGCGACTGCTCGCGGCCTAGAAGTCCTTCGTAACCGTGAAACGGAATTGACGCGGTGTGGGTAGGTCGAATTTCGCGTACGCAATTCCGCGATCTCCGGGAATTTGGTAATCGATATTACCATCAATGGCCAAGCGACTGGGGATAATAGTCCGGTTATCAAACAGGTTGATGACATTCATCTGGTACGTCCAATTTCCATCACCCAGGAAGTTGTTTTTAACCTTATAGCGGATAAAGAAGTCGGCGTTCATCTTGGCTTTGCCTTCGAATTCAACCCCATCTTCTTCGCCAATAATATTAGGAGACGTCCAACGATAGCCCCCTCCAACGGAGATGCCCTTCATACGGCCTTGATTGAAGTCGTAGGCGGTAAACACGTTGAAACGGTAAGGACGCAGGCCCCAGCGTTTCTCCATAATCTCACGTCTCTCATTGACTGCATCCGCCATATCGAAAATTAACCGAGAGACACTGGTATTATCTAGAGTACGATTCGCTGGAAGCTGATCTGCAAGATCGAGATACTTCGAGATAACTCCGTCAGAAGTATAGGCAGAACGGTCAATCGTGTATCCTTGAATCGTGCTGCCCGGATCATCCGGGTCATCCACCTCTGACGCTTCTGTGGCTCCCTGGATAACCAAGCCATCACCCGCTTCCATCAAGCCAGTGAATGCAACACCTTTACCGAATGAATTGGATACAATGCGGTCCGTCTTGGCCGCATTAAGTGTCAAGCGCCAGTTTTCAGTCATATTAGCGGTCAACCTAAGTTCGAAGCCATTCGATTTGTTGTCACGAAAATATCCATTCGTTTCCGGCCTCAGTTCTTGCCTGCGAGTAAGAAGCGATTCTAAGGCAGCTCGGTTCCCGGTTCCTGGCACATCGACACCATCACCGTCAACAGCCGGCGTGAATGCAGTTTCGTAGGCCTCAAAAGCGTTTTCTACTGGATTAGCGAGTTGGCTGCCGCCAACGACTTCTTGAATGGATTCGGTTTCATAGTAGACCAAACGGCCACTAATGCGGTTATTCATCAGGGTGAAGTCGATTCCAAAATCGCTGCCGTCTCCATCAGCTGGAGGACCCGTTGCCCCACCTGGGAAAACCGTCCGCCGAAAATCGGGGATACCGATATTGCTTCCTGTATTCGCAACGAGAGAGAAGGTCCCGTTTAAATGATACACTGCTCCTGCCGTGCGCACTACAGCATCATGGTGGGTCGAAGGCGCCGCGGGAGCGATACCCTGGCTGGAGGGGGTATCGGGTGTGATCCCAAAGTCAGGGAGCCAACCAATAACGGGGTCAAGGCGGTGTCCCGCCCGATCGAGTTCTATGGTATCTTCCCGATAACCTAAGGTCACAACAAATTTGTTATTCAGCAAATGGCTTTGCGTGACCGCCATCATCGAATCGGTAACCTGATTTATCAGGTAGTTGATATTCCCAGGAGCGGCTTCCGCAAATACGGTTTTGTATAGCTGTGGCTCGCCCGGAGACCACCGATCGGTCAATATTTCATCGGGAACGTTTCTCCAGCTTCCTGCCGTCCAAGTGGCACGATCGTTAGGGTCAAAGTAGTTCCGAATCGTCACCCGATTATTGGCATGGTGAAAACTAGCCTCTCTGTGGATGAATCCATTAACATCGGTGAAATTTCCATTTTTGGAGGGATTTCCTGCCAATCCAAAGTTAGTGTTGCCGCGCAATTGTTCCTCATCGACCGAGGATACCGCGATCGCGAAACGGTGATTGCCGACTCGTTCCGTAGTCAGATTGTAGGAGGTCGAAACGCGAATTTCGTCATAACGCGAAAGGTTCTTGTCGCGACGGTAGTCGCCATCGAAATAGAATTGCCCAGCGTATGGGTTTGCAGGACCATTTACTCCCTGAGTCGTGTTTGGATCCGCGCGAAACTCAGGTCGAGTTCCTTGAAGCTGCGGAACGTCGATATCCGCTCTTTGGTGGCCGGCCTGGATATTGAAGAACCAGTTTTCCGTTAGCTGAATATCAGCGAAAAAAGAGTGACTACTCAAATCCGTCTCGCGGTAAAAGTCGGGGCCGCCTGGATTGAAGTGGTAGGGAAGGAAATCCTGATCGTTGATACGATGCACGCGGTCGCCGAGGCCGGGGGTGCCATCCGGATGGGCTACGCGTTCATCATCATAGCCACCTGTATTATAAGTTCCGGCGGCATTGTAAAACGTCCCGTCGTTTTCGATGAAAGTGAAACGATTGGACCCATTCGACGCTCCGAGGGGATTTTTATTGCTAAATCGGCCATTACCGTCCCTGGCGACCACTCCTACAAGTCTTTGTGCTTTCTTGGGATTTTTGCCATTCGGTTTAAAAGTCACCGCGTCCACACCCGAAACGAGCATATTGTCGTACCACGGTAAAACGCGGTCTGTTATAGGACTTTGCTGGATGGAGGTTTTGTGATGGAATCCGTCTTCGTAGTTTGCCCGTAGGGTGATTTTATCGTTCACTTTCCAGGTCATGGCGCCAAAGATGCGATTTTTGTCGTCACTAATAAAATCTCTCCAGTGCCCATTTTCCTGGGACAAAGCCGCAACGGTGAGGGCAAGCTTGCCTTCGACCAATACCCTGTTGAGCCGAAATTCGGCCCGTTTGCGGTCATTGGTGCCGAAAGACACCCGGATCCTACCGCTGTTGCGCTGAGTATTGGCGACAATCGATGACTGGTTGATAATTCCACCGGCGGCGCTCACGCCGAACAACACTCCATTAGGACCACGAGAATCGTCGTAGCGTCCGATCTTGTAAGAGTCATCTGGAACAATTGACTTAAAATAGTCGATGCCTCGGGAAGACTCAATTCCGCGGGTGCGGATTCTCTGGGTAACCGCAGTGGCGTTGGTGAATACGTTGAAGTTACCTCCAGCGCCATCCTGGTCCGCTGTGTCCAGAACTGTGTTCAACGAGTACTGGATGAGCTCGTCGATTTCGGTCAAGCCCGTGTCCTCCAGAAATTCCTCCGTCCATACGGAAATAGAGGCCGAGGTATCGCGGAGGCTCGAATTAAAACGAGTTCCCGATAGCGTGTTAGTGGCTCGGTAGCCAGTATCTTTGGAAGAATCGACTGAGAACGGGCTCAGTTCGAAAACTTCTTCTTCTTCCGCTTCTTGAGCGAAGACGAAGGGCATAATTGCAAATTGCGTAGCTGCAGCTAACGCAAAGATAGTACGTTTATTCATAGTTGGTATTTGTAGAGTTCTCCCACGGCGAAAAGCGCTATGGGACTGATTGTAGCTTCCAATTTGCTTAGCTTTCTGGAGAGAAATTAAAACACAATTTGTGGGTGATAGGTTCGAAGGGGATGTAATCCTAGAATGAAATTAATACATTCCCAATTATTGCCATGCAAGCAATTATTGGTCACATAGTCACCATTCCGTCATGTTTCATCTAAAACTTGATATTCCTGACCGATAGTTACCAAATCTGCCCTTGTTTTTCTAGGAACCGAAGAAAGAAATTCGCTAGTCGAACAATTAACCTCACCCCATGCCTTCGAAATTTCCACCTAATAGCCCTCCCCGAAGTCAGTTAATCTTAGCATTCGCTGCCCTATACATAATCTGGGGCTCCACCTACCTCGCGATAAAGATAGCGATCGAAACCATACCGCCCTTTTTCATGGCATCGAGTCGGTTTCTGATCGCTGGCGCCGTGTTGTATGCTTTCGCCCGATCCAGAGGCGCAAGTCGCCCAAATACGATTCAATGGAAGCATGCCGCAATCGTAGGGACGTTCCTAATTGCAGGAGGAAACGGTATTGTCACCTATGCCGAACGCTGGATCGACTCGAATATAGCGGCTCTCATAATCGCCTCAAGCCCCCTATTCATGACCTTGCTCGGATGGCTCGGCGGCGTTCAGAAGAAACCGGGTTGGATTGGAATCGGAAGTTTACTTTTCGGCCTAGGAGGCGTCGCATTTCTAGTCGAAATTCCTGACGCTTCCTCTGATCAAGGTCAACTAGGCGGCTATGGGCTCATTCTCCTAGCGGTCATATCATGGACCGTCGGCTGCATTTACGCCAAACGCAACCCCACCAAAATCGACTCATGGCTCAATTCTAGCATGCAGATGATTTGCGGAAGCGTCATTTGCCTTATTGCCGGAATTTGTCTTGGAGAAATTGATACAGTCTCCATCAGCGAAATATCTACACGGTCCTGGATAGCATACGTCTACCTGATCATTTTCGGTTCGATCATCGGATACACGTCCTATGTTTTCCTCCTCAAGCACTGCGCCCCGACCACCGTATCGTCGCATGCGTACGTCAACCCAGTTGTTGCCGTAGCTCTCGGCTGGCTAATCCTCGACGAACGCCTAACCCAATCCGGATGGATCGGCTCAGGACTCATCCTCATTTCCGTCTTCGCCCTACTGCAACGAACGCAATCCCTCGAAAAGTAAATGGCCCTGCCTTGTTCACCTTCAAACCTTCATTGGCGACGCAGGAGTCATCCTTATCTACCTCGGCCCGCCGAGGTATCCTAGCGAAGCGATGACTAAATCGAGGTTGAGGATTTAGTCATCGGTCCCGCTCAGCGCATACGCGTCAACTTAACTGAAATCGTCTGACGGAGTGGAGTGCAGATGGCGAAGCAAAACCACCCCGACGTGTCGGGGTAGCTACGCCGAGACTTCGGCGTGGGATCTGCAATAATTCCTTCAAATAGAGATAAGTTGACGCGTATGCGCTGAGCAGGGACCTAGGAGTCTCGCTGCGCGAGCCAATAAGGACCTCTGACGAGTCAGTGGAGTAAGGTTTTCGAGTTTTCTTTATTTTAAAATCATCAGTGTAACACAGTTGCTCAGTGGTTCATCATTCTTCATCCTCGCAACTAGTAGTTTACCACTGAGGACACTGATTTACACTGATACTGCTAGGCACTGGGGAAATGCCCACTCTTTCTATTCCTTTTTTTGACTCTTGCGCCTTTTTGCGGCCAAACCCTCTCCCGAAATCAACTCGGTTGATACGTATGAATGTAGACGTTTTCGCCTCCTAGCCGTCTAATTCCAAATCCTCTAGAGACCAATCTCCAGCCAAGTATTCCGTCGGATAGATCGGCTCTCCATTCAGACGTTTGGCTTCGATTTCCGCTACGATTTGTCGCATCGCATCAATTCGTTTTTGCGACTGTCGATCAATTCCCTTATCGCCGTCATTAAGATTCGCCTCCCAGAAATCTGGATACCCGCTAATATCAAAACCGGCCCTCGCCAAAGAATACAAAGCCAGCAGGTCCGATTCGATCAAGAAACCCGTTTCGTGGGCATTCCGTCCCATGTTCCTAAAAATCCCTGCCGTGTTCACTCCGTAAATCATTGCAGCCATATCGAGCATCCCACCAAAAAATGCGTTTTGCTCTTTCATCTTCGCGTGTTTCATCACGTTCTGCACGAGTGCAAACGCGCAGAGATAATCGAATTCATTACCCTCGAGCCCTTCCATCGTCTTCAACGAAAAATAGAGCGTTTTCCCCTCCGCATAAATTCCATCAGTCAAAAACGGCGTTACAATCACACTATAGTGAACTGATTCTTCCGCTTCGATTTCCAGGACCAGCTCTTCGCCATTACGAACAAAGAGCAATTGATTCGCCTCATCCAATCGCCACAGCTTCCTTAAACGATCGGCGATGAATGAAGTCGCTCGCTCACCCTTCGGCACCTTTTGCCCATTAATCAAAAGCAAACGGTCCCCTAAAAGCAAACCGCCCCTATCCGCAGGAGAGCCTTCCACGATATAGCGAACCGCTACGAAATCGCCCAAAAACGAGGGATCAATGACCTCCTCGATTTCCATCGGATAGAAACGCTTCGTCGCGAACACCGCTCCGGAATAGCCGAGCGCTTCCTTTTCGTTGTACTCCGCAACCGTCTCGCCAAGAACATGCAAGGTCTCGTAGCACGCTTCTTCCACCGATTGAATTCGCTCAAGGTATTTTTCCTTATGAGCCAATTCCGCCTGCCGCTGCTGGGCCTTTTCCTCATCGGTCAATTGCGTCGTGGTTTCACAACCAACCAGCACGGCCAACAACAATATCCCAAACGAAATCCGAACAAAGCTCCTCACAAGAAAAAACACTGGATTCCGATGACGCGCATATCAATGACAATGCGCTGATAGGCATCTTCAAACGCTATCCTGTAGGAGTGGACCGCTAAGCGTGGATCGCGGTTGAAGTAGATTAACAAAAGAAAACCTGAGGAATCGCGGGATAAACCCGCTCCTACATAAATCTACGCCGCGCTTTAGGGTCCCGGTACGTCATCATTCACCGTCATCGAAAAACGATACCGCCCGACCTCGCCCGCAGCTAAGGAAACCACGCACTCCTTTTCCGAAATCTCATACGAAGCATCAATTTGATCATGGTGCCCAATCATTGGTTCAATACAAACGAAAGGCATGCCTTCCGGCGTCCACATATTGACATTTGGGAAATCTTCGAGATCGAGCGTCAAGTAAGGAGCTTTGCCCTTAAAGCCGACTCCGATTTGCCGTGACTCGACCGATTTCAAAAACATCCCGCTATTCGGCACGCGCGGATCGTTCAACGAAATTCTGTCTTCGTTTTTAAGATACGGAAGCGTTGTGTTTTGCTGCAAGTTATCCGCAACTACAATTCGGTCTGTATCCATTTTTTTGGAGAAAATAATATCGTAATCGCCACGCTCTTTCCCGCCTTCCAAAGGGGTTCGAAATCCCGGGTGTCCCCCCAATGCGAAATACATTCGCTCCGTCCCTCGATTCTCAATCCAAAACTCCTGAGTCAAAGTGGATCCTTCAAGCGAATAACGAATCCGAAAACGAAACGGAAATGGATACCGCTCCAGTGTTTCGGCAGTATTTTGAAATTCCAGCACAACGCTGTCCGGTCGCGAGTCAGCGACTTTCCTAAACGACCCCGACTCCACCAACCCTAAAAATGGCATCTCATATTCCCCGCCCTTATGCGTGAATTTCCAGTCTCGAAACGCGACATTCACGGGAAACATCACTAAGGCCCGACGATCCCAATACTCAGCGTCCCCTTGCCACAAGTACTCCGATTTCGTAATTTTACTACTAATACTCTGCAATTCAGCGCCTTGCAGAGAAATTGAGACTGACAATGACTCATTCTCGATTTGAGCCAGCTCAGCTCCATTGCAAACCAATCCTTCAATCGCCAAAGCGTTAAGGGTCAATGAGATTAGGGGTACAAAGGGTTTCCTCATCCCGAAACCCTACTCTCCTTTAACGCAGCAAAGCAAGCCTTCGAAATCTATCCAAGGTCCTCAATCGAGAGAGCGTTTTCCAGAATCGCCGACTCCAGACTATACCCTAATCCCTCAAGAGCCCTGATACCTCATCCGATATGAAGTAAGTGAGTAATCCTCTAGTTTACACTATCTCCGCCTGGAAGCGGACTATCTCAGCAATCTGCGCTCTTATTCTGGGGACGTTGACAAGCCAAGCCGCCATTTGGGTTGGTATGACCGAAAAGGCCGCAATCGCCGAATTAGGACAGCCTCAATCCTCGCTTAAGGCGGACGGAAAGGAAATCCATTTCTACGAAGACTCCCGGCGAATCGAAATGGTCGATGGAGTAATCCAGAGCCAAAGCGGCTTTCCTTCGTCGATGGTCATCGAGATCGAAAAGCCCCAAGCGCCTCTCCAAGCTAAAGAAGCAACCAAAGCGAATTCCCCTTTCATTGACTTCGAGACTGCCATCAAAACATCCGAGGAATCATTCACGCTTACAAAAAACGAGATCACTAAGAAAGAAGCAGCCATGGCATTTCTCGAGAAAACCGACCCTAACATTCTCTATATAATGGGAGGCGGCCTGCTCGCGGCAATCGGACTCTTGGTTTATGCGATCTTCGAGCTGATCATGAGAAAGAGACCCTTGTCGTCAGCTGTAAACCGAGAGCTAGTTAACTCGCAACTCCCTCCATTTCTAGGCGTTCCGCCAATCGAAAGAACCAGCTAAAGCCTCCTCGCCTCCAACCCCAATTGCTATTCCGGTTCCAGATGCCCATTCCAAACGAACATCGCTTTCAATACGAGAACGCAAAAACTACGATGCTTTTCAATCAGAGCTTCCGCGCAAAACGCTCGTCAAATCCTCTGACACGCAATCGAAAACCCCAGTCTTAAGCGGCGCAGACTCCGACTCGCCCACAAAGCTGAAACTCCGACAAGATTAAGTCTATCTAAGAGGGATCTTCTTTCGATTACCTCTTGTCTAGCAATCACAAGGTGGGTTGCTTGTCCCAGCAACCGTCCGGCGACAATTCAAAAACACGATCTAAAGAAGGAATAGCGTTCTGATTCTCGCTTGCGCGTCAAAGCCGCGGCTACTAGAGAATCTGCTACTGCCCTATGAACGCTTTCATTACTCGAATTCTCATTCTCTTGATCGTTTCGACTCCCTTCGTCGGATCCGCGCAAAATGTCTCAAAAAAGATTCTCTTTATCGCTGGACCGCCAAGCCACGGATGGAATCAACACGAATTCCCAGCCGGCTGCGAACTGCTCGTTGAGTGCCTAAACCAGAGCAATCTCGGAATCGATGCTCAAGTCAGTCTGGGTTGGCCTGAAGATACCGCGTTTCTAGAGAGCGCCAATACGATCGTCATTTACAGCGATGGCGACGAGGAACACGTCGCTAAGGGAAAAACGGATACACTCGAAAAGCTACTCAACAAAGGTGTCAACTTCGCAATCCTCCACTACGCGCTTGAAGCGGGCTCTCCCGAACTGAATGCCTTTCTCGCAAAAGCTATCGGTGCCTACTTCGAAGTGAATTGGTCCGTCAATCCCGTATGGACGCTCGAAAACTCGACGCTCGCCCAACACAGCGTCACCAACGGCGTCGCCTTCGAAACCCTGGAAGACGAATGGTATTACCACCTTCGATTTCCAACGATGAGCAAAGGAGTCACGCCACTTCTTTCAACCGTTCCTCCTGAAAGCTCACTAGGCGAAGACGGCCCGCGAACCGGAAATCCTGCGATTCGAGCCGCATTGAAAAACCGGATACCGCAAACCTTGGCTTGGCTGAAATCCGAACCGAATCAGCCACGTGGCTTTGGATTTACCGGGGGACATTACCACTACAACTGGAACGATGATGCCCAGCGAAAGCTCGTCCTCAACGGGATCGCGTGGACCGCAGGTATCGAAATCCCCGCCAACGGAATCCAATCGAAAATCGCCCCCATCGTAAAACACCAATCCATAGAACACGCTATTGCCCTCGGAGACTTAGACGATCTCCACCGCTACATCGCCAACGATCCGGAAATCATCAATCGCCCAGGTCGCGGCAGCTACACGCCGCTTCACCAAGCGATTCTTCGCAAGAAAAGAGCTCTAGTAACCAGTCTTCTCCAACAGGGAGCCGATCCAAATATTGCAACGAAGAGCAAGCAAACATCCCTCCACATCGCAATCAGTCGCAACGATCTCGAATCGACCAAAGCCGTACTCGACGCTGGCGCGGACCTCAGCCTCAGAGAAAGCAGCGGTTGGACTCCCCTCCATCTAGCCGCAGCTAAAAACAA
>JAPKDW010000018.1 GCA_028822375.1 Opitutaceae bacterium | reverse complement strand
GCTGGTTTTCAATCGCCAGGAACATGAACAATGCAAGCGACTCGAAACGCTGCTTACCGCAATCGAGACGAACGAAAAATCGCTAACGGAAGCTGAAAAGAAGGAGGCGGCTGCCCGCGCGGACCGAAGCTCCCTAGCGGTACAATTGAAACAGCTGGAGCAGACGGCGACGGATACGGCCATCGAACTGGAACAGGAGCAGAAACACGTCGCCGAGACCACTAAAGACTTGTCCGAATCCATAGCCCTTTATTGCGAATCGATCGCCGCCTGGTTACCGCCATGCAAATCCCCGGACGAAACGAAGGCAGCGCTCGCCGAGCTGGAAGCTCGTTCGAAAACTTATCTGGAAAATCGTAAGCGCGCGTTAGATACGAATAAGCAAATCGAAAATTCCAAACGGGACGCAAAACGCTTGAAGGACGAACGCCAACGTTTGATTCGGGAGAAAGCGGAATGGGAAAGCAAGCTGCTCGCCGCGAAGATGGAGCTGCTCGTGGATAGCCCTTCTTTAGGAGAGGACAATTGGGATGAAGGTGAACGCCGACGTAGATCGGATGCCGCGGCGGAAGCCATGACTCGATCGAAATCCGAATTCAATCTTAAGGAAACCGAACTCGAAAAAGCAACGCGCGAACTGGAAAGGCTTTCGAAAGAACTGCACGCGAAGGCGCTTCAATCGGGTTTCGAAAGCGTGGAAAATCTCGATACCGTTTTGTCAAATCGAGAGGCGATTGATGCCCTGCGACTCAAGAAGCGAACTATCGAAAACGATAAACTCGAAATCGCGACCCTCTCGAACAAGAACGCGCTTTCAATCCAATCGCTCAATGAAAAACACCTGCCGAACGAAGCGGAAGCGACGCAGCTCAGACTGGATACCGAAACCGCCCGGAAACAGCAGAAGGAATTTTCGGAACGTCACGTCGAGCTACGAATCGCCCTGGAGGCCGACGTCAAAGCTCGCAGCGAAAAGAAGGAGCAGATCGACCGAATTCACCAACTAGAGAAAGCGGCGCGGCCTTGGCTGGTAATGCGCGACTTGATCGGGTCCGCTGATGGAAATCTCTTTTCGCGATTCGCCCAGGGGCTTACGCTTGGGCAATTGGTTGCCTTTGCGAACCAGCACCTCCAAGAGCTCAACCCGCGCTACTTGATCCATCGCGTGGCCGAGGCCGATCTCGAGCTCGAGATCATCGACTGCTATGAGGCCAATGCGATTCGGCCAACACGCAGTCTCTCCGGTGGCGAGTCCTTTCTCGTAAGTTTAGCCCTCGCCCTGGGACTCTCTGAACTCGCCGGGCGAAACACCAAAATCGAAAGCCTCTTTATCGACGAAGGGTTCGGTAGTCTGGACAACGATACGCTCGACGTTGCCTTGTCAGCCCTGGAAAACCTCCGCCTCCAGAATCGAACCATCGGCGTCATCTCCCACGTGGAGGACTTGAAAATCCGCATCAACACGCAAATCCAGGTCACCCGCAGAGCCGACGGCCACGCCACGCTAAGCGTTGTCGAATAATCCTATACGGGAAATGACTGTCCAGCGCTCTCGATTTGCGCAATTATTCCGAATGTCAAAAGCAAGCGTTTCATCTCTCTCCTTCTTGCGTCGAACCCTAACGATCCAATCATGCGTCTCCGTTCCCTCTTACATCCAATCGCGCTCACCGTATCCATATTATCGCTATTTTTGCTACAAGCGTCATCAATAGCGGCGGAAGGAGTGAAGATCACCCAACAAGCGGACAGTCTTCGAATCGAAATTAATGGAAAGCTGTTCACTCAGTACCGATATGCCGGGGCGCCGCATGTCTATTTCTATCCCGTTATCGGACCATCCGACCTACCGATAACCCGGGATTTTCCGATGAAAGACGTTGCAGGCGAAGCCCAGGACCATAAGCATCACCGCTCGCTCTGGTATTCCCATGGCGATGTCAACGGAGTGGATTTCTGGGCTGAGTCTTCTGAATCCGGACGAATCGCGCACGATCGATTCCTCGAGATCAAATCCAGCAAAGAATCGGGCCTAATTCGTTCAACCAACAACTGGGTAGCCCTCGACGGAACCATCGTGTGTACCGACGAACGCCTCTTCCGCGTTTACAATCGTCCTTCAAACGAGCGGCTCTTCGATTTTGAAGTGACCCTGAAAGCAGGCGATCAACCAGTCGTACTAGGCGACACCAAAGAAGGCTCGATGGCCTTTCGACTTGCGGAAAGCATGCGACTGAAACCCAACGAATTCAATGTCGGCAAACCGACCGGCCATATCGTGCAAAACACCGGGGCTCGCGATGGCGAGACATGGGGGAAACGAGCAGCCTGGACCGACTACTCGGGACTGGTCGACGGAAAAGTCGTAGGCGCGGCGATCTTCGATCATCCGGACAATCCTCGTCACCCAACCTGGTGGCACGTACGGGACTATGGACTCTTCGCCGCCAATCCATTCGGCGTGCACCATTTCGAAACGAAACCCGAAGGCACTGGCGACCTAACGATACCCGCAGGAGAATCCATCACCTTCCTATACCGCATCTACATGCACGAAGGCGACGAGAAGCAAGGTGACGTTGCCAAACACTACAAATCCTATATTTCAAATCACTAGCGAACCAAGGGTGCGATTGATAGCGGTAGGGCGGCCTCGCCGAGGCCGCCGAGGAGCCGAAATCAAAAACCGGAATTCAACTGCAGCCTCGGCGAGACTGCCCTACCTTTCTCCAACGAAAGCAACAAAACTGGATAGATATCATTTCCAATCACCTTAAACCGCACTCGAGCGAATCAATTCGATCGCGCTTAATAATTGCAAAGCCTAAGCTAGCTAACCAATTTGTCTGCTGCTTCTTTTCCGATTCGCCCCAGCGGCTCTAACCGCAGTCTTCGACCCAACGCCAGATAACAGCATCATGAAACTCTTCCACGCTCTTCTACTCGCCCTCGTCGCCTTGCAATCGCTCGCGATGGCCGACGCCATTCGTCAAACCAAAGGCAGCTTCTATGACGCATTTCGCCAACTCGATGTAGACCTACCCACTCCCAACACTTACCGCACAGCCTCCGGAGCTCCCGGCTCCCAATACTGGCAACAACGAGCGGACTACAAGATCGACGTAAGCCTAGACGAATCGCTGCAACGGATCACCGCATCCGAAACCGTTACCTACACGAACAACTCTCCCGACTCTCTGCGCTACATTTGGTTGCAGCTGGACCAAAACCGTTTCGCCGAAGGCTCTGCCGCTCGCGTCACCGAAGCCGCATCAAGCAAAGATCAACTGAGCTACAGCGCCCTCGCTCGCCAACAAATCTACGACGAACGGGCCCATGGGCACGAACTAACAAGCGTCACCGATAGCAAAGGAAAGGACCTCAAATACACGATCGTGGATACAATGATGCGTATCGATCTTCCTAAAGCGCTCAACCCCGGCGACAGCCATTCCTTCAAAATCGACTGGGCATTCAACATCATCAACAACACCCGTGTGGGCGGACGCAACGGCTTCGAGCATTTCTCGGAAAGCGACACCTACATTTTCTTTCTCGCCCAATGGTTTCCGCGACTCGTCGCCTACACCGACTACACGGGCTGGCAACACAAACAGTTCCTCGGACGCGGTGAGTTCACGCTTGAATTCGGCGATTACGAAGTGGCGATTACCGTTCCCGAAGACCACATCGTTTCTGCCACTGGCGAGCTACAAAACCCTGCCAGCGTATTGAGCCGGGATCAACGCGATCGCCTGGACGAAGCGCGCCAAGCGGATAAACCCGTATACCTCGTCACTCCCGAAGAAGCCCTGGAAAACGAAAACGAAAAATCCGACGGAACGAAAACCTGGAATTTCAAAGCTGAAAACGTACGCGACTTCGCCTGGTCGAGCTCCCGCAAGTTCATCTGGGACGCGATGATTCATAGGCAAGAAGGAGCCGAACAGGAAGAAGTCCTCGCAATGTCCTTCTACCCCAATGAAGCCATGCCCATTTGGTCGATCTACTCCACCGAAGCAGTCGTCCACACGATGGAAGTCTATTCGCGCCTTTCATTCGACTATCCCTACCCGACATCCCAATCCGTCAACACCTGGAAACGCGGCGGCATGGAGTATCCGATGATCACCTTCAACGGGTATCGACCAGACCCTTACAAAAAGAAAAAAGACGGAGACGATGACTCCGACGACGAGGAAGAGGATGAAGACGAAGAAGACAGCGAATCCGAGGACGACGAAGATGCGGAGGACAAACCGGATTCAACCTATTCCCGACGAACCAAAACAGGACTCATCGGCGTAATCATTCACGAAGTCGGACACAACTACTTCCCCATGATCGTCAATTCCGACGAACGTCAGTGGACCTGGATGGACGAAGGCCTCAACAGCTTCGTCCAATACATCGCCGAAACCGAGTGGGAAGAAAAATACCGCGAAACGGCTACCGGCAGCGGAAACAAGCTCGATTCGATTTCCGGATACATGTCCAGTCAGAATCAGGTTCCCATCATGACCAACTCGGATTCGATTCTACAATTCGGAGCCAACGCATACGCAAAACCTGCGTCCGCCCTAATCGTTTTGCGAGAAACCGTTATGGGCCGAGAGCTTTTCGATTTTGCATTCCGCGAATATGCTCAACGCTGGCAATTCAAACGCCCTACTCCGGCTGATTTCTTTCGCACGCTCGAAGACGCTTCCGGCATCGATCTGGATTGGTTCTGGCGCGGCTGGTTCTATAGCACGGACCATGTAGACCTCGGCATCACCGACGTGAGAGAATATCAAGTCTCCTCGCAAGATCCGGACGTGGAAGCGGAATTCAAACGCGCAAAACGCGACCGCGACAATCCAGAGCCGCTTCCGCAAATTCGCAATCGCGAACAAGACCTTTCTCTCCGACTAGACCGTCGCCCCGAACTCGCGGATTTCTACAACGAAAACGATCCTCTCACCGTCACCAACAAGGACCGAAACAAATACAAAACGCTAATCAAGGGACTCAAGGACTGGGAAAAAGCTGCCTTGGAACGAGCGCTCGAAGAAAACCAATACATCTACTTTGTCGACTTCGAGAATATCGGTGGGTTGGTTATGCCGATTCCGCTTCGAATCGCCAATGAGGACGGATCCCGCGACTCTATGATGATTCCCGCCGAGATCTGGAGACGTAACCATAAAAAGGTTACAAAGATGCTTATACGCGATCAAGCGATGCAATCAATCGAACTCGACGCCCGCCACGAAATAGCGGACGCCGACTATTCGAACAATCATTTCCCGAGCCGCATCAAACGCTCTCGCATCGAACTCTACAAGTCCGACCCCAAGAAAAAAGACCTGATGGCCGACATGCTCGAAAAGCTACGCCCCATCAAAGGCGGAAAAGATAAGGACGAGAAAGACGTCCCGCTCAAAACCACGAGTGAATAATTAGGTCGATGACACGATCCCAGCTTCTTCCCTTTTTCGCCGTTCTGTTCTTCGGAACAACCGCGTTGCTAGCTCATCGTCTCCCCGAAGGGTTAACGACGATCGAGCTCAACGAGAATACCGGACAAATAGAGATCGTCCACCACCTGCATGCTCACGACGTAGAAGTTGTCCTATCTGAGATATTGAAAGACCCGCAGTGGTCCTTGGATACGCTGGAGGCGCGAGCCCAGCTATCCCTATACATCGAAAAGCACTTCCACATCGTCGACCGCTCAAACGGAAAGCCCGTAACGCTCAAGCTCATCGGAGCAGAAATGGACAACGACGAAATCCTCGTCTTTCAGGAAGCCGAAGCGCCCCTGCCAAGCACACTCTCCATGCGTCACGATGCCCTGCGAGAAATTATCCCCGAACAGGTCAACACCGTGAATATTCTTTTAGGTTCGCAAACACGCACCCTCGTATTCGCAAAAAAAGACACCTGGAAAGACCTGTAAGGGAGGCCCTGAAATAGAGCATCCCCGGAGCACAAGCCCTAAGGTGTTCAACAGGTAGCGACCGATCTCCAAGCGGCCATATTATTTTCAAGGTATACCAAGCCCCCGACAAGTCGCATACGCGACAAACTTCGAGGTATTTACCCAAAGGGATTAAAGAGTAGCACAGGCTTCCAGCCCGTTTCTTCACAGGCAAGATGCCTGTGCTGCTTTAGAAACCGAAGGCCTCGCGCTCTTAAAGACAACTTCGAAGGCTTGATCTGTAAGGTATTCGGATTGAAAATATTGTAGTCGTACAATGGGGAATTCGACTACCAAATCAACGTTCTCCGCGAAACGAAATGCCTTGGCTCGCCCGTTACCGGATCATCAAAGCGAAGTTCCTTTGCAAGCAACTGCAATGGTTTCTCATAATTGTCCGGCGACTCGTCCTGCAGATTAGGATAGTATTTATCGTTTTCGATTGGAAAACCAATCGAGGCCATGTGGTGACGCAATTGGTGTTTCTTGCCAGTCAGCGGGTGCAAATGAAAATACGATCGCCCCTCTCGCGTGTCCACTATTTCGATACGCGATCGAGCATTAACATCCCCTGGCGCCGATTGAATTCGAAATGGCGGATCCCCACGCTCAAGTCGATTCTCAACATTCCACTCGCTAATCGCGCCCTCCGCTACATTCCCCGAAATAGCATGATAAACCTTTGTAACTAGTCGCTTTTCAAAAAGCAGCTGGTAATCGGCTCGTTTTTCCGGATTGAGCGAAAACATAACCAATCCGGCCGTTTCGCGATCAATGCGATGAATTGGAGCGATCGCGTCGTTGCCCGTCCGCTCTCGCAGACGATGCAGTAGACTCTCCTCGACAAATCGTCCGCCTTGGGTCGTAGGCAGAAAATGCGGCTTATCTGCCACGATAAAATTAGCGTCTTGATACAGAATCGACTCCTTGAAAGGGATTGAAATCTCCTCTTCCACCTCCCGAAAATAAAATAGCTTTCCCAGCGGGGCATAGGGGAAATCTAGGGAAATCGGCTCGCGCCGATTATCGAGTACCTTGCCATCCTGGATCCGACTTAGCCACGTCTCCCGATCAATCCTTGGAAATCGTGTTTCCAAAAAATCCAGAATCGTCGGATACGGTAATTGCGTCTTTGGCATGGTTACCGTTGCCGGGAATTTAGCGATGCCCATAGGACGCGATCTAAGGGGAGCCACCCTTTAGAAAGCAAGCCCCTTTGCCTTCAAACGAACCTCAAGAAGCTTTCAAGTCCATACTCCATGCGCCCGCTCCACCTGCAATCGCGCTATTGGAGGTGGAGCTAATCGTACACAAATTCATCGTGTTTATTCTAGTTGTTGAGCCTCAATCGACGATTCATCCACGAAAACGATTGTCGAATCCAACGACTGTCACCTCAGCGAGGCAACCCACATCTCGATCTCTGTAGGGCGGGTCGCTGACCCGCCGCTTGGAATGAGATGTCGCCTCAGCGAGGCGGCTTGGGGTTGCTCGGGTTGAAAGAACGCGTCCGGAGGCCACGTACCACCTGGGGCTTGTATTGTGGTGGCACGACGCGCGTTTTTTCTTAGAGATTGTTTATATTAGTCCAATGTCTTTGAGCAAATCAACTGTAGGGCGGGTCGCTGACCCGCCAACCCAACGACTGTCACCTCAGCGAGGCAACCTACATCTCGATCTCTGTAGGGCGGGTCGCTGACCCGCCAGCGGACGAAAAAGGGTCGCCTCAGCGAGGCAACCTACAATAGGAGCAACGCGCAGCAGCGTCCCCAGGTTCAGCGCTGTCACCTTGACGATTCTGTCGATTTGTGGAACAATCTATGAACACCTCACCACTACCCCCTGTTTACTTCGGCAACTGCCCCAATATATACCCATGAGAAACAAAGCTCCAGTGCCGTATCCTCTAAAAGGACTCGTTATTTGCTGCGCCCTTTTCGCGTCAATCGCTACCCTTGACGCGAAAAAAACCGACGATTCATTCAGTGAAGAAGACCAGTCCTACTGGGCTTTCCAAGCAATCGAATCGCCGCTGGTTCCGGAAACGCGCAATGCCAGCTGGCCGCGAAATCCTATTGACGCCTTCGTGCTAGCCCGTCTCGAAACGCACGGCCTCCAACCCAGTCCCGAAGCCACTCGCCAAAGCCTGATCCGCCGTGTCTCCCTAGACTTGCACGGCGTGCCTCCGACCGTTGCAGAGGTGGACGCATTTCTTAGCGACTCAAGCTCGAATGCCTACGAACGCCTGATCGATCGCTTGCTAGAATCGCCGCGCTATGGAGAACGTTATGCCCGTCATTGGCTGGACCTCGTCAGGTACGCCGATTCAGACGGTTTCAAATCGGACGCCCTCAGGCCCAATGCCTGGCGATATCGCGACTACGTTATCGAATCGTTCAATGAGAACAAACCCTACGCGCGGTTCGTAAAAGAGCAGATCGCTGGAGACGAACTGTACCCAGATAGTGATGACGCAAAGAAAGCTACCGGATACTTGCGGCTTTGGCCCTACGAAGACAATCAACCGGACATGAGTCGTCACTGGGAAGCCACCTTAGACGACATAGCTGATGTATCCGGCGATGTATTCCTGGGACTAAGCATGAAGTGCGCTCGTTGCCACGATCACAAATTCGACCCGATCAGCCAAAAAGACTACTATCGCTTTCGGGCATTTTTCTCCGCGATCTCACCCTGGGAAGAAATCCAACTAAACAGCATTGTCACAAACGAAACCTACATTGAAAAGAATCTCGCTTGGGAAAAGATGACGGCAGGCATCCACGCGAAGATGGCCCCAATCAAAGACAAAGCAGTGAAAACCGAGTGGGCGTTTTTCAGAAAAAAGCTCCCTACCTATATGCAAGAAATTCTGGATACGGAAGATCGAACGCCGTACGAAGAACAGCTCGCCCGGTTCGGGCTCAAAATGCTTTCCAATCGTTCGGCAAAAACATTCGCAAAGCACATCAAAGGCGAAGAACTGGAGCAATGGCAGGAGTTAAAGAAAGAACTTAAAACATTCGATCACTTCAAACCAAAAGATCTAGGCCAGGTCTCTGCGGTTCGCGACATTGGAGCTGATGCGCCTCGAGCCTACGTCAACTCGGATCGTGATGGGGAATTGATCAAGCCCGGCTACCTTTCGATTTTAGACATAGCCGATCCAACATTCGAGAAGCGCCAGAACAGTACCGGTCAACGAGCAGAACTAGCTCGATGGCTAACCGATGGAGAGAACCCTTTAAGCGGCCGCGTAATCGTAAACCGTATATGGCAATGGCATTTCGGAACCGGCATCGTGGCGTCGAGCAATGATTTCGGCCATCTCGGACAGCAACCGACTCACCCTGAATTGCTCGACTGGCTTGCTCGGAAATTCGTCGAACAAGACTGGGACATGAAAGCCATGCACCGAATTATCATGACCTCCTCGACCTATCGTCAGGCGACCGTTCCCGAGGATTTCGCGGAAGCCGAAATTATAGACCAGGACAATCACTTCCTTTGGCGGATGCCCGTTCAGCGAATGGATGCCGAACAGTTACGCGATTCGATGTTATTCGTCAGCGGTGAAATCGATGGAAGTATGGGCGGGCCTGCAGTGTCTGAGGAAAAGACAAACCGGCGCTCCATATACGTGCAGAACAAACGTAATAAACTCATGACAATGATGAACGCCTTCGACACGCCGGATTTCCACAACAGCTGCCCCACTCGCGACACCACCACTACTCCGATCCAAGCGCTGACCCTTCTAAACGGGCAATGGTCGATCACCCGCGCCGAACGTTTCGCCGATCGCGTTCTCGAAGACGAAGGCGTAAGCGCCTCCGATCGTATCGCCCAAGCCTATCGCTTCGCTTTCGGGCGTAGCCCGTCGATCGAAGAGCTTGAAAGCGCTCGAACATTCTTGGAATACGCCCATTCTAAAAACGATTCTAGGAGAACTGCATGGATCGACTTGTGTCATGTTTTATTAAATACAAACGAATTCCTGTATATCAACTGAACCCTCGATCGGACAAAATGAACTACCACGTAAGAGCAGCCGTATCGAGACGCGACTTTCTAATGAAAGCGGGCGGCGGCATAGCTGGAGTCGCCCTTGCGGGCATTCTCGGTCAGGATGAAGCGCGAGCGGCAAGCAACCCATTGCTCGCCAAAGTGAGTCGGCACAAGGCCACGGCCAAGAATGTGATATTCCTTTTTATGGAAGGTGGCCCAAGCCACATAGACATGTTCGACCCGAAACCTCTGCTTAACGAATTAGAGGGGCAGCGTTTGCCATCCAGCTTCAAGGAACCGGTCACCGCGATGGGCGAGCAAGGGTCGCCCTTAATGGGTTCGCCCCGAACGTGGAATCAGCACGGAGAGAGCGGACTTTGGATTTCGGATTGGTGTCCCAACATCGCTAAACATGCAGACGACCTAGCGGTTATTCGATCCTGCTGGGCAGACGGGCTCAACCACGTGGGCTCGGTTTGCCAAATGAATACAGGATCGACTCTCGGGGGACGGCCTTCGCTCGGAGCTTGGTCGGTATACGGACTAGGAACTGCAAATCAGAACCTTCCTGGATACGTTGTCTTGGTCGATAATAATTCCATGCCACTCGGAGGAGTCCGAAATTGGGGCACCGGTTTCATGCCCGCGACTTATCAAGGAACGCTGTTTCGAAACGGACCTACTCCCATCCCAAATCTCTATCCGCCCGAGGGCCTTAGCGATAGACGGCAACGCGGGAAATTGGACCTTCTGAAAGAAATGAACCGGCGTCATGCCAAGCAAAATACATTCGAAGACGAACTGGAAGCGCGGATCGATTCCTACGAACTGGCTTACCGGATGCAGGCCGAAGCCCCAGAGGCAGTAGATCTAAGCCTAGAAGACGATGCGACCAAAACGCTGTACGGAATGGACGGAAAATCGACCGCCGCATTCGGGAGCCAATGCCTGCAAGCCAGGCGATTGGTCGAACGAGGAGTTCGCTTCGTCCAAGTCTATAGCGGAACCGGCAGCAAATGGGATTCCCATGCGGATCATGAAACCAAGGCCAGCAAGATGTGCGAATCGATGGACCTGCCTGTCGCGGGCCTGCTCGAGGACCTAAAACGACGCGGCTTGCTGGAAGACACATTAGTCGTATGGGGCGGC
The DNA here is from genome assembly GCA_028822375.1 of Opitutaceae bacterium. Taxonomy (GTDB): domain Bacteria; phylum Verrucomicrobiota; class Verrucomicrobiia; order Opitutales; family Opitutaceae; genus Pelagisphaera. The sequence continues at coordinate 22,456 of JAPKDW010000018.1, read as the reverse complement.
GAATTCGGGCGAACGCCCATGAGCGAAAAAGGCGACGGCCGAGATCACAACCCCTATGGATTCACCATGTGGATGGCGGGAGGTGGCGTAAAAGGCGGGCAAGTCATCGGTTCGACCGACGAACTCGGATTATGGGCAGTCGAGGAGCCTTGCCACGTACACGACCTGCACGCGTCCATTTTGTATGCAATGGGCCTCGACCATATGAACCTCGAATTCAAATCAGGCGGTCGCCTGGAACGACCAACCCTCAACTCCGGAGAAGTCGTGCATAAACTGTTCACCGGGTGAGAAAGCTACGCGTTGTCCTGGACCGAATGATTACCATTTGCCTCATTTAGCAAAGTAGAGCGAATTACTATTGCGTATCGTCCCCTGCTCCGCTTTTGAAGCGATCCAGAACATCGAGCATGAGCAATCCTAAAGCGCCTAATTCCGCCCCGGCTCCCTTTTCAACAAAAGCAAACGAGCACCGCTCTTTGCAAACCGTTGCGATCATCTGCGTGACGTTCATGATGGGCGCATGCGGCATGGCCTATGAATACACGCTCAGCAAGATCGCATCCGATATCCTAGGAAACTCCGTCCAACAGTGGGCTATCGTCATCGCCGTAATGCTATTCTGCATGGGTCTTGGAGCCGAGATCCAACGTCACATTTCAGACAAGCGCCTGATCGACATATTCGTCTACAGCCAAATCCTGCTGGCCCTGCTCGGAGGTTTCGGGTCATTGCTCATGCTGCATGTCTTTAGCGCGTATCCATCCCACTTCGCGCTCACGCAGTACCTGCTAATAAGTAGCATTGGGATCTTGATAGGGTTTGAAATCCCGCTGCTTTCTCGAATCAACGAACAATTTTCTACCGACGTTAAGAGCAATCTCGCCCGTATCCTAAAAATGGATTACATGGGGGCTCTGATTGGAGCGATGCTCTGGGTATTCCTCCTGTTCCGCTATTTCACAATGGTGCAAACGGGTCTGATCCTCGCTCTAACCACCCTTTTTACAGCGCTCGTTCTGCTAATATCCTTTCGCTCTCAGGCATCCTACCATGCTCGCCTCTACGCGGGCATCGGACTCGTTGGAATCTTGATTGGCGTGGGATTCACCTTCGGGGACGACTGGACGCAAACTGCCGAGCAACGACTCTATCGCGACCGCATCATCTTTTCCGAAACGTCCAAATACCAACATATAGTCCTCACGGAGAGCCACGCTGGAGTGATCTCCTGCTTCATCAACGGGCACCTGCAGTTCAACAGCCACGACGAGCACATCTATCACGAACACCTCGTGCACCCAGCCATGCAAATCGCGACGCGACGCGATAAAGTGCTAATCCTCGGCGGGGGAGATGGTCTCGCGCTGCGGGAAGTCCTAAAATACGACGACGTCGAATCGGTCACCCTCGTAGACCTAGATCCGATGATGACCGATCTCGCTCGCAACAACGTCCACTTCAAACGCCTCAACCACGGTAGCCTCTCCTCGACACGCGTCACCGCCACCGAAAACCAAGCCTTTCTCGACACCGGCGAAGCCAAAATATCTATCACAAAAGCAACCGACTTCGACGCAGAAAGCACCGATACCGTAGCTACGATTTCAGTGTTAAACGTAGATGCATCCGCATTCGTCGCCCAAGCGCCCGGAAAGTTCGACGTCATCATAATAGACTTCCCCGACCCCAATTCCGTAGAGCTCGCCAAACTCTACAGCCAGCACTTTTACGGTTTCATCCGCCAAAAACTCAGCGCCGACGGCGTCTTCGTCCAACAATCCACCTCTCCTTATCACGCCAAGGAAGCATTCCTTTGCATCGGCAGGACCCTACACAGCGGAGGCCTTACGGCAGTGCCGTTTCACGACAACGTGCCTTCCTTCGGCGAGTGGGGCTGGTGGATCGGCGGTCGCGATACGTTTTATAGCGAAACAAAACTTAAACACGCTTTGTCCGACACCCCCAACTTGACTCGCCACACAAAGTACCTTACATCCGAATTAACCAGGGCATCACTGCACTTCGGAAAAAACCAACTCGAAACGGATCAGCAATCTGTGAATACGATTACAAATCCTTGTATCTACAATTACTACCTCGAAGCCTGGAAAGGCTCGCAGAGTACTCTTTAGCCTTCGCAACCTCTATTTACGCCGCACAGCATAACACGAACAAGCAAACAACATGACCTCCAATCACCTCAACATCGGCATAGGCGTACTCGCATTTCTCTTCGTAATTTCGAGCTGCTCGAATTGTAGCCGCAGCAGCTCTCGCTCCAACAATTACAACGTCACAGTCCAGCAAACGATTACGCAGGACGCAGCCTCCGGTCTCGATTTGCAGGCCGTTGGCGAACTCCTCAAACGCGCCAAGACCGGCGGAGAGTTCGAGCAAATGCTCAACGACTCCAGCGTCGGCATCAACAATCTCGACCTCGACGAAAACGGCGCCGTCGACTACATCAAGGTAACCGAATACGGAACCGACAACCAACGCGGATTCTCCCTCACCGTCGATCTAGCAGATGGACAAACTCAGGAAGTAGCCACGATTGAGATCGAAAAGACGAGCGATGGTCGCGCTCACATCCAAACTTACGGAAACCAGCATCTCTACGGCTCAGGTCACTACTACCACAGACGCACCTCTCTGACCGACGTGCTTCTGGTCTCATGGCTCTTCAGCAGCCATCGCCCCTACTACTCTCCTTGGGGTTATGGACGCTACCCGAACACCTACCGTTCCTATCCGTCTCGAAACTACGATTCCTATCGTAGCGATATGAGAAAGACTACGAGCAATTCCGGCTACACGAAGGCAACCGCTTCAAGTCTCAGCTCGTCCTCGGCCTCTCCAAACGCGACCAAGAGCGCCAATAACATCAAAGCCCCTCTCAAGAGCCCAACCACTGCCCAAAAGAGTTTCCAAACTCGCAACCCATCCAAGACGATACGAAGCGGAGGATTCGGAAGCAGCAGCTCCCGATCAAGTAGCCCTAGCGTCAGGACCTCGCGAACATCCAGCTACCGAGGCGGTGGCAAATAAACCCCTTCAACAGGAGTAATAAAAAATGAATACAGATTCTCTTAAAGCGTTTTTCGGAACCGAAGAAGCCCTGTCGCTCATCGACAGCCAGGCGATCATCTTTCTCGTCCTCGCAATCGCGATCCTATGGATTGGAAAAGTAGTCAACGACCTCTGCACTCCATACAAACTTTCGACCGAACTTACCACCAAAGACAACAAGGCGATCGCCGTGTCTTTCTCTGGATATATCCTCGCAATCGGCATCATCCTATGGGGAGTCCTTCGGCAGGACATAGCAGTATCGGACACGGGAAGCGGCCAAAACCTCTTGCTCCGAGACATTGGCGGCACGCTAATCTGGGCGCTCTTCGGAATCGGACTGCTTCAAATAGCCCGCATCGCCAACGACAAGTTTCTCCTGAGCCAGTTCAAGAACGTAAAGGAACTCGTCGAGGACCAAAACATCGGGACCGGCGCCGTCCAAGCGGGAGCCTACATTGGCTCTGCCTTCACGATCCAAGCCGCCACCTACGGCGAAACCTCCGGCAGCCTGCTCGCGGATGTCTTCTCGACTCTGCTCTATTTCGCCATTGGCCAAGTCGCCTTCATCCTTTTCGCGATCGTCTACCAAAAGATTAGCTCCTACGACCTCCATAAGGAAATCGAAAAAGACAACGCCGCTGCGGGCGTCGGCTTCGGTATCACGCTAGCCGCAGTCGGGATGCTGCTCTCCAGCTACATCGTGAACAACGACTCCATCCTAGGACTCGCCCTATGGTTCGTTATCTGCGTCTTCCTTCTCACGGTATGCCGCTACGTCGTCGATAAATTCATTCTGCCCGGCGCGTCTTTAGACGAGGAAATCTCCAAGGACCGCAACTGGGGAGCCGCCCTGATCGAAGGTACAGCCGCGATTGGTCTGACTCTCATACTCACCACGCTATTTAACTAGACCGATGTCCATCGCCCAATACTCGGTTACCGAGGCTCAGAAGAGTCAGTTTGCCGCGATCTATCTCCTGGAGTACATGATAAATGCTCCAAAGCTCTTTGCGCTCATGCTCGAGCGGGAAGAGGAAGACCTGGAACCCATCCTCGAATGGTTGCTCGTTCGCGACTTAATCCAAATCAAAGACGACGAACGCTACACACCCACCGAAAAAGGACGCGACGCGCTCCAGCGCTTCATGCTCCGCTACTCGGATTTTCTAACTTTCTTCGACGTATTCTGCGCTGTCGATCTCGAGGAAGGCAGCTTCGCATTCGCCAACTATTTCGATTTCGACATTAAATCCAGCTGGAAAACCCACCTAAAACAGGAACGCTGGGAAGACCTTCGCGTGGCGATCGCCGCCTACAAGGGAATCGATCCAGTTGAAATCGTTTTCATGAGCTTCGTCAACGAAGAGCGCTTCGGGCGAACGGAAACCGGTTGGGCATTCGACCTATTGCTAGGCAGCGTGTGGGACGAAATTCTCAATATCTGCAACTCGACCCTGCGCATCGAGCAACTCGGCTGGGACAGCGAAGATGGCCCCGTATCCGGCGAATCCGTTATCCAAGACATCGTCAACCAAGGACTCTCGCTCGTAGAGCAACTACACGGAAAAGAAGAATCGCCCTACCGAGAAATCGCCCACCCGACCGCCGATTCGCCCAACGAATCCACCCTCGAAGCCGTCAAGGTTCTGAAGGACAAAACCAACGTCTTCGACGCATCTCCAGGCAAACCCGAGCACTGGAAAGAGCCCTGGGAACTCTAGCCGGAAAATCGGAAATGCTATTCGCCCTATTCAAACGATTCCTCTCCAAGAGGAGCGCCTCCAGCGTCAAGACGATCAACGTCCTCGCCATCGCAGCAGGCTTGAATCTCGTCTTCGGGGTCGGGTACTATTTTGCAGAACGCTCGGTGAACGAAGGATTGACCCTCGTCGACTCCATCTGGTGGGCGATGGTCACCATGACCACCGTCGGCTACGGCGACCTATACCCTCAAACCTTCGTCGGACGTTTCCTAATCGCCTACCCCTGCTTTCTCGTAGGCATCGGCCTGCTTGGCTATCTACTCGCTGCAGTAACTGAATCTCTACTCGAACGCGTATCCAAACGAAAAAAAGGCGCTATGAACATCACAGCCAAAAACCACATCGTCATTTGCAATAGCCCCAACGTCGACAAGACTTTGATGCTCTTGGACGAACTCCAAGGAACCGCGACTTACAAGGACCGGACCATTGTAATCGTCAGCAACGCTTTCGACGAGCTGCCCGAGCCGCTACAGAAACGCGGCATACTCTTCGTCAAAGGCCTGCCCATCAACGAGGAAACGCTCCATCAAGCGAATATCAGCCAATGCGACGGGGTGTTCATTCTACCTGAGAGAATCGGCGACCCTTCTTGCGACGCGCAGACCTATGCCATCGGCTCCGTCATAGAATTGATTGAACTCGAAACCGGCAACCCCATCAAAACCGTAGTCGAACTCGTCAGCACCAGCAACCTACGGATGATGCACCGGGCCAATACCGACGGCATCGTCCTATCGGACGGCATCAACGAGCGAATGATCGTGCAGGAGTTTCTTTACCCCGGCATTCGTAAAACATTCGAGCAATTAATCACCAACCAGGATGGCAGCCAGTTCTACGTCCATGCAACTTCCCTAACCGAAATCTCTTTTATCGAGCTGCAGATCGCCGCTCTCAATCACCCGGTTAATATGGTGCTCATCGGCATCGTAAAACAGGATAAACACATCCTAAACCCGCCAAAGGATACGAATGTAGATGCAGGCGACCAGCTCATTATCCTTGCCGACAAACTAGAAGACTTTATTTCAATCGAAGAAGATATCAAACGAAAGCGCATCGCTTAACGTAGCCTTCAAACATTCCATCAACACAATGAACGAAGTAATCGTCAAAATAGAAACTCAAGAAGAATTCAGCCGTTTCCTCATGCTACACGGCTTCGACGTCGAAGACCTCGACAACGACGTCTATAGAATCACGCGAGACGAAGAACTCCCTGTCTTCGTGAAAATCAATGACAAAACCATCTACTTCGAAGTCGATCTCGGCAACGTCCACGACTTCGGCCCGGCGTCCCTCCACTTCAAGCTGCTCGATCTGAATACGGAAATTCTCCCAGTCAGCTTCGGGATCAACAACGCCAACCCGGAAGACCCGCGCCTCGTGCTCGTTGAGAGCCGCGAAAGTGGCAGCCTCAACGACCATGAAATCCTCTGCGTGTTTGACTCCCTAGAACTTGCCGTCGACAAAGCCGAAGCGCTCTTCACCGCCCAAACAAACGAAACCTAACCCCTGACCCATTTTTCTGATATGAGCATATTTTCACGCATATTCAAAGTAGGCGAAGCCGCCGCAAATAAGATGGTCGATAATCTGGAGAAGCCCGAACTCATGCTCGAGCAAGCCATTCGAGACAAAGAAACCCAGATCCGTGACGCCAAGAAATCCATCCAAAGCTGCATCGCTACGGAACGCCAAACCAAGGCCCTTCTCGAAAAGGAAAAAGCCGAGAAATTCACCTGGGAACAGAAGGCGGAAATGGCCCTCAAGGCAGGCAAAGAAGAACTTGCCATCCGAGCCCTGCAACGCGGCACCGAGCACGAGCAGAAAGCGGCGACCCTCCAAAGCCAGTGGCAGAGTCAACGCGATTCCGTCGACGAACTCAAAAAGGAAATCATCAAAATGGGTGATGAAGTGGCTGAATTCCGCCGGAATAAAGATTTTATTATCGCCCAAAGCAAAGCCGCCCAAGTCAAGAAAGACATCTACGAAGCCAAGGCCCGCATCTCTGGCAAGAACAACGCCGACGACCTAATGGCTCGCATGAAAGCCAAGGCGGAACGCCAAGGCTTCGAAGCCGATGCGGCCAAAGAAATCGCCGACGTCTCCACCGGTAGCGGAGATAGGCTTGAAAAAGAATTCGAGGGGCTCGGAGCTAGCGGCAGCGCTTCCGTTGAAGTCAATGACAAGCTCGCCGCCCTCAAGGCCAAATTGAACGTCACGCAGTAAGCGCACGTGTTTAGAGACGAACACAACACCTCCCCCGTGGCCCAAGCGCACACACATGCGCTTGGCACCCATATCCTGTTGGAACTCGACCATTGCCCTCAAGCGCTTCTCCTCGAGAAGGAGCAACTTGAGAGCGCTCTGGTCGAGTCCGCTACGCAGGCTGGAGCGCATGTCGTCAAATCAGTCTTCCATCAGTTCAGCCCCCACGGACTGTCTGGAGTCGTCGTCATCGCGGAAAGCCATATTACAGTGCACACTTGGCCAGAACACAGTTACGCGGCGATCGATATCTTCACATGCGGCGAACCTGACATTGCCCAGCGAATACAAGATGAAATAGGACGGCGCTTCGCCCCCGCCACCTGCTCCGCCAAAACCATTATGCGCGGGCCAAGCAATCATTGATTAGCATCTAGGCAGATCGATTTTCTCCTCAATCACACGCTATGGACGATTCAAACGTTGTTGCCGCTGCTTGTCTTTCGAATTTTTCCGCAACTAAACAAGCCCTTGTAAACGCTCACGGCTGCTCTGATTTCGAAATCGATTTCGAGCTGCGCTTCGCCTTTTTCCTAACCGGACTGATCGATGGCGACACGAATGCCAGCGAACGCGCTTTCCTCCGCGCTGCCTTCACCGTACTGGGTTGGTCCCCCACCTACGAAAGCCTGCTTAAATCCCGCATTGAAAGCCTGTTTGACTACGACCTCACCCAGCTGCGCGCAGCAAGCAAACACCCCGTACTCGCAGCCGAGATCCTAAAGGCTGCTTACACCCTCGCCCTCGCCGACGGAGCGCTCAGCAGCGACGAACAGATCCTTCTGTCGAATTTCGCCGATACCCTCCTAGCAAAAGACAAAGCCCGCGCTGTCAAGGCCGAGTCCGAAGCACGAGCCCTATTCGATCGCGATAGCGCCCCTATCTTCAAAAATGTCCAAAAAACGAATACAACTCAAGAAGCATCGCTGCCTCCCGAAAACGACGACAAAACCCTTGAGGAGGAACTCGCCACTCTAAACGCCCTCGTCGGGCTAAAAGGCGTGAAAGACGAGATCGAAAAACTCGTTCACTTTCTAGAAATCCAAAAGCAACGCGAAGAGCTCCAGCTGAAAACTGCCGCCCTCTCCCTCCACCTCGTTTTCTCAGGCAATCCCGGTACCGGCAAGACCACCGTCGCGCGTATCCTCGCCCGTATCTTCAAAAAGCTGAACATCCTCAAGAAAGGACATCTCGTCGAGACCGACCGCATGGGCCTTGTCGGGCAATACGTTGGGCATACCGCCATCAAAACCTCCGAAATCATAAACAGCTCCCTCGATGGAGTTCTCTTTGTCGACGAAGCCTACAGCCTTATCGGCGGCGAAAACGATTTCGGCAGCGAAGCCATCGATACCCTCGTCAAACGCATGGAAGACGATCGCGATCGCCTGATCGTTATCGTCGCAGGGTATCCAAACGATATGAACGAGTTCATCCAATCGAATCCCGGCCTAAAGTCGCGCTTCAGCAAAACCATTTTGTTCTCCGACTTCAACCCGACAGAGCTGTCCAAGATCTTCAAAATCTTCTGCGAGAACAACCAATACAAACTGTCTAAAGGGGCCGAAAAAAACCTTTCCCAAGTATTCCAATACGCTCTCTCTGATACTGGCGACGATTTCGGAAATGGCCGTTACGTTCGAAACCTTTTCGAACAAATCATCCGCAACCAAGCCATGCGTCTCCGCCAGCTCAAACAAACCTTTTCCAAAAAAGAGCTCATCACCATCGAAGCCTCGGATGTCGTCCTCCCGGAAAACAGCAAATAGGCCTTCCCCTTAAGAGCATTGGCGTCAACTTAACTGAAATCGTCTAAAAACCACCCCGTCCCGCTCAGCGGATACGCGTCAACTTAACTGAAATCGTCTGACGGAGTGGAGCGCAGATGGCGAAGCAAAACCACCCCGACGTGTCGGGGTAGCTACGCCGAGACTTCGGCGTGGGATCTGCAATAATTCCTTCAAATAGAGTTAAGTTGACGCGTATGCCCTAAGAGGGACTGAAAACGACCTCGCGATGCCTAGACAAGCTTGTGCCGACGCAATATCGCTCAAAACGACACCCTTTCCGCCCAATCCATCCAGACACGAAAAAGGAGAAGCCGAAGCTTCTCCTTTTGATGTTTTGAAAGTAAATAGCAGGAGTTCTAAGAACGCCTGCAAGTCAAGTGGTCCGAGATGGACTGCTAGCTCTTCTTTACGTTCGTTGCGCAGGGACCTTTACGTCCTTCGCCAATCTCGTATTCGACGGTATCGCCTTCATTTAGGGCGTACCCATCTGTTTCGGTGTGATGTACGAAAAGATCATCGCCGCCTTCACTCTGTTGAATGAAGCCGTAGCCCTTTTCTGAATCAAACCACTTTACTGTTCCTTTTGCCATGTGTGTATTATATTTTATTTTATTATCTAATCGAAAAATTGACCCAAGGCTCTCCCTGAGACCACGATTAGAGAGCGGCACACTACACCAAACACCCCCTCTGTCTAGAAAGAAAACACTCTCAACAATTAGAATTCTTAAACACCTACTAATAAGTGACTTAAGATCACCAATTTAAGTCGAGAACTTAATCATTCTGCAGGAACAAGATCGCACTTCTCGACGATCACATCCGCGTAAAGCCCCAATTCCTCGTCCTTGCTTGCGCCCGAGCGAATGACTCCCTTGATCCGGACCGTATCCCCTTTCGCCAAAAAACGAGCCTTCTCGCTCGTTTCCAACGAAAACGCGCAACGCGCCGATGCTGGGACAGAGGAGGCCGAAAGCACTACGACCGCTTGACCTTTTTGGTCAGATTCGACCTTTCCCACTATTCCGGAAATAATCAATACCTTCGAATCGCCCTCGTCCGAGAGGCGCTTATCGCTGCCCAAGCAGGTTCGCAAGTAACGATCATTCACCGCTCCGCTCGCCCTCTAAAGCAATTTGACACCGACATGGTCGACGTAATCGTTCAGCTTTAAAAAGAGGAAATGGCCGCTCGGAGATCGGCCGCTACCCTTTAATACCTCGCTGACGCTTCCTACTTCGCCCTCCAGGTTTCGAGGAATGAACCCGGTTGCGATTCAAAAACTAGCTCAACAGCACCGCGATTCCTGCAACGGCCGCCGTTTCCGTTCGTAAAGGACGCGATCCGAGATGAGCCAACTGAAAACGATGCTCTCGCAATAACGTGCGCTCCGCTCCCGCCCAACCGCGCTCTGACCCCAAAGCCAAAGCAATTGAACCCCTCCCGCGATCGACTTCGCTCAAAGCCGATTCCGCTTCGTAGTTGTCCAATGCGATCTTAACTTCGACGCTTTCGTTCGCCTCAAGCGCCGCTTCCAAGCTTATCCCGAACGACACTTGCGGCATGCGAGTGGTGTAGGCTTGAACGACTCCCGCAATCACATGACGACGCCATTCCCCGGTGGTCCACAGCTTCGAGGTCGCATACGACGGTTCCCCTCGCTCCGTAGTGACGAACGACAAACTTCGCACACCCATCGAAGTGGCTTCCTGCAATATTTTTCGATTCGTCTGAGGACGAGACAAACCAACGATCAAATCGATCGGAAACAAAAAAGGTTCCTCATGCTGCAGGTCGAATTGAAGGTCGATCGACTCATTGCCAATCGATTGCACCGTCGCTTTACCCCGCTTACCATCGATTACACCCGCATCGAAGGTATCGCCTTCTTGGCGACGCAAAACATTTAAAATATGCTTCGCGCGTTCATCGGAAAGCGCCAGCGCCTTGCCGATCTCGTCAGGCTCGAACAAAACGATATTCATCGCGCTATTACTGAAATAAATCCGGTAGCCATGTCGTCAATATCGGCACATACGTAATGAGCAGTACCCCAATTGCGAATACAACGAGCAATGGTAGAGATGCCCTGATCACTTCCGACATCGGTTTGCCGAACCGATAGGAAGCTAGAAACAAGTTCATCCCGATCGGCGGCGTGAGATAACCCAACTGCAGATTCGCGAGAAAGATGATGCCCAAATGAACCGGATGAATTCCAAAAACCACCCCCAGAGGAACGATCAACGGAACAATCACAATGATCGCGGAAAAAATATCCATTAAACAGCCGACCAAAATCAGCGTTCCATTTAGCGCCAACAGAAACACGTATTTCGATTCAATCGTCGCCTGAGCCCATTCCACCATTTGGTCAGGAATCATCGCGAAGATAAGATAATCCGTCAGCCCCATCGCCACTCCCAAAATCAACAATACGCCCCCGACCAGCAACCCGCACTCCGATACCATCTTCGGCAGCTCCGTCCGGATATTAGCATTACGCACCCAATGCGCATCGACAAGATAGAGCAGAAACGCGTAAAACGCGGAAACCGAAGCCGCTTCAATCGGCGTCGCGTATCCGCTGAACAAAGCGAAAAGCGTCAAGACCGGCAAAAGCAGTTCTCCTAAAGCGCCCACGAATGCCTTACGGATTTCGTTCCAATCCAATGGAGAACGCTCACCCTCGAACTTCGGCTGATTCCACATTCCCCAACCGATCGTCATCAAAACCAACAACGTTCCCGGAATCGCTCCACCGAGAAAAACATCCTTAAGCGACAAACTCACCAGCTGCGTATTCGTAGCAACCACCGCATACAAAATAAGCGGTAAACACGGCGGGAACAAAATTCCTAGAGATCCCGCGCCGGTCAACATGCCAATACTCGATCGCTCGCTGTATCCAGCTGATTGGAGCACTGGCATGAGCAAGCCTCCCAGAGCCAAAATCGTAACCCCCGACGCGCCAGTGAAAGTCGTAAAAAACGCGCACACGACCACCGTAACGATCACCGCGCCTCCGCGTACGCCCCCGAACACCGATTGAATCAGGCGGATCAAACGTTTCGACGAATCCCCCTGCGCCAAAAAATACCCCGCCAAAGTAAAGAGCGGCAAGGTCACCAACAAAGGATTGCGAATAAAGCTATACAAAGTCTGCGCTTGAGTGTTAATCGCGATCTCGACTCGCTCCTCGGGAAAGTAGCCGCCCCAACCCCAATTCATAATCAGTGCCGCGCCGCCAATCGTCACGTATAGCGGAGCCCCCGCAACTGTCCCGATAATCAACAGAATGAGAAGCGGCCATACAAACGACTCAACCGCTTCGAAATGATACGTGCAGAACACGAACAAGACTACTCCCACAACAAGTGGGATTAACCGCAGTCGCCAAGAATCACCGCTCAACCACAAAATTCGAACCGCCAAAAGACCGAAGCCGATCGGCATCACGCTCATAAATACCCAAGACGGCAAACCCGCGAACAAAGCAGTCCCCCCAATCCCTTCGGTGTTGATGAACTGATAGCAACCTACGCCAATCGTAAACGTGACAAACAAAGCGACGGTCGAACTAACCGACTGCGCCGCTATCTTCCAAGGACCTTTCAAAAAAGACGTGAACGTGGAAAGCGAAAGCAGACGATTCTCCCGAGCCGCAATTGCTCCGCCGAGCATCGCCACGAAAAGCACCAAATGCTGAAGCAATTCCGCCGATCCCGAAATGCCAGAGCGAAACTGACGCAAGACGATCTCCAGAAGCGGCAGCAGCATCATCGCCCCCAAGGCGAACGTTATGAGCCAGTTCTCAATCCGGCCCCAATAAGCAACCATTTTACCCACAACTAAATTCAAGCCAGTCGCGTCGCTTTTCTCCGGCGATGATGAAGAATCCGCATTTTCCACGCGAAATATCAAAATACCCCCAAGCCAAACGCAAGGGGGAACTGAACCAACGAAACGGTCCTATTTTAAAGCCTCCTAATTAGCCGAGCGGTATTCCTCCAAAGTCTGAACCATCTTATCCCAGACTTCAGCCGGCACCGTATTGCCTCGAATGTAGTCGTAAGCTTCCTTCGCAACCGTCTGCCATTGATCCCGCGATGCGTCGTCCAGCTCGCTAACCTTCAAGCCCCACGTATCGCGCATGACACGAATCGACGCTTCGCTTTCCTCGCGCCCCGAAGCAGTCATTTCTTTACCCGTTTCGATCGCAGCGGCTTTCATCGCCTTCCGATCTTCCTCGGAAAATCGCAGCCACATTTTTTCCGATATAACGATCGCTCCCGTAATCGGAGCATAGTTGAAATTCAACATGTGCGGAGCTGTGTTATAAGTTTGCGTAGCCAAAGCGTAAAAAGGGGGCATCGGTACCGTATCGATCAAACCGGTCGTCATACTTGAGACGATCTCGGTACTGTCGATTGCTACCGGGCGAAATCCAATTTTCTTCAACAAATCCGTCTGCTTCGGGTCACCCGACCAGGTAAAGAGTTTGCTCTTCGCCATGTCCGATGGCGTTAGAATTTCATTCTTGCTGAAAACGCGAACCCAGCCGCTATCGATCCAGCTCAAGACAACGAAACCTTTTTCACGTATTCTTTCTTCCATTACCGGCGCCATTTCCTTCATGACATACTCAAGTTCTTCAAGGCTCCGATACAATAGCGGGACCTTTTGGAAAACCGCCGCGCTTTCATCGATTTCCGACAATCCAATACCGGACAATAGCGCTGCATGCAGACGATTGATGCGCATTTTCTTGATCAGCTCCGACTCGCTGCCTTGGCTTCCACCAGCGTAGACCATCAATTCCACTTTGCCATTCGTCTCCTTCTTCCAGGTTTGCCCCATCCGACGAAGGGCTTTGTCGAAAGACGTGTCCTTCGGCGCCAACGTGGCCAAGCGAAGCGGCGCGCTTAGGCCAAGCGCAGTGAAAAAGACTGTAATAACCGCTAAGCCCAAAAGGCTGCGTAGGTATCTAGATGCGTAGGTCATGGAAAAGGCGTTCTCTTAGATTAACGGACGAATTCAAGGTTTTACTCCAATAAAACAGCAATTACTCCGAAACGTTTCATTATTTCCGGTTTTCCGTCCTAGAAAAAGTGCCTAGGAAAGTATCTACACAGTCGATCTTGCTACCGCAAGACGCGAGCCGGGACGTCTCGCGCCACCGTGTAGGAGCGGGTTTATCCCGCGATTTTAAATTTTTATGGTATGGACAGGCATTATCGCGGGGTAAACCCGCTCCTACAATTAGGCAGCGGAGAAATTTCCGACTCATTTACCAGTTCTAAAAGAAATACCAATCCAAGCGAGTCAGCAACCACTTGGCGCGACGTTGATAGATCTTATTGGAAAGCCGCCAGTCAGGACGAGTGTCCAAATCGATGGCTAAAGCTTGATTCAAAAGCGAAACGAACAACTTCTTATCCTGCTTCTCGGTCGCTACCGATTCCGCATAGGCTACGTAATTCGAAGCCATAAGCCCACCCGACAACCGCTGAGCCTCAATAAAGTGCTCGGTCGCTTTTTTAATCGGATCCCCTGTTCCCCCAATCCGGTTCATTTCGTAGGTGACGAAAAAACCACGCAAAGTCCCGAAGTCCCAATCAGAATTAAGCTCCAGGGCCCGCTCCAATATGCTCTCTGCGATGGTCAGGTTTCCCAATTTCTCCGGGTCGTCCAGCGAAAGAGAGATCGCCGCGGCCCAAGACAAACCAGTCCAATAAAGATAGGGTATCTCGCTTTCCTTTAGCTCCTTCAAAGCAGCCTCGCGATCGCTTACCAATCGAGCTTCAAAACCAGGATGCTTAACTTCCAATGCCCGCATTCCATAACGTTTCGCTCTTAAATAAAGACGGGTTGCCCGATCCCTCAAATCCTGGGCCTTCTCATAATCATCATTCTCGATCTCATCCGCGTCCAGCTGCACGAACCCATACCCGTACTGGGTAAAACCGCTCGCCAGCGACAAAAGCAGCCCGCGATGCTCAGGAGTTTCTGCAAGCACGCTTTCCATGAGCTTCAAGCTAAATGGCAGGGCGTCCTTAACGAGCTCCGGGTCCTCGTCTGATGAAAACACGGTCCCCCCGCCAGAAAGCGCGTCGCCCAATTGGTTCATCGCTATTTTCTTGATCGAGCAACCGCTCGTGAAAAGGACTGCTAATCCTAAAGAAACGCTCGAAAAAAGTGTTTTTTTCATTTTCGCCAACAGGCTACGCCTCTGGTTTGAGAATGCAACATCGCAGCTCGAAAGCAAAAGAACCAGAAAGCTGAAGCTCTCTGGTCCTTGAAAATTCCATAATCGCCAAAAAGCGAATTACATATCGTAGCCTTGCTCGTCGTGCGAGCTGAGATCGAGACCGCGAAGCTCGTCGTCCGTCTCTACACGGATACCGTTCATAAGATAGCCGATCAGCTTAAACGCGATATACGAAACCGTTCCGCTCCAAACGATCGTGACCACGATGCTCTTGAATTGAGCGAAAACCTGCTCGCCCATACCGCCATCGACTGACAGTCCTGAGCCGCCCATTCCCTTGGCCGCTACAACGCCCGTCAACAAAGCGCCTACGATACCGCCGATGCCATGAACGCCAAACACGTCCAAGCTATCGTCGATTTTTAGCTTATGCTTCAGGTTGACAGCAACCAGATAACAACAGAGGCCTGATGCTACGCCGATCAATATTGCACCCATTGGACCCGAATTCCCCGAGGCCGGCGTTATAGCGACCAAACCAGCGACTGCGCCAGTTGCTATACCCAAAACACTCGCTTTGCCATGCTTCGCCCACTCGATCAGCATCCACGTAACCGCTGCTGATGCCGAAGCAATTTGAGTCACCAGCATAGCCATGCCCGCTGTACCATCAGCAGCCAATTGGCTGCCTGCATTAAATCCGAACCAACCGACCCAAAGCATCGCCGCGCCAACAACCGTTAGCGGTAAATTATGCGGTTTGATCGGCTCGCTAAATGCGCCGCGGCGCTTCCCAACCATCAAGCAACCGACCAAACCGGCAACCGCTGCATTGATATGAACAACCGTTCCGCCTGCGAAATCGATCACGTTCCATTCGGCGAAAAGTCCGCCGCCCCAAGCCATGTGCCAGATGGGCAGATAGGAAAAGCTGAACCAAATAATCGAAAAAAGCATCACCGCGCCGAACTTGATACGCTCCGCGAACGCGCCCACGATCAGAGCCGGGGTAATAATCGCGAAGGTCATTTGAAACATTATGAAAACGCTTTCCGGGATCGTTCCGTTAACGGTGTCGACCGTTAGATGCTTGAGGAAGGCCATTTCGAAGCCACCCCAAAAACGTCCACCTTCTTGAGCTGCCACGCTGTAACCATAAATCACCCATAAAAGACTCATCACGGCGCAAATGGCGAAACACTGCATTAGAATCGAAAGCACGTTTTTCGACCGCACGAGTCCTCCGTAGAACAGAGCTAACCCGGGCAAGGTCATAAAAAGAACCAAAGCGGAAGCCACGATCATCCAGGCAGTATCGCCCGAATCGATTGTCGCTTCGTCAGCCGCCATCGCAATCGACGGCAGAACAAAGGCGAGTCCAGAGAAGAGAGAGAGAAGTCGTTTCATAGCGTTCTTGGTTCGAGAAGGAATTGTGAATTTCTCGACTCAGCATAAAAATCGCGAAAGCCGCCGCAACTTCAAAATCTCTAAAAAAAGCTTCAGAGGTAGAACAAAAACAATTAGCGGTAACGCCACGCCCCAAACCCTTGAAAGCAAAACCCCTCAAATTCCGCTCAATACAACGCGACCCTCTGGCCGTTCAGGATGCTTCTCGCTTTCTTCCGTCACGAAAAACGAGACCGCCTCATCCCGATCCATAATCGTCGCATTTGACGACAAATCGAAAAACGCCAAGCGACTACCCGCATCGTCAGACTTCAGCATACCCGCCCAAACCGGATCGCTATCTTCCGAAACTCGAGCCCAAACATTATAATAGGTACCCAATCGCCCTTCAGGAATGTTTTCGATACCGATTACCCCTATTTTAATCTTTCGATCGTAGATCGAAAATCCTCCGGAAAACGCTTCCGCGTCCAAACCTTCCCCGTCTTCGGGCGGCAATCCTTCGCGAGAAAACCAATACGACTCCGCCAATCCGGTTAATTCCAGCAATCGATCCTGGAACTCATCCTGTTCCTGGCCAAAGGGAATCGTCGTCGCCAATTCCGGGTTTCCGAGATCATCGAGGATGATATCGCTGCCGGAGTGAGGAAGATTAGCTGTCACCGCGCTAGTCGAACTTGTTGGACTTCCAATCGTAAGACCAAGAAAAATAGCCAATCCCGCTGCAGCGGCCCAACCGCCCCAAGAAAGAAATGGGATTAGATTAGATTTCGATTCTGTCGCCTCGATTTCCGCTGAATCCGTCGCCGATTCGCCTTCAAGCTCTGCCATGACAGTCGAGTAGATCCGAAACGACGGTTCTTGCTGCTCGTTATCGCGGGCATCTTCTTCGTTCACACGCTGCCACTCGTGAACAAGATCCTGCAAGTCGCGATCTGATTCCAAGTGCGATTCGAATGTTTCGGTTTCGGACTCCGGTAGCGTACCGAGCGCGTATTGCAGCGCAGTTTCGTGTAATTCTTCGTTATTACTCATAACAATGGGACATTAGTTGCCTAAGCCGTTGCATGCCTCGTCTCATCGAGGTTTTCACGGTGCCAAGAGGCATATTAAGTTTATCTGAAATTTCCTGTTGAGTCAGCCCCTTGCTCAATGCAAGAGATAGACTGTCTTTTTGGGCCTTTGGGAGCCGTTCGAGCATCGAACGCAAACGCCCGACTTCTTCCTTAATGGCAACCGCTTCGGCTGGATCGCGTTCTTTCGAATGCGTCGCTTCGTTCGATTGCAACTCCATCGGATCCGCAACTATCGATTCCGGCTTCAGGCGTCGCAAACGATCGATACACAAACGTTTCGTTACCAAAACTGCCCAACTGAATGGGCGAGAAAGCGCCGGGTTGTAGCGTGGGGATGTACGCCAGATCTTCATGAACGCATCCTGCAACACTTCCTCCGCCATCATTCGATCCTTCAGAAATTTGAAGGCATAGGAAAAAAGCGGTCTCGAGTACCGGGCATAAAGCTCGTCGAAAGCATCGCGTTGCTCCAAGGCAATCCGGCGTATCAATTCAGCTTCAATGCTCGCGTCATCCATCGGTTTTTCGTCTTAACTCCAGCCGCTCTACTTATCGTCGATAGGCGTTCCCAAGCTCGGGGAAAGCGATTGGGTATCCCCGTCTGGTTCGGCATAGCCGAAATCCACCTCGAAATGCTCGTTAAGCTCAGCGAGGAGCTTAATCAACGCTTTGCTCAGTACATCATTATATACCTTAATCGCGCGGCTGCTAGAAAAGATGCCGAAAGACCCCTCCCTTTCGTGAACATATCCTAGCTTATTTCGACTTCGACCATGAGATGTTTCTTTTAACGAGGCATTTAGGCGGACTTCTATCTCTCCCATACCATTATTACCCCACTTGTGGAAGATCAACTGCAGTTCAGGCTGTTCCTTCGGCACGCGCCAGCCGAATCGGCCTACCTTGTAGCCCATCGGAAATTCCGTCTCGTCTAAGACTTTCTCCAATGTTTCTTCGATATAATGGTAGCGATCGCTTTCGCCGCCCATATCGTAAATATTGTCGATTACGGTGATGTAAAGTACCTGATTCGGGTTCAAATAGATGAACGGAATCTCCTTCTTCGGCTTCGAATAAGCCAAAGCTGGGATCAGTAGTAAAAACAAAACTATACGAAGCGTCTTCATTGTTGTTCATGCGAACAGGTATACAAGCTCGGACGAAACCGAACCTGTCCAATAATGGTTCGTTGACCAGATATCTTTGGATTCAAATTTCAACTCGAATTCCCGAGCCAACGAAAAGCTCACTCCCCCACCAGTCGATCCAACCGCAAACGCTGCCGTTCATCGAATAACCGCATCTCCAACATCCGAAGGGCCATCGCCATTCCAAAACCCACTCCTGCAACAATGAAAAACCAGATGATAATCTGATACTTGACCGCCTCCGTCGGATCCGCTCCAGCAAGAATTTGCCCGGTCATCATGCCCGGCAGCGACACAATTCCCGCTGTCGCCATCGAATTAACCACCGGCATTATGCCCGTCCGAATACAGTCCCGAAGATAAGGTTGGATCGACTCCCGAGCGCTTTGACCCAACGCCAGTCGCTGCTCGATGATCGAGCGATTGTCGCTCAAGGCAGACGTCAGCCGATCCATGCTGAGACTGACCCCGCTCATCGTATTGCTCATAATCATGCCTAGCATCGGAATCGCATACTGAGGTAAATACCAAGGCTCCGGCTTCACAACCACAAGCAAGCCGAACAGGGCCACCGCAAATGACGAAACAAACAAGGTCGACGCTCCCAACCCAAACGATGCCCAACCTTTAAGTCGCAATTTCTGCCGAGCCATGATCTCGCGAGAAGCCACCAACAACATCAGCGCCGCCATTATCGCCACATAACCCAATCGCCCTTCCGCAAACAGAAATTTCAGCACATAGCCAATAACCTGTAGCTGAATCACCAGCCGAATCGAAGCGACCACCAACGAACGCGTCACCCCCAACCGATAGTACGCAAGTAGAACCGCCAGACCCAGAACGATCGAGGCCGCAAACGCTATATCCCAGTAATCTAGTTCGATTGTAGCGTTCATCCAACAGTCTCCTCCATTCCTGCCAATTCCAGGGCCTTATTCCTCATCAAATACGTTCGCTTACCGACACGAGCAGCCTGCGCTTTGCTATGAGTTACCCAAAGAGCCGCGGCATCGTTCGATTCCAAATACTCCAGTATCAACGATTCCACGACCGAAGAAATCTCATCATCCAAATTCGCGGTCGGCTCGTCCAAAAGCAAAACGCTCGGCTTCCGATCCAGCATTCTCAGAATCCCTAACCGCTGACGCTCGCCAATCTACAAACGACTCGGCGCCCAATCCAGCGACTCCAAAGACAACCGCAAACGCTTCAATTCAATCTCCGTTGGCAAATGCTCGAAATGAGCTCCAACCGACGCCTCCCACCAAAAGATCTCAGCCGGCAAATAGCCAACCGCCCGACGCCATTCTTGAGGCGAGAATGATGCGCGTTCTCGACCGTCTAGCTCGAGGGTACCATCATTGCATATCAAATCCGCAATCGCCCGCAACAGCAAAGATTTACCCGAACCCGACTCGCCCAGCAAAGAAACCGCTTGCCCCGCTTCCAGCTCGAGCTCAATCCCCGACCACTCCAAAAACTGCATATTCCGTATTCGTAAACTCATAATCTCGCCGCGCGTTCCACACTGCCCATCATCGACCTGTAAGCAAATCGAAATCAATTACTTGTTAATGCCTTCAAGCGCCCGCCCACCAACAGTTGCCATTCCCTGCCGCCATGATCTAATCGTCCGTCATGAGTGAATCGATTCGAGTCGGCATCGCCGGAGCAAACTGGGGACGGCGGCATGCAGCCGCGTTTAAGGAAATCGCAGGCGTCAGCCTAACCGCTGTGGCCGACCGCGACGAAGAAGCCCGTACCGCAATGGTCAATACATTCGGAATCGACAATGCCTACATTTCCTATGAAGAGATGATGGAATCCGGGACGCTCGACGCCGTCGTAATCTGCCTACCGACCTATCGACACCAACGCGCCACCTGCTCCGCTTTCGACGCCGGACTGCACGTCCTCTGCGAAAGCCCTCCGGGCATCAACCAAAGCGAAATGTCCCGCATCGTATCCGCAGCCGGGTTTTGCGGAAAAACCTACATGTGGGCCCGACACCAACGCTTCGCACCCGAACTGCAAATCGCTCGCGAACTAATCGCCACTGGCGCCCTGGGCGACGTCTATCGCGGCGAAGCGACTGGCCATCGAGCCTGGTGGCCATTCGATGACGACAACTGGCGCGGCAACAAGGAAACCGGCGGCGGTGCCTTACTCGATCTCGGTATCCATCTTATCGATAGCATTTGGTTCGCCATGGGGTGCCCAGACCCGATGGAAGCCATGGCTTCGAGCCACAACCTTTTTCTCAAAGAACGGCTTTCCGATCCATCCGAAGCCGCGGAAGATTCGATTTTCGGAACCGCCCGCCTCAAAGACGGCTCAAGCTTAAGCCTATCCGCAATGACCTTCGGTCACGTCGACGGACCCAAAGGCGAAACCGAAGCCCCCGAGCAAAACAGCCTACACATCTTCGGAACGAAAGCCTCGCTCGACTTGATCGCGGCAACCAAAACCCAATCCAATCAGCCAGACAGCCTCACCGAATCCTACGCGACCCCAATCGCAACCGGAGATCTATTTGTAGCCCAAGCCCAAGAATTCATCGACGCGATCCGCGAAGAACGCGACCCGCTCAACAGCGGCCAAGAAGGGCTCGCCCTCATGAAGCTCCTCGATGCTCTCGCCAAATCCGCCAAGGAAAAGAAATCCATTCCAATCAAAATCGCCCGCTCCCTCGAAGACCTTTTCGGCGGACTGTAACCCATAACCTCAAGCTCAAACCCCTACTCGATCACGATCATTTCCGCCAAACCGGCGCCGGTCCATTCACCGTCTCCCGAGAGCTTGATCCTGTAAACGCCTTCAGGAAGCGTCACCAATATCGCCGCGTCTTTCGACCCGGACTC
The DNA here is from genome assembly GCA_028822375.1 of Opitutaceae bacterium. GTDB lineage: Bacteria > Verrucomicrobiota > Verrucomicrobiia > Opitutales > Opitutaceae > Pelagisphaera. Next base: position 848 of record JAPKDW010000018.1, on the reverse strand, counting down.
AAGTGATTTTCCGTTGGCAGCCAAAACGGCGGCTAGTTCCACCGCATTTGGATCCACTTCCCAATCATCGTTCGACAAAAGCGCCTGAGCGCCTACTTCGACATCGCCCTCGAATAGCGTTCGCGACAATTCCAAACGCGGATTTCCCAAAACCCCCGGAGCATTCGCTCCCTCCAGATCAGGACCCAAACCGCGCAAGAGAATCGTTGCAGCCGACGGACCCTCAACCACTAAACTTGAAACCAAAACATCGCTTCCCGGTTCGACGAAACCCTGATTTCGGAGCTCCACGGTCGCGGCAGCAGCAGCGTCGTCGATCGTCAACGTCGCCCCAGCCGAAATTCGCTCGGCTCCATCTTTCTTAATCGAAACTGAATACACCCCGGCATCGGAGCCGGTTGTATCGGCCAATATCAATGTCGGACCTGATTGCCCTGTCAGAGTATTGCCGTTCTTCAGCCACTGAACCGTATCTACACCTTCCTCCGCTTCGAAGAAAAACTGAGCTCGCCCTCCGGTCGGCACGCTCATGGATCGAGGTTCCCATACAAACTCGGGGGCAGGAGCTGAAACGTTGACTTGGACTTCGTACTCGTTATTATCCGTATCTCCACCGGCATTAAATGCCTGTGCGCTGAAAACATAGATACCTGCGGCTGTAGGTTGGCCTCTAACGAAAATGATCGAGCCCAATATCTCGCTACCCACGAGTACATTATTAGTATTGCTCTCCATGGCCAAACCGGGGGCAACCTTTCCCTGTATAATCCAACGAGCCGGTTGAACAGGCGCTCCAGTCACAGTAAAACTAATTTCGAAATCCTCTCCAACATTCACGGCGTAGGGAC
>JAPKDW010000017.1 GCA_028822375.1 Opitutaceae bacterium | reverse complement strand
CTTCCTTGCGGATTTCGTGCTGTCCAAGGATATGGACGCCCTTGCCCTTGTACGGCTCTACCGGATGGTAGTGACGGATCGAAGCGGCCGCTTGACCGACGATTTGCTTGTTGATTCCATCGATTTTCAACTTCGTTCCGTTATCCGTTACCGTAATGGTAACGCCTTCTGGAATATCGTAATTGATATCGTGCGAGAAACCGAGTTTCAGCGTCAGCGACTTACCCTTAAGCGTGGCATTGTAACCAACACCGCTGATCTCTATGCTTTTCGAAAAGCCATTAACAACGCCTTCGACCATCCCATTGATGATGGAACGAGCTGTCCCGTACATCATAGTTGCGAAGCGGCCCTTGGTGCCAGGAGCTAGCTTGATTTGATTATCAACTACTTCAATCGCTACGTCGCGAGTGAATGCCTTGGTCAATTCGCCCTTAGGACCTTTGACCGTGATTGTAGATCCATCGACAGTCACAGTAACTGCGGCTGGAATATCTACAGGAAGTTTTCCAATTCTACTCATAGTACGCTTCCTCTACTACCAAACTTTACAGACCATTTCACCACCAAGCTTTTGGCGGCGAGCATCACGATCCTTCATCAACCCCTTAGGAGTCGTCATGATGCAAATACCCAGTCCATTGAGAACGCGAGGGATGTCCGCGCTCTTCGAATAAAGACGAAGACCAGGACGGCTAATGCGTTCCAAACCGTTAATGGAGGGATCGCCATCGACATACTTCAACTGAACGTCGAGAGTTTTGTGACCCCGCTCGTCTTTGCTGTCAGTGTAGTCGGCGATGAAGCCTTCCTTTTTTAGAATACGCGCAATTTCAACCTTCATTGTAGAATGAGGTGAAACGCATAAATCCTTGCGCGCGCTGGACGCGTTACGGATGCGTGTTAAGAAGTCGCTGATTGGATCAGTGTGCATAATTATTTTCGTTTAAACCGAGTGATATCCACACTCCCGGTTAGCGCTTTCGCGCGATTGTAAATGGTAATTGAAATTTTGGAATTGCTAGCCCTACCAGGAAGATTTCGTAACGCCAGGTATTTTTCCATCTAAAGCAAGTTCGCGGAAAGTTAAGCGGGACAAACCATAGCGGCGAATGAACGCGCGAGGGCGTCCGGTGATGTTGCAACGGTTGCGAATGCGAATTTTGGAGGAGTTGCGAGGCAACTTGCAAAGCTTGCGCTGAGCTACGTAGAATTCTTCGTCCGTAGAGTCGGGATTAGCCAAAATGGCTTTCAACTCTGCTCGCTTGCCGGCGTAGCGCTCGACGAGCCTGCGGCGTTTTTCGTTACGTGCGATTGATGATTTTTTTGCCATGGTATAAAGTTACGCTGCGGTTTCGTCCTTGGAAGTTTCGTCTTGCTCTTCGCGCTTGCGGAAAGGCATGCCCAATAGATCGAGCAATTCGTAGCCTTCTTCGTCCGTATTCGCGGAAGTCACGATCGTGAATTCCAAACCGGATTGACGTTTGATAGAATCAACCGAGATTTCAGGGAAAATAGTGATGTCGGTTACTCCTAAAGAGAAGTTGCCGTTTCCATCGAACTTGGAAGGGATGCCGCGAAAATCACGAATCGAAGGCAATGCTACTGCGATAAGACGCAACAAGAAGTCCCACATGCGTTCGCCACGCAACGTCACTTTACAGCCGATCGGCATATCTTCGCGCAATTTGAAATTCGCGATGCTCTTCTTAGAGATGGTCTTGATTGGACGCTGACCAGTGATCAGTCCCATATTCTTTACCGACTCTTCCATCACGCCCTTGTCCAACAATGCACTGATGCCCATGTTGAGCACGACTTTTTCAATGCGTGGAATCTGGTAAACATTCGTATAGCCGCGCGACTTTTTAAGCGCTTCGACTACCTTAGTTTGGTAATGTTCTTTTATGAAGTTTTGAGAGCTCATAGCTACTGTCCGGATTTCCGACCCGGAACGGGTTCAGTTCTCTAATAGATTAGTTCTTCTTGGCCATACGCTCGTCGTACTTAGACGCGAGCATAAGGTTGGTGGCGTGAATGGTGCCTTCACGTTCGGCGATTTGACCATCTGGATGTTCTTCGGACTTCTTGAGATGGCGCTTAACCATCATGAGACCTTCGACAACCGCGCGATTCTTAGCAGTACGCAGTTCAAGCACTTTTCCGCGCTTGCCTTTTTCTTTGCCTGAAAGGACGACGACTTCGTCGTTTTGCTTAATGTGTGTCTTAGCCATGATTAAAGTACCTCCGGAGCTAGGGAAACGATCTTCATGAACTTCTTAGTGCGAAGCTCACGCGCAACCGGTCCAAATATACGGGTTCCGCGTGGGTTGCCATTGTTGTCGAGCAATACAATCGCATTGCTGTCGAAACGTAGGTAGCTCCCGTCGCGACGACGGATAGGATACTTCGTACGAACGACGACAGCCTTTACGACTTCGCCCTTCTTAACCGAAGAATCAACGGAGCTTTCCCTGATGTTCACCACGACGACGTCGCCAATGCTGGCCGTCTTCTTGAGCTGGCCCAAACGACGAATCATGTGAGCGCGCTTGGCGCCTGTGTTATCTGCAATCTGCAGTTCTGAACGTAATTGAATCATTATAACCTATTCCTTTATTCTGCTGCCGCAGCAGTTTCTTCTGCTTCTGTAGCCGCGCCGCCGTAAACGGGAGCACGATCGATAATGCTAACCAAGCGCCAGCGCTTTAGTCGGCTCAATGGACGCGTCTCCATGATTTCGACACGGTCGCCAATGCGGGCGTCATTCTTTTCGTCGTGCACGTGCACGTCGGTCTTACGATTGATCACCTTGCGGTAGCGTGGGTGAGGTTTCTTATAGTTGTAGGTAACCTTTATGGACTTGTCGCCCGAGATCGAGGTTACGATGCCGATAAGTTCTTTTCTGCTATTGCGCTCGTTTTCCATGGCTTATCAATGCTTGGGTTAAGCGGACTTGGCCTCCGCGAGGAGTTTCTCGCTGCGGATGGTTTCCATCTTGGCTATCTCCTTACGGCGCTGAGTCAGCTCCGCTGTGTTTTCGACTTGTCCAGTCTGCTTGCGCAGCTTGAGTTGCAAGAGTTGATCGCGAGTGTCGCGGATCGTCTTCTCGATTTCGGCGAGCGAAAGCTCTCTGATTTCTTTTACCTTCATGTTCGTGCGTCCCTTTTAGGATCAATCCATGTTTTCACGCACTACAAAGCGTGTTTTGAAAGGAAGCTTGGTATCTGCCAAACGCATCGCTTCACGAGCGATCGCGATCGGAACGCCAGCCAGTTCGAATAAAATCAAGCCAGGCTTGACGACCGCCACGTAGTGATCAACCGGCCCTTTTCCCTTACCCATACGGGTTTCGAGAGGCTTTTTGGTGACCGGCTTGTGGGGGAATACTCGAATCCAGAGCTTTCCTTTACGTTTCATGTGACGCGTGATTGCGACACGAGCCGCTTCGATTTGGTTACCTTTGAAGTAACCGCGTCCAAGAGATTGGATGGCGAAATCGCCAAACGCCATGGTGTCGCCACCTTTGGCATTGCCGCGCATGCGGCCCTTCATGGATTTGCGATACTTCGTTCTGGAAGGTGTTAGTGCTGGCATGGCTCAGTAAAAGTTTATTGTTCTTCCTTATTAAAGACCCAGCACTTCACGCCAATGATACCGTAAACGGTCTTGGCTTCGGCGGTGCCGTAATCAATGTTTTCGCGTAATGTATGGAGAGGCACACTGCCTTGGCGTTGTACTTCCGTACGCGCAATGTCTGCGCCGCCGAGACGACCGCCGACTTGTACTTTGATACCGTTGGCTCCGAGGCTCATCGCGATCTGCACGGCCTTCTTCATGGCGCGGCGGAAAGAAATGCGACGCTCGAGCTGGAGGGCAACGTTGTCAGCAACGAGTTTCGCGTCGAGCTCAGGCTTCTTGACTTCCTGAATGTCGAGCAAGATGTCCTTGCCGGTCATGACAGCGAGGTCTTCCTTGATCTTTTCGATCTCCTGTCCCTTGCGACCGATAACGATACCAGGGCGAGCTGTGAAGATCTTGACGCGGACACGAGCCGAAGCTCGTTCGATGAAGATACGTGGAACCGATGCGAACTGGAGTTTCTCCATCAGCTTTTCACGGATGATGTAGTCTTCGAGCAGCGTCTTCGCGAAATCGCGTTTTGGAGCGAACCAGCGAGATTGCCAGTTGCGGTTAACGGCGAGGCGGAAACCGATAGGATGCGTTTTTTGACCCATATGTCGTAATTCTTTAAGCGTTGTCGGTTAGTACGATGCGGATGTGCGACATGCGCTTGCGACGCTTAGCGACACCGCCGCGAGCGGCTGCCTTGAAGCGTTTGAGAGCAGGTCCCATTTCGATAATCGCCTTATCAACCGTCAAATTGTCGGCCGAGAGATCGTGGTTATTTTCCGCATTGGCGATAGCGGACTGCAATGTCTTCGAAATCAGAGCCGCCGACTTGCGAGGGATGAATTTCAACAGGTCCAAGGCGTCCGTCGCTTGCTTGCCACGAATGACTCGAGCGACTTCGTTCACCTTCTTGGGCGACATGCGTGCGTATTTAGTTAGGGCTTGTACTTCCATTAGTCAGATCTCCTAATTATTTGCTGCCACCGTGAGCCTTGAACATGCGCGACTGAGAGAACTCGCCGAGCTTATGTCCAACCATGTTTTCGGTGACGTAGACAGGAATGAACATCCTGCCGTTGTGCACGTTGAAGTTGAGTCCCACGAAATCTGGTGTGATTGTGGAACGGCGAGACCAGGTCTGGATCGGCTTGCGATCATTAGCGCTCTGAGCTCGGTCGACCTTCACCGCGAGGTGCGGGTCAACGAAAAATCCTTTTTTGATTGAACGAGACATATCTTAGTTTCTCCTCCGAAATTAACGCTTGAACTTGCGACCGTTACGACGGACCAAGATGAAATTATTGCTTTGCTTAGACTTGCGACGAGTTGGAAAACCTTTCGCCAACTGACCCCAAGGAGACACGAGCATTTGGCGACCACCGCCACCTTTACTCTTCGCTTCACCACCACCATTGGGGTGATCAACCGGATTCATGACAACACCGCGAACACGAGGACGTTTGCCCTTCCAGCGGTTACGTCCGGCCTTGCCGATAACGACTTTCGAGTGCTCCGCGTTGCTGACAACACCAACGGTCGCCATACATTTGTGACTGACCAAACGAATTTCTCCGGAAGGCAGTCTCAATTGAGCGTGCTTGCCTTCGACCTTGATCATTTCGATCGAGTTTCCAGCGGAACGAGCCATCTGAGCTCCTTTGCCAGGAAGCAATTCAACTGCGTGCAATTTTGTCGAAGGCGGGATGAGCGACAAGGGCATAGCGTTACCTGGTTCGAAATCGAGCAACTTCAAAGAAGATTGCACCTTGTCGCCAACACTCAGTCCTTCCGGAGCGATGATGTAGCGTTTTTCGCCATCGGCATATGCGATCAAAGCAATGTGGGCAGTGCGGCCTGGATCGTATTCGATCGCTTGAACGTTTGCAGGAATGTCGAACTTGGTACGCTTGAAATCGACGATACGAAGCAAACGTTTGTGTCCGCCACCACGACGACGCGAAGTAACGCGACCGTAGCAGTTACGACCTGCCGACTTGCTGTACGAAGTCGTCAGATTTTTCTCCGGACGTTTCTGCGTGATATCCCTTTTCTGGAGTACCGCGAAACGTAAGCTCGGAGTCGTAGGATTAAATTTGATAATAGCCATTTTCTAAAGTCTCCGAACTTATACGATTTCGATGGTGTCGCCCTGCTTGAGCGTGACGATCGCCTTCTTGTAATCGGACTTGTAATTTGCAGTACCAGTCTTGCGATTACGAGTCGGCTTACCCTTTTGATTGATGACGTTCACGCGAGTAACGTTCACGTCGAATACCTTTTCGACTGCAGCCTTGATCGCGAACTTGTTCGCGTCTCTGAACACCTCGAAGGTGTATTGACCGTCTTCCGACGACTGCAAGTTAGACTTTTCAGTCAAACGAAGCGATTTGAGAATTTTGTCTGCTTGAATCATTTCGAGCCTCCTTTCGCACGTTCGACGAGAATGTCCATTCCCTTACGAGTGATGATAATTTTCGCGAAGTCACACAAATCGGTAACGCTTACGATAGACGCTTCTTCCAAAACGACGCCTCGCAAATTGCGAATCGCCAACATGGAAGTGTCGCTGAACGACGCATCGACGATCAAAAGATTACCCTCTGGAGCGATGCCTCTAATAAGACTGTTCGCTACACTGGTTTTCGCCGGAGCAATATCCAATGAGTCGACAACCAACAACGATCCGTCTTCCGCTCTTTCGAACAAAGCTCGGTTGAATGCAAGCTGACGAACCTTCTTGTTAATCTTTTTAGAGTAGTCGCGTGGTTTCGGGCCGAATACAATACCGCCACCAACCCAGATCGGGGAACGCGAGCTACCAGCGCGAGCGCGACCGGTACCTTTTTGACGCCAAGGCTTCTTACCGCCACCGCGAACTTCGCCGCGCGTTTTCGTATTGGCGCTACCCTGACGACCGTTCGCCGCTTGGGCTACGATCACTTCCTTAACAGCTTGAACGCCTTTACCGTCTTCGAACACTGGAATGTCGAATTCGCTTTCGCCGCTTTCGCTGCCCTCGTTACTAAATATTTTAAGTTTCATGGTCTTTCAGTCCTTTCAGGCTTATTTACCTTTGATGGCGCTACGTACGAGAACCGTGTCGCCATTGGCTCCAGGAATTCCGCCTTTAACCAAGATCAGGTTCTTTTCGGCATCGATTTTCATAATCCGGAGATTCTGAACCGTGCGTTGTTTACCGCCCATGCGACCCGGCATCCTTTGGTTCTTGAATACGTGTCCTGGCCATTGGCAAAGACCGATCGAACCGATACGGCGATGGAACATCGAACCGTGAGAAGCAGGTCCGCCCTTTACATTAAAGCGTTTCATAACGCCTTGAAATCCTCGGCCCTTGGAAGTGCCGATAATATCGATCTTCTGGCCTTCCTCGAATTTCGTTACATCCAGAACATCGCCTGGAGCATATTCGGAAGACGCGTCGGTACGGACTTCGCGAATCGTACGAGGAGTCGCTACGCCGTGCTTCTTCGCGTGATTGCGTTCTGCCTTGCTTGCCCGCTTTTCCTTCTTCGTCTCGTAACCGATCTGAATGGCATTGTAGCCGTCAGATTCGGTCGTCTTGACCTGAAGTATCGGACACGGGCCAGCCTGGATGACTGTGACGGAAACCTGAACGGTCCCGTCATAAATCTGGGTCATGCCCAGTTTCTTGCCTAAGAGTGTATAGTTCATAATTCTAAGAGGTAGGTGGAGCTTCTGCTCCGTTTTATTAGACCCACGTTAGCGCCGGAGGTACTCCGACGAAAGTGTCTGCAAAATGGTTATATTATACGTGAATAGAGATATCCACTCCTGATGGTAGATTAAGCTTCTTTAGCTCGTCCACTGTTTGCGCGGTTGGCTCGATAATGTCCAACAAACGTTTATGCGTACGAATTTCGAATTGCTCCATGGCTTTCTTGTCCACGTGAGGCGACTTGTTCACGGTCACTTTTTCGATCCGCGTAGGAAGCGGAACGGGACCGGAAACGCGAGCGCCTGAGCGCTTAGCTGTATCCACAATCTCGGAAGCTGACTGATCGATTACTCGATAGTCGAATCCTTGAAGTCTGATGCGTATTTTTTGTCCAGTCATGAAATTTCGGATATAGATTAAATAGTTTCTAACGGCTTAGATCGTCTGTCATTCTTGCGAGCACATTTGCCGGCACTTGTTCAAAATGAGATGTTTCCATCGAGTAATTAGCGCGCCCTTTACTAAGAGAGCGAACATCGGTTGCGTAGCCGAACATCGTTTCTAGTGGCACGATTGCGCGAACAGAAGCGATTTCGCCCTTCGAATCCATATTTTGGATATGGCCGCGTCGACGATTAAGGTCCCCAATGACATCACCCTGGTATTCCATCGGCGTTGTCACTTCGACTTTCATTACCGGCTCCAGCAATTGAGGATCAGCATTCTTCATCGCTTCCTTAAAAGCGAAGATCCCGGCCATCTTAAATGCCATTTCCGATGAATCGACTTCATGGAACGAACCGCTAACGAGGGTCGCTTTCCAATCTACAACAGGATAACCGGCAACAACGCCGTTATTAGCTGCTTCGCGGATACCATCTTCGGTCGGCTTAATAAATTCTTTTGGAATAACGCCACCCACGATTTCGTTGACGACTTCGATTTCTTTTCCGCTTTCCTGTGGTTCGAGTTTGATGACGGCGTGTCCGTATTGACCGCGTCCACCCGACTGGCGAATAAATTTTCCTTCTGCTTCAACAGAGATACCGATCGTTTCACGGTAAGCGATTTGCGGTTTGCCCGATCTAGCGACAACTTTGAATTCCCGCTCCAATCGATCGCGGATTATTTCGAGGTGAAGCTCACCCATTCCAGAAATGATCGTTTGGCCCGTTTCCGCATCCGTTTTTACAACGAAAGTAGGATCCTCTTCGGACAAACGTCCGAGACCGAGGGAAAGCTTATCTTGATCGGCTGACGTTGCCGGCTCGATCGACATCGAGATAACTGGTTCTGGAAATTGCGGTGGCTCGAGAGCGATATCAAAATTCTTCGATGAGAACGTATCGCCCGTCCAAACGTTCTTTAGGCCAATCGCAGCGACAATGTCACCCGAACGAGCGCATTCTACATCGTCGCGACTATCCGCTTTCATAATCAGCAACCGGCTCACTCGCTCAGATTTGCCGGTACGCGGATTGTAAAGCATGTCTCCCTTTTTAATCGTGCCGCTATAGACGCGAATAAAAATGAGCTTTCCGACATATGCGTCACTCCAAAGCTTAAACGCGAGCGCAGCTACGGGAGCATTGTCATCGGGTTCAATGACGACCGTTTTGTCTTTGCGATCATGACCTTCGACAGGTGGCATATCGAGCGGGCTCGGAAGGTAGTTCACTACCGCGTCGAGCATGCTTTGCACACCTTTGTTCTTAAAAGCCGAACCTGGTATTACGCCAACAAAGTTAAGCGAAAGCGTTGCTTTGCGAATTGCGAGAACGAGCTCGTACTCATCGATCGCTTCGCCATTCAAATATTTGTCAGCAACGACATCATCGTAATCGGCAACCGCTTCGATTAGCGATTCGCGCAATTCCGTAACTTCCCGAGTCATATCGCCGGGAATTTCGCACTCGATGACGTTGATCCCCATTGCATCGTTTTGGTCGAACTGGAATGCCTTAAGACGAACCAAGTCGATCATACCGGAAAAATGCTCTTCCGTGCCGATGTTCAAAAAGAGTGGATGAGCATTCGCGCCCAACTTGGTACGCATGTCTTCGACCGCTCCCAAAAAGTCCGCCCCAACGCGATCCATCTTATTGACGAATGCGATACGTGGCACGTCATACTTGTCAGCCTGACGCCAAACCGTTTCCGATTGAGGCTGAACGCCTGCAACCGCGCAAAAAACGGCAACTGCCCCATCAAGCACTCTTAAAGAGCGTTCGACTTCAGCGGTAAAATCGACGTGGCCCGGAGTGTCGATAATATTGATCTGCTGTTTCATCCCAGCAAAAGGGCCTGCCTTGTTTTCCCATTGGCAAGAGATTGCAGCGGAAGTGATCGTGATACCACGCTCGCGTTCCTGCTCCATAAAATCCGTGACGGCGTTTCCGTCATGAACTTCTCCTACCTTATGAACTACCCCTGTATAATAGAGGATACGTTCTGTGGTTGTGGTCTTCCCAGCATCGATATGCGCAGCAATACCAATATTACGCGTCCATTCCATAGGCACAGGACGTCCGGTGCCATTTTTATTGGAAAGATCTGCGGGAGCTTCAACCATTTTACAAAGAACAAGTAAGGACAAAACCCGATCACCAACGAAGGTGAGCAAATGCGCGATTAGACTGCGCCATCTTGTGGGTTTCTTCCTTCTTCTTAACGACTCCGCCAGTATTATTGTAGGCGTCGATAATTTCGCCAGCAAGGGCGTCTTTCATTGGAATGCCTTTGCGAGCCGCGGCTGCATTAACCATCCAACGCATGGCGAGCGATTCTTGACGCTCGAATGGAATCTCCAAAGGCACTTGGTAAGTAGCTCCACCAACACGACGGCTCTTAACTTCCAAACGTGGGCGCGAGTTTTCGAGAGCACCGAGAAGCATGTCCACTGGATCTCCCTTTTCGAGCTTTTCGCTCATACGCTCGAACGCCGCATACACGATACGTTCTGCCAACGTTTTCTTACCATCACGCATGACGGTATTCACAAGGTGACCAACCAAAGCGCTTCCGTAACGGGAATCTGGCTTTGTTTGGCGTTTAACTGCTCTTCTGCGACGTGACATTGTCTAAGTAAGTTTTAAATTATTGGCTTATGCCTTAGGACGCTTAACGCCATACTTCGAACGGCTGCGGCGACGTTTATCTACGCCCATGGCATCCAAGGTTCCGCGAACGATGTGGTAACGTACGCCAGGAAGGTCCTTCACGCGACCGCCACGCACCAACACAATACTGTGCTCCTGCAAGCTGTGCCCTTCATCAGGGATGTATGCGATCACTTCGATTCCGTTCGTCAAACGAACCTTAGCCACTTTACGGATAGCCGAATTTGGCTTTTTAGGCGTACGAGTCATCACTTGAACGCAAACGCCACGACGAAATGGATTTGATTCAAGCGCCGGTGCCTTGGACTTGGTCCGGGACACCTTTCGGCCTTTTCTGACGAGTTGATTAATGGTTGGCATGTTGAGTGATTTTGAGAAAGGAGCGTGAACTTACTGGAAGCCGTTTCCTCGGCAAGTATTTTCTGCCGAAAAACGAGTAAAAAACAGACCCCTCCACAATGTGGCTTGATTTGCTTTAAAAATGAGCGGATTCCCGGAGAGGAAATCCTATGTTTTATCAGCTACGATAAATTGAGAATGTTGCGTTTTGTCCATCTGTCCCAATGACATCAAGGTAAAAGCGCAATCAATTGAAGAATATGTTACATTTCTCAACAGCCCTCCACTGCGAAGCCCAGGGAATCATCGCCCACTATGACATGAAGCCGAGTGGCGGACATGGCAGAGCTCAGTTCTTCGAAGGCGAAAAGGCCCGTCTCGCAATCACTGGAGTCGGAGCGCTCAACAGTGCAATCGCCACAACCGCCCTGGGCTCCAAATACCCAAACGACGAAACAATTTGGCTAAACGTGGGAATATGCGGACATCTCGATGCCCCGATTGGGAACCCGTTTATCGCCAATCGAATTTCGTCGAACACCTCACGAGACACGCTGTATCCTCAATTTCCCTGGAAATCCAACATCAAAGGCATCGAGCTCCAGACTCTCAGCGAACCTTCGACTGACTACAAAACGAACCAGGCGTTCGACATGGAGGGCTTTGGCTTTTACAAAGCCGCCCTCGCATTTGCCTCTACGGAATTCATTCACTGCATCAAAGTCGTTTCCGATAACGCCGCACAGCCCGCGAGTTCCCATTTCGACAAACACGCAATTGCCCGCATGATCGAACTTCAAATTCCCGTGATCGAAACCCTTTGCGAAAGTATTGACGAGTTGCGACCCAAGAAACCGTCATCCAATTGGTCCAGCAGCTTTATCCAGAAGGCCAAAGCTCGATTTCGATTCACCGAAACGGAAACCCATCAACTGAATAAACGCGTCACCCAACTAGACGCCATTCTACAGCAAGACGAAAAAACAAAGACCGACCTTCTTTTAATAGAGAGCTCGAACAAGAAAACCTTCCTCTCTCAGCTCCAATCAACACTCAACCAATTCTCCACCCGGAACATCTGCTAATGTTTGAACGTATCTATATAGAAGCAGCCATCCGCGAACACCCGCGAACCCTAGCCCTGTTAGAACGCTACCCCAAAGCGGAACGCGTTAACTGCGAACGCTATGGCGAGATATTCAACCCCAACCGCCAAAACTTTCGCATTCAAAAGCAAAACCCCGCCCTCATCCTGGCGGAAAAGCGCGGAACGCGCGTTTTACCAACCCCTCCCGATTATGGACTTGGGGCAGATCGACACTACTATTTCTCGCACATGCTTAATTGCTTGTACGATTGCCGCTACTGCTTCCTACAAGGCATGTACCAATCGGCCAACTATATTCTCTTCGTCAATTTCGAGGATTTCCGGTCAGACATTCGAACAACCGCGGAGTCCCAGCCCGACGAACAGCACTTCTTTTTCAGCGGCTACGACTGCGACAGTCTTGCGATGGACAGCGTCACTGGATTTGCCGACGCGTTTCTTCCCCTTTTCGAGGACTTGCCTAATGCATGGCTCGAACTGAGAACCAAAAGCGTAAACGTAAAACCCCTTCTGAATCGCCCACCCCTGCCAAACGTCGTCGTCGCATTCAGTCTCAACCCCGAACCCATTGCTAAATCCGTCGAACACCGAGCCCCGCCCCTGCCCGCTCGAATCAACGCTTTAAAGAAACTTTCCGAAGCCGGTTGGAAGGTAGGCCTTCGTTTCGACCCATTGATCCATTTCGAAAATTGCATCGAAGTCTATCGAGACTTCATCGATCACGTTTTCGATTCGATTCCAATCGAAGCCGTCCACTCTATAACGCTCGGTAGCTTTCGGTCGCCTAAAAGCGTTTTCAAAAAGATGGAATCCCTTTACCCCGAAGAGCCGCTATTCATGGGCAATCTCGATCTCAAAAACGGAATGGTCGCCTACAAAAAATCCATCGAAAGCGACCTATTCGAATCCACTCGAAAACGAATCCTCACCCACGCAGACGAAGACAAGTTCTTCCCCTGCCAATAGCGCTGATTCCACCAAGACAAATACCCACGAAAAAGCCGCGACCTAAGTCGCGGCTTGAAATTCGAAATCGAGACGTTCGTCTTCGACTGGACTAAATCACTTCGGAACTTGGAACGGCTTCCGCGACTGCTTCCGCAGGAGTTTCTTCCAATTCACTGCCAAACGGTAGCGTGATGCGAAGATCGCGGTACTGAGGCAGACCGGTTCCTGCTGGAATCAAGTGACCCATGATAACGTTCTCCTTAAAGCCCTTCAGCTTGTCGATCTTGCTCAAAGTCGAAGCATCAGTCAAAACACGCGTCGTTTCTTGGAAAGAAGCCGCCGAGATGAAACTTTCCGTTTCAATCGATGCTTTCGTAATTCCGAGTAGAACGGGCTCCGCTTCAGCAGGCTTACCACCCGCTTCAATGATCCGATTGTTCTCACGCAAGAATGTCGTGCGCTCAACCTGCTCGCCCCAGAAGAACTCCGTATCGCCTGGATCGGTGATCCGGACCTTGCGCAGCATTTGACGAATGATCAGCTCAATGTGCTTATCATTAATCGTAACGCCCTGCAGACGGTAAACTTCCTGAACTTCGTTGATCAAGAATTCGTACAAACGATTCGGTCCGAGAATATCGAGAATCTCGTGAGGATCCGCAGAACCTTCAGTCAAGTGCTGACCCTTGTGAACCACGTCGCCTTCTTGAACGATAATCTGCTTCACATGAGGAATCAGGTGCTCTTCGTCCGTTCCGGTTTCTTCGTTCGAAACGATCAATTTGCGCTTAGCGCGAATCGTTCCACCGAAAGAAACAACCCCATCCAAACGAGCCATTTCAGCAGCTTCCTTTGGACGACGGGCTTCAAACAATTCAGCAACACGTGGTAGACCACCAGTGATATCCTTGGTCTTGGAAGCCTGACGAGGCGTCTTAGCGAGCAAAGCGCCTTGAGCGATTACATCGCCTTCAGCTACTGCAACCTGAGCACCGGTTGGAATGCCGTAAACCGCGAGTACCTTACCCGCTTCATCACAAACTTCCACGGATGGATTCAAGTCTTCCTTATGCTCGATAATAACCGTAGCGATACGACCAGAACTCTCATCGAGCTCCTTCTTGATCGTTACTCCACGAATCATATCGCGGAAACGAACCGTACCGGCCTTTTCCGACAAATTGGGAATATTATACGGATCCCAACTTGCGAGAACCGCGCCGCCTTCGATTGTATCTCCATCCGAGACACGGATAGCCGAACCAACAACGATATCGTAAGCTTCCAATTCGCGGTCGTTCTTATCCATTACCTGGATCGCTCCAGTCTTATTCAAAGCGATATAAACAGGACCCTCAGCCGTTTCGATATGAACCAAACGCAGACCGCGATACTTAACGCGTCCGGAATTACGAACGATAATGCGCGGATCCGTAACAACCGAACTCGCGATACCACCAATATGGAAGGTACGCATAGTCAACTGAGTTCCCGGCTCGCCGATCGACTGCGCCGCGATAATGCCAACGGAGTCGCCAATCTTCGCAACGTCGTTACTCGCCGGATTGATTCCGTAAGACTTCGCGTCAACACCGTATCCGGAAGTTGAAGTCAAGGGAGACATCACCTTCAGGCGCTCAATTCCACATTCTTCGAGCTTTTGAGCGGAATGCTCAGTGATTAATTCGCCAGAAGTAACGATAATTTCGTCCGGATTAGACGGATTGAAAACATCGTCGCACGAGCAGCGTCCTTCGATACGTTCGCGGAGGCTGACGATCTCGTCATCACCTTCGAAAATCGACTTTTTCCAGATACCATCCCGAGTGCCGCAATCAGGCTCCGTGATAATAACATCCATCGCAACGTCACAAAGCTTACGAGTTAGGTAACCCGCATCCGCTGTTTTAAGAGCAGTATCCGCAAGCCCCTTGCGAGCTCCGTGAGTCGAGATAAAGTACTCGAGAACGGTAAGACCTTCGCGGAAAGACGAAAGAATCGGACGTTCAATAATTTCACCAGAAGGCTTAGCCATCAAACCACGCGTTCCGCAAAGCTGACGAACCTGATTCGGATTGCCACGCGCTCCCGAATCCATCATCACGAATACTGGATTAACGCCACCCTTGCCACCGTTGGTTTTCAACTCATGGAAAACCGCTTTCTTGATTTCGTCGGTCGCAACCGTCCAAATATCGATGATCTTATTGTAGCGCTCGCCCGTAGTGATAATACCCTTACGGTACTGTCCCTCGACTTCGTCGATCTTGCCGAAAGCATTCGCAACAATTTGAGTTTTGCTCTCAGGAATGATCATATCGTCGATACCGATCGATACGCCTGCCATTGTCGCCACGTCGAAACCTAGCTTCTTCAAACGATCGAGCGATAGAACGGTTTCTTCCGGACCAGATACCTTGTAGGTATTGTTGATGATATTTCCGAGCTCGCTCTTATCCACCTGGAAATTCAGAAAGCCCAAAGCCTTCGGCCAGATCTGACTAAAACGAATACGACCAATAGTCGTGGTGATTGTTTTGTTGGTATTGTTGCCGAAAACCGTTTCACAACCATAGTCCGGATTTGGAATACGAATCCAATCGTGCGTTTCCTTCGCTCCATCCATCTGAGCGAATAGAGCTTCGCTTTCCGTTCCCGCAAGAGGAACACGTACGCCTTCTTCCATAGGCTCAGGCTCGAGAGTCAAATAGTAAGAACCAAGGATAACGTCCTGCGACGGAGTCAAAATCGGCTTGCCGCTTGATGGCGAGAAGATATTCCCCGATGCCATCATAAGCGTCTTACACTCCAAAACCGCTTCTAGCGAAAGCGGAACGTGCACAGCCATTTGGTCACCGTCAAAGTCAGCGTTGTACGCAGTACAAACGAGCGGGTGAACACGAATAGCTTCACCTTCAATCAATACAGGTTCGAAAGCTTGGATCGACAATCTGTGAAGCGTTGGAGCGCGATTCAATAGAACCGGATGACCCTTCGTCACTTCTTCGAGAATGTCCCAAACTTCTGGGGACTTTTTCTCGATCATACGACGAGCTCCACGAACCGTGTGAACAAAACCAAGTTCCTTCAAACGGCGAATAATGAATGGCTCGAACAGAACCAAAGCCATCTTCTTAGGCAATCCACACTGGTGCAAACGCAACTCAGGTCCGATCACGATAACCGAACGACCAGAGTAGTCGACACGCTTACCGAGAAGATTCTGGCGGAAGCGACCTTGCTTGCCCTTGAGCATATCGCTCAAAGATTTCAAAGGACGATTGCCGGCGCCGGTAACTGGACGACCATGACGACCATTATCGAACAACGCATCAACCGCTTCTTGCAGCATGCGCTTTTCGTTATGAATGATAACGTCTGGAGTCTTCAACTGCATCAAGTTCTTGAGGCGGTTGTTCCGGTTGATCACGCGGCGATACAAGTCATTGAGATCGGAAGTAGCAAAACGTCCGCCTTCCAATGGAACGAGAGGACGCAAATCTGGTGGAATAACGGGAAGGACTTCCTGCACCATCCACTCAGGGCGAGAACTCGATTTGATGAAACCTTGAATAACCTTCAAGCGTTTCGCCAACTTCTTCTTGATCTGCTTAGACTTGGTACTGCGCATCGCTTCTTGAAGCTCGAGCACAGTCGATGGTAATTCCATCACGGAGAGTACGTCGCGGAGCGCTTCTCCGCCCATCTTCGCAACGAAAGAATCGTCACCATACTCTTCCATCGCCTGAATGTACTCCTGATCCGTCAGCAACTGCTTCTCTTCGAGAGGCGTACGACCTGGATCAGTAACCATGTAAGCTTCGTAATAAATTACGCGCTCCAAGCTGCGAGCAGTCATGTCGAGCAAAAGCCCTAGACGCGATGGCATGCTCTTCAGGAACCAAATGTGCGTAACGGGAACCGCCAATTCGATGTGGCCCATTCGCGAACGACGAACGCGCGAGACAGTTACCTCAACACCACAGCGGTCACAGATTACGCCTTTGTATTTGATTCGCTTATACTTTCCGCACGCGCATTCGTAGTCGCGAACGGGTCCGAAGATGCGCTGGCAGAAAAGCCCGCCTGGCTCCGGTTTGAAAGTACGATAGTTGATCGTTTCCGGATTCTTGACCTCTCCACGAGACCAGGAGCGAATCGTTTCCGGAGAAGCGACGTTAATCGTTACGCAATCGAAATTCGATTCACGTTCGACGCCGAGTGTATCTTGAGCTTCTTGGATAGACATTTTTTGATCCTAGTTGATTGGCGATTATTTATAACCCAACTCACTTTGGCGACCGAGACGAATGTCCAGGCCAAGAGATTGGATTTCTTTGATCAATACGTTGAATGATTCTGGAGTACCGGCTTGCAAAGTAGCGTCACCCTTAACGAGCGATTCGTAGATCTTCGTACGTCCCTGAACGTCATCCGACTTAACGGTGAGCAACTCCTGGAGCGTGTATGCGGCACCGTAAGCTTCGAGAGCCCAGACCTCCATTTCTCCGAAACGCTGTCCACCGTACTGAGCCTTACCGCCCAATGGTTGTTGCGTAACCAAAGAATAAGGACCGACTGCACGGGCGTGGATCTTATGGGAAACCAAGTGATTCAGCTTCATCATATACACCCAACCGACAACCACTTCCTGGTCTAGCTTGTCGCCACTGCGACCATCGTAGAGAACGCTCTTACCAGTCGTTGGCAATCCAGCGTCCGCCAAATGCTGACGTACGGTTTTTTCCGGAATACCATCGAATACTGGAGTCGAAACCTTCATCCCGAGGACCTTACACGCCCAACCCATATGAGTTTCAAGGACCTGGCCCACGTTCATACGAGAAGGTACGCCCAGTGGATTCAAACAGATTTGAATCGGCGTGCCATCCGGCATATACGGCATATCTTCTTCGGGTACGATCTTAGCGATGACACCCTTGTTACCGTGGCGTCCCGCCATTTTGTCGCCGACCTTAAGCTTTTCCTTGGTAGCGATGTAAACCTTAACCTGCTTGATAACGCCTTGAGCAGCATCATCGCCAGTTTCGATATTCGCAGTCTTGCGCTCGCGATCCGATTCCAACTCATCGAACTTACCTTGGTAAGAACTGATGATCTCCATAATCTTAATACGAACAGGAGAAGGATCGATTTCAACGTGCTTGGAAACCGCCGCTAGCTTACGCAATAGCGTCTTGGTGATCTTACGATTCGCAGGAATAATGATTTCGCCATTCTGGCCATTCACTACATCCAATGGAATCTTTTCACCGAGAAGGATATTGGAGAGCGCTTCGGTCAATCCTTCGCGAAGCTTGTCCATCTGCGTCTTGTATTCTTCGTTGATCTGCTTCACCTGACGGCGACGATCCGAAGGACTTAAACGCTCGCGCTCGTAATCGATACGGCTCGAAACTTTGACATCCATAATGATGCCTTCGACGCCCGATGGAACGACCAAAGAACTGTCCTTAACATCCGCTGCCTTCTCGCCGAAAATAGCGCGAAGCAGTTTTTCTTCTGGAGCCAATTCCGTTTCGCTCTTCGGCGTGATCTTTCCGACGAGGATATCTCCCGGATGGACTTCTGCTCCAATGCGAATAACGCCGTCGTGATTCAAGTTGCGAAGCGCTTCTTCACCGACATTCGGAATATCACGGGTGATTTCTTCCGGTCCGAGCTTTGTATCTCGAGCGGTTACCTCGAATTCGGCCACGTGAATCGATGTGTAGATATCGTCCTTGAGAACCTTTTCGGAAATCAGAATGGCATCCTCGAAATTGTAACCATTCCAAGGCATGAACGCCACCAGGATGTTACGCCCCAAAGCCAACTCGCCTAGTTGAGTACAAGGACCGTCTGCAATAATAGCGCCGGCCTTAACTGGCTGGCCTTTCGCGACGATTGGCTTCTGATTGAAACACGTTCCTGCATTCGACCGCATAAATTTGCGTAGCTCGGTAACATGCACTCCATTCGAATGATCGGAGATAGGCTTGTTAAAGAAATGCTCGGGCAACTCTCCGTCGTCGGTAACGACAATGCGATTCGCATCAACCGAAGCAACGATACCTTCGTGATCGGTAACGCAAACAGTTTTCGAATCACGAGCGACACGCTCTTCAATACCGGTTCCCACAAAAGGAGAATCAGCCTGCAAGAGTGGTACGCCTTGACGCTGCATGTTCGAACCCATCAACGCGCGATTAGCATCATCGTGCTCCAAGAAAGGAATCAAACCGGCAGCGACGGAAACGAGCTGCTTAGGAGAAACATCCATGAAGTTGACTTGCTCTTTGTCCACTTCGAGGAACTCGCCACTTTGACGTACGGTTACCTTGCCGAGGAAATTGTTATCGGCGTCAATCTCACTGTTCGCCTGAGCGATAATCTTACCTTCTTCTTGGTCGGCGTTGAGATAACGAATCTCTTCAGTTATCTGGCCTTCGACGACAACCCGATAAGGAGTTTCGATAAAACCGAACTCGTTGACGCGAGAAAAAGTCGCGAGCGAGTTGATCAAACCGATGTTCGGTCCTTCAGGAGTCTCAATCGGGCAAATGCGTCCATAGTGAGTAGGATGTACGTCGCGCACTTCGAAACCGGCGCGTTCACGATTCAAACCACCAGGTCCAAGAGCGGAAAGGCGACGCTTGTGCGTCAATTCCGCCAACGGGTTAATTTGGTCCATGAACTGCGACAACTGACTGCGAGCAAAAAAGTCGCGAATCACGGTCGTTAAAGCCTTTGGATTGATCAACTTCTGAGGAGTGATCGAATCAACGCTTTGATCGTAAAGCGTCATGCGCTCGCGAACGAGACGCTCCGTACGGGAAAGACCGAGACGGCACTGGTTAGCCAAAAGTTCGCCTACCGTACGAACGCGACGGCTGCCCAAGTGATCGATATCATCCAGGTAACCTTCGCCTCCTCTAAGCTTAATCAAGTACTTAGTTGCCTCAACGATGTCAGCGCCTTCCAAGGTGCGATTCTCGACATCGACATCCATTTCAAGCTTTTGGTTGATCTTATAGCGACCAACGCGACCCAAATCATAACGCTTTGGATCGAAGAACAAACGTTTGAGCAATGCCTTGGCATTCGCAGTCGTAGGCGGCTCGCCAGGACGCAAACGCTTATAAATTTCTTTGAGAGCTTCCTCTTCGTTTTGAGTATTATCCTTCTTAAGCGCACGAACGATCGCCCCTTCATCCGAAGACGTATCGATGATCTTTAACGCAGGGATTCCATGCTCTTCGAATTGACGAACGATGGCTTTAGTCAATGGCTCGAAAGCGCGGGCGATAATAACGCCCTTCTCCGCATCGACAGCATCCTCGACCAACACGTACTGACTTACGTTCTCCTTTGCCAAGGCATCAGCAAGAGGCATCTCCTCAATAGTATAGAAGAGATTTAGGATATCGAGATCCGAAGAGAATCCAACAGCGCGCATGAGCGTCGTAATAAGAAACTTACGACGACGACGGCGGCGATCGAGATAGACGTAAAGCAAATCGTTATTATCGAACTGAACTTCAAGCCATGTGCCGCGATCCGGAATAATCCGGTAAGAATGGAGAAGTTTACCATTCGTATGTGGCGTAACTTCGTAGCAAATGCCAGGAGAACGGTGCAACTGGCTGACCACGACACGCTCTGCACCATTGATGATGAACGAACCGCGGCTCGTCACCATAGGCATTTCGCCCATGTAAATCTCTTCGTCCTTGAGATTGTCTTCTTCACGAAGACGGAGTTTCACGTAAAGCGGAACCGCATAAGTGATCCCTTCGCGGATACACTCGATCTCGGTCGCTTTCGGATCGCCAATCGTGTACGAGACGAATTCGAGCACGAGTCGTCCGTCGTAGCTTTCGATTGGGAAGACTTCGCTGAAGACTGCTTCGATTCCATCTTTCTTGCGTTCGAGAATCGGGGTGTCCTTCTGCAGAAAATCCAGGTAGGAATTGATCTGAATTTCGATCAGATTGGGGGGACTGATTGTGTCCTTAAGTTTTCCGAAATTGATGCGGTCGGCCATGGAATTTCCTTACTTGAATTGAGTAATTAGGTGCGAAATAGAATTCAAAAAACGGTCGCTAAAAGTGAATCAGCAGCCGGTATTTAGGAACAGCAAAGACAGGCGCGCGAAAACGCGCCTGTCTTGATATAAAAAGCTATTAGAAACAGTACTGAGCAATGCTATTTAAGTTCAACCTTTGCGCCGACTGCTTCGAGCTTGGTCTTGATCTCAGCAGCTTCGTCCTTGGAAACAGCTTCCTTAACTGGCTTAGGAGCTCCTTCAACGAGATCCTTTGCGTCCTTAAGACCGAGACCGGTGATCGCACGCACTTCCTTGATCACATTGATCTTCTTAGCGCCTGCCTCGAGGAGGATTACGTCGAATTCAGTCTTCTCTTCAACAGCTTCAGCTGCTTCGCCAGCAGGAGCTGCGGCAACGGCTACAGGAGCAGCAGCGCTTACGCCCCACTTGTCTTCCAAATCTTTAACCAATCCGGCGATGTCGAGCACGGTTTGATTGCTGAGCCATTCGATTACGTCTTCTTTTGTGATGTCTGCCATTGTATTTTTTTGATCGGCTAGTTCGGTTCCCCTCATTTAAGGCCGTTTATCAGCCCTAGCCTATATCTTTGGTTTTCTTTATTATGATAAGACGAAGGCGCAAACGCCTTCGAAATAGATAAAACTAGTTGTCGCCCTTCGCGTCGGCTTTTGCCTGAAGGACATTGAGAATGTTCTGCGGAACCGCGTTGAGGACGAATACCATCTGCTGAGCAGGCTTGCTGAGCAATCCAAGCAGTTGAGCTCGCAACGCATCCAAGGATGGCAACTTGGCCAATACTTGAACCTCATTTTGCTCGATCCTGTTGCTGCTAAGAACGCCTACTTTAACCTCGAACTTCTCGGCCTTATCGAAGTAGTTCGTCAGAATCTTGGCGACTCCAGAAGGATTTCCGCCACCGATTATAATCGCGTTCTGTCCTGTCAATTGGTCATCCAATGAAGGAAGTCCGCGTCCCTTTGCGGCAACTTTGAGGATGTTATTTTTTACGACGTGAAATTCGGCTTCTTCCTTCACGAGCTGGCCACGTAGTTCCGCGATATCCATAACGTTTGCACGTTCGTAATCCGCCAAGAACAGGTAGTCCGACTTTTCGAGATGATTGTTAACCTCGTCTACTAGAAATTGTTTTTCCGGTCTCATTTATCTAATGCTACAAATTTAAAGGTTAGAATTTCGAGTACTCGGATCCGGCAAGCTTGAGGCCGGGAGTCATCGTTGCCGAAATTGTGGCGCTGTGAATGTAGTTACCCTTGAAACCCGACGGACGAGCTTTTCCAACTGCATCGATCAATGTATTCAAATTGTCGGTGACTTGCTCGGCTGAGAAAGAACGTTTTGCGATTCCAACTCCGAGTGTTGCAGACTTATCGAGCTTAAACTCTACGCGACCTGCCATCACTTCCTTAATCGCTTTTTCGATGTCAGGCGAAACCGTGCCTGCCTTCGGATTCGGCATCATTCCCTTAGGACCAAGGACGCGAGCGATTTTGCGCACTTCCTTCATCGCATCTGGAGTAGCAACCGCTACATCGAAATCGAGCCATCCACCTTGGATCTTCTCGATGATATCTCCGAGACCCGCAGTAGTCGCGCCAGCAGCAATAGCCGCATCGGGATCAGTAGTAAACGCGAGAACGCGTACCGTCTTTCCGCTGCCATGAGGCAACATCACCGTACCGCGAACCATTTCGTCGCCTTTACGGGGATCTACTAACAGTTTCATCGACAGTTCGACAGTCTCATCGAAATTTGCCTTCGGCAATTTCGCGAGCGCATCGACAGCCTCTGCAACAGTGTACTCTTTACTCAAATCGGCTGCTTCTTGAGCAGCGCGAAAACGTTTAGTCGGTTTAGCCATGGTGTACTCCTTGCAGTTCGAACGCCTTTCGGCTCCTGCGTTAACGGGTGATCTATTATGAGAGAGTGATATTAGTCGACGACATCGATGCCCATCGAGCGAGCGGTTCCCGCGATAATGCGAGAAGCTGCCTCTGGGTCGGACGCGTTTAGGTCCGCCTTCTTCGTCTCGACGATCTCGAGAATTTGCTTCTTGGTCACGGTACCGACCTTGTCGCGATTCGGCACGCCCGAACCCTTCGCCAAGCCAGCTGCCTTCTTAAGAAGAACTGCCGCCGGAGGGGACTTCAGGATGAAGCTGAATGATCTGTCTTGATAGACAGAGATAACGACAGGAAGAATCGTTCCTGCCTGATCCTTCGTCTTCGCATTGTACTCCTTACAGAAGGCCATGATATTGACCCCTGCTGCGCCAAGCGCTGGTCCTACTGGAGGAGCTGGGTTTGCGCCGCCAGCTGGGAGCTGCAGACGAATCGTTCCGGTTATTTTCTTTGCCATCTGATATTCTAGCTAGTTATGCGTTCGACTTGCCAATATTCTAATTCCACTGGCGTAAAACGGCCAAAAATGGATACGGATACCTTGAGCTTGCCTTTGTCGGGATCGATTTCGTCGATCCGACCATTGAGATTGAGAAAAGGTCCATCGGTAATCTTCACTTCTTCGCCCTCTTCGTACTGGATCTTCGGAGTTTCCTTACCCGAAGCCGCTTCGATTTGGCTGAGAACCGTGTCCATTTCCGCCTTTTTCAGGGCAGCTGGACGAGCTGCTCCCACGAAATTAATAACGCCAGCGGTTTCGCGAACGAAATACCACGGCTTGTTCAAAAGTTTTCCGTCTTCACCATAGAGGTGCATGCGGACAAACGCGTATCCTGGATAAAACTTCCGAGTGATTTGCGTTTTCTTGCCATTCTTTACTTCAACAACCGTTTCCGTCGGAACGAGAACTTCGAACACGAAGTCTTCCATCTCTTCTTCAACGATGAACTTATCCAGGTACCGCTTCACCTTCCCTTCCTGATTGGAAAGGGTTTGAATCACGTACCAATCACCTCGGGACCTATCGATGATTTCGTCTGTTTCGCTTGTTTCGCTTGTTTCGGTCATCGCTTTAAAACTTAGCGCATGTAGCTGGTGAACAAGTTCACCACATTAGCGAGAGAGAAATCCGCTACAGCGATAAAGACACCCATAATGACAATCGACACGAGAACCACGATTGTGGAATCGCGCAACTCAGTGCGAGTCGGCCAAGATGCCTTCTTCAATTCGCCCATTGTTTCGCCTGCGAAGATACGGATGCTGCGGAAAGGATTTTTCATTAAACGAGTTTATAAGAATGGCAGGGCAGGAGGGAGTCGAACCCCCAACCAATGGTTTTGGAGACCACTACTCTACCAATTGAGCTACTGCCCTATGCCTTAATTTTAAAAAACAGAATTGCCGAAACCCGATTTAGCGGGTTTCGGCAAGAGAAATAAACTGTATGCGATTCGCTTACTCGACGATGTCGGTAATACGTCCAGCTCCGATAGTGCGTCCGCCTTCACGGATAGCGAAGCGTTGGCCCTTTTCCATAGCGATTGGCTTAGTCAAAGAAACAACGATCGAAATATTGTCACCTGGCATAACCATCTCTACGCCTTCAGGAAGTTCGCAAATACCCGTTACGTCTGTCGTACGGAAGTAGAACTGAGGACGGTAGCCGTTGAAGAAAGGAGTGTGACGTCCACCTTCGTCCTTAGAAAGAACGTAGATTTCAGCTTTACCCTTCTTATGAGGCGTAATCGAACCAGGGGCTGCCAATACTTGACCGCGCTCGATGGATTCCTTTTCTATGCCGCGAAGCAAAATACCAACATTGTCGCCAGCTTGACCTTGATCGAGCATCTTGCGGAACATTTCAACGCCTGTTACGATAGATTTCGCAGTGTCCTTAAGACCAACGATTTCGATTTCGGAACCAACCTTGATGATACCACGCTCGATACGACCTGTAGCAACCGTACCGCGACCAGTGATCGAGAATACGTCTTCAACAGACATCAAGAATGGCTTGTCGATTTCGCGCTCTGGCTCAACTACATCCGTGTCGATGGCATCCATAAGAGCTTGGATGTTAGCCTTGCCTTCATCCGTGCCTTCGAGAGCCGCAATAGCGGAACCGCGAATGATCGTGGTGTCGTCGCCTGGAAAGTCGTACTTGTCGAGCAATTCGCGCACTTCCATCTCAACCAATTCGAGGAGTTCCTCGTCGTCGATTAGGTCGCACTTGTTAAGGAAAACCACGATGCTAGGAACGCCAACCTGACGAGCGAGCAGGATGTGCTCGCGAGTCTGAGGCATTGGTCCATCAGCCGCGCTCACAACCAAGATCGCGCCATCCATCTGCGCCGCACCCGTGATCATGTTCTTTACGAAGTCCGCGTGACCTGGGCAGTCGACGTGAGCGTAGTGACGCTTGTCAGACTCATACTCAACGTGAGCGACAGAGATCGTTACAACCTTTGTCTCATCACGAACCGTACCACCCTTAGCGATATCGGCGTATGACTTAGCTTCCGCGAGTCCCTTGCCTGCTTGAACAGCCAAGATCGACGTCGTCAACGTAGTTTTACCATGGTCAACGTGTCCGATAGTGCCAACGTTTACGTGTGGTTTAGTTCTTTCGAAGGTTCCTTTAGCCATTTTGCTTGTTAGTTAATTATGATTATCAAAATTGTTTTTCTTCCCAACACTCCCATTTAAAAAACCGTCGCTCGAATGGAGCCCTCGAGCGGACTCGAACCGCCGACCTCATCCTTACCAAGGATGCGCTCTACCAACTGAGCTACAAGGGCGTTTTCAAGTGGTGTGTGTCGAAAAAAGAAGCAAGAAGATGCATAACCGAAAAATGCCCGTCAACTGAAATTTCAATAAAAAGCTTAAAGGGGGTCACCGGGAAATCCGAACTAAGTACGAGCCGTTGATTAACAAGCCTTTAGGTAAAAGTTCCTTTGTCATTAATTCGCCCAACTTCCTGTCGATTTCAGGAAACCGACTTGATTGAACAGTAGACGGCGTACCCACTTGAAAGGAATCCACTACTTGCAGGAGGAATTCAACCGATTTCCACGCCTCCTCAAGCACCAGAACCGAGCGCGCTATATTAATAGAAATTTCTTTCGAAAACACCGTCCTCCCCGATCCAACTTCGACGACTTCCAATTCCAAACCTGCCGAGCCTGAACTGCTCCGCTTCAAATTCTCGCGACCGAAGTGCCGAGTAGCCACGTAAGGAAACGCCAAATGATTCTCGCGAGGCGATCCAGCTTGGCTCCACGAGTTACCGAACGGCTCGACAAAATCCCCACTATCCGACGAAAACAACGGTGCATAATCTGGAAATGGCGTCGACTCCGCATTCGAATAATCCTCGATCCGTTCGAAGTTCGCCCCATTCCATTGGGTCGGCTTCATCAGAGGTTTCGGGTCGAATAGCATTATCTGCTCCTTCATTACCTGAGAAAGCTCCTCCGTATCCGAGCCAATATATTGCAGCGTCGCTCCCTCCGAACGATTCTTCCGTTCGGCTTCATCCGAATTCGAAACCACGGCGACCATCCAAAAGATCCCGACGTGGACAATGCCCCCTATCGAAACGCCAACAATCCACCTGGAAGTCAAGCGCTGCATCAATCAACCCGTTCCCCAAAAATTAAACGGTTTTCAGTGGCCCACTGGATCGTTTCGTAACCCGCAGCTTCTGCAATCTCGAAAATTGACGTAAAAGTCTGCGCCGAAACAGCCGCGTCCAACCGTACCAACAGGGTCACGTTCGCCGGAACCTCTCCACGAACTTCGAGCATCCGGCTGAGACTTTCCAAATTCAAAATACGATCTTCGAAAATAATCTGCTCTACTCCCCCGATTTCATCCACCGACATCACCTGCAAGCGATCTGAATGAATCGTCTGAACATGGTTCGAACGCGGCAGATCAATGCGTATTCCAGGAGCGATCACGTAATTCGATCCAAAAAGCATCGCGAACAAACCAATCGCGCAAATATCCACGAACGGCAAAAAGCTCAGCGAAACCGTTTTCGGAATCTCAGTCTTCAGATTCAGAGCCAGCAGCTTCATCATCCTCCTTTTCTTCCTCGATGGCCACATTCGCGTCGGCCTTTATTTTTACGAACGACACGAGCAACTCCTGTCCTAGCCATTCCATTTCATGCGTCATGGAACGCACGCGCCCGACCAGAAAATGATGACCCAATACGCACACCGCGCTCAGAGCTAATCCAGTCGCCGTCGAAATCAAAGCCTGCCACATACCCGTCGCCAAAAAACCGGCGTTCAAATACACGCCCTGCTCCTCGTATTGCGAGAACGCATCGATCAAGCCGATCACCGTTCCCAACAAACCAAACAAAGGAGCCGCATGCGCAATCGCCGCCAACGCCCCTACTCGACGCTTGATCGGTCCCAACTCCACTACTGCCGCTTCCCGCACCGCTTCACGAATTTCATCGTCCGTCTTTCTAAATGTCATCAAGCCCGCCTTAACCATCGCCGCAGCGGGCCCAGGAGTATCCTGGCAGACCGTCAAAGCCTCCACCAAACGTCCCTTGCTAAGCGAATTTTCGATTCCTGCTAGAAAACTTCTCGAATGAATTTGATTACGATGCAGGAAAAGCACGCGTTCTACAAATACGGCCAAGGCCGCTATGCTCATCAAAAACATCGGCCCCATAATCACGCCGCCCTGCTGAAACTTATCGAACAGCTCAATATGTATCGAATCTATGGATGCAAAGTTCATATCTAAAAGTTCATTGCGCTTCGGCGACCGGAGCCCTGCGCTTAAGCTGATCGACCCTGGACCGAGCCGCCGCTCCACCCAATAGCCCAAGCGTCTCTATTTTTTCGTAAAATTCAATAGCCATGTCCAACTCGGCTTCGTCCTCGAAGATTTCAGCCAATTCGAACATCGCTCTAGACAGCCAATACTGCCCCTTCTTCCCAAGTTGCTGTATCCTCATTTCCTCGACGACAAACAAATCGTAAAGATCCCAATACGCCGATTTTGCCTTCAACCGTTCTCCCTTATTCTCCCACGCATTTCCTCGCTTGTACCCCGCCTCCGCTCGGAGTTCGATCGGAATGTCAGGTAAATCCATCAACAATTCGAGACGAGATATTCCGGCTTCGAACTTACTCGGATCTTCGCTCGCCTGAGCAATCAAAGTATCCGCCAAAGAAATCTGCGCCAAATAGCGATCCGGACGATCTCCGAACGCATCTTCAAGTTGCTCATACACGATCTCGGCAGTTCCGTAGAGATTCAACTTCCGCAGCAAATCGCCCTGTTTCAATCGCGCGTAATACACCAAGTCGGATTCAGGATAGTCTTTCGCAATCCGGTCAAGCAATTCCATCGCTTGCTTCAAATATTCAGCCAAACCACGCTTCTCCGCATTGAGAGCCGTTTCATACAAAGCCAAAGGCGCATACTTGCTATTCGGAAAATTATCGAAAAGATAGGTAAGCAACTGCCCCGCTTCCACTACTAACTCCTGATCCGAAAGGTATCGAGCCTGAACGATATACGACCGTTCTGCGGACTCCGAACCCGCGAATTCCTCCCGAAGCCGAGTCAATAGGGCCAAACCAGCTTGTTCGGACTCCTCGTCTCCCAATTTCAAAAACGACTCCGCAAGCGTGAGCATCCCGTCCGACCTTACCTGATTCTCGAACGGATCATCGCCAAAATCAACCTCGTCCAGGACATCGTTCATATCCTCGACCCACACCTCAGTCTCCCCATACAGACCAGACTCGTATGCGAGTTTCGAACCCAGCCAGAGCATACGCAGTTCCAATCCAGAATTCATCCCCTCCAGATTCACGTTACCCCGAATTCGCTCGTAGGCTTCGTTCGATTGCCCTTCGTGGCGCATCTGCTTTATCAACATCCATTCGCCCCGCCAAACTTTCAACGCGTCCGACTTCGCGCTTCTAATTGGATCGTCCAAGATAGCTTTCGCAGTCTCGGTCGAGCCCGCCTTTAAATGAGACAGAACCAACTGAAAGAATATCTGACTAGCCATTTCCCTTTCTGACGATTCGTTCAACGCGATCTCGTACGCCTCAGCCGCATTCGCAAAATCCTCCGAATTGCCCTGCCCTCGAAGTCCTGCACGAAAATAGCAATCCGCAATTAAAATGCTCAAAGCCTCGTCATCCAGACTTCCCGCAAATTCCGATCGCGCCTGAGACAAGAAACTCGCAGCCGTTCGAAATCTCTCTCTCTGCCACGAAGCCGATGCCAGCAACGTCAAAGACCCTCGCCGATAGGCGGAATCCGGAAACGTATCCATCAAACGATACGCATCGTCCTCCATATTCGCATAGTCTCTCAACTGATACCGCCGAACACTTCTATAATATAGGGCCTCTGCTGCCAATGGATGCGCCGCCGAACCTTCGACGATCGAGTCCAAAGTCACCATCAAAGCTTCGCCCAGCCTCCCTTCGTCGCCCAGGCTTTCCGAAATTAAATGCTGCAGCGCAATTTGCTGGAGCGAAAGGTTATTCCCATCTACCGCTAATTCCCTCGCGGCACTTTGACCCAAATCCGAATCCGGACCCGAGAGGAGCAACTGCAAAAGCAAGAATTGATCCCTACGGTCAACGTAAATTTCCGGTAACTCCTCAATCGCTTCGTTCACCACCTCGATAGCCTCATCGCTACGCCCCTCGTCAAACAAAGCCACGGCCAATAGCTGACCGTATCGGAATCCCGTTTCCAATCCGCGGCTAGCCTCATAATTCAACCTTAAATCTCCGATCGCGACAGAGACATCCTCCGACTCCAATTGATAGCGGAACACCAGATAACCGATCTGCGCCGCCAAAGCTGGCGACTGGTTATTCGCATATCGTTTCGCCTCCGAAAACTCCGTATCAGACCCTTCCAAGTCTCCTGAGCGCAAATCTAACCAGCCGCGAATCAAAGCATGCCAGGCACGCTCGCCGAAATCGAATTCCGAAGCATCGATCGATTCCAAGAACCGAGCCCCTTCCTCCTCGCTTTCTCTCACCAAAGCCAACACAGCTTCCCTAAGAACCTTAGATTGATTGAAGACCCCCTCTCCGCTCAAAGCGCTAAGCAAGGATCCAGCTCTATCGTAAAGTCCACGTCCCAACAACGCATCGACCTGCAACAAACGCAGATTTTCCCTCAGTTCACCATCATTGCCATCCACTCCATCCAATGCCTCTTGGGAATAACGCTCCGCCAATTCATACAAACCCGACTGCAAGGCTCGACGAGCGCTTTCGCCCTTCCAAAAAACATCGTTTCGTCGAGCTAGTAAATTCTGCTCTTCGTCAACTAAAGGAATGGCATCTTCCTGTCCCAAGGAAACGTGCGCCAGTCCAAGAACATAGCCCAAAATCGAAAAACGCGCCACCGCCATCGAATATCGAATCCAGCTAAAGTAGCGATTCATAGAAGCCAAAACCCTGAGCCGACGAAAAACTAGATATGGCGCGAATCCGCTTCGTCTTTCTCCGTATAGCCGGAGTCCTGTCGCTGATGATTCACTTTATTCTTCGCAATATACGCATCGAAGACATCATCAGCCGTCATACCCAATGTCTGAGCAAGCGATACGAGAAAATGAAACAGGTCAATCACTTCGACCCGGGCGTTCTGCTTGTCGAACTCCTGATACTTCGCCCACCACTTCCAAGGAACCGAATCTGTCAACTCAGCCATCTCCTGCTGCATCGCTCGAGTATAGTTCAAGACCCACTTGGTCTGCTCCTTCTCGTCGATCCCCTTCAGATTAACTCCGATACGGGCGTTCAATTCTTCCTGCATTTCAAAAATCTGCGTGAGCTTATCCATGAACTGAGCACTACCTCCCATTCCGCTGTCAGGCAAGCCAATTGCCGCTATCAAAAACGGCCTCTTCGCCAATAATCCGTCGATTCGCGTCATCTTCATCGAGGTTTAAGATTGTATTTCCCCCCAGATCAGTAGAGTAGCCCTTTCCACGGCGGAATACAGAACCCCCTCTTCTTTTAGGGGAACCGCCGTAGAAACAGGAAATACCTACCGCGCGAACGAGCGAAGACATGCCGAATCGCGCCAATTATATAACTAATGTCTGACACAGAAGAAACAAACGAAAAGAAGCTGGATAGCGACGAATCTGCCGCTCAGCCCCAGGAGGCAGCCGAAAGCGCACCGGAAAAATCCGAGCGCAAAGAGCCCTCCTCACCAGCTCCTACCGAGAAGAAAGCCATCCTGTATGGTACACGTAAACGCCGGCCTGGCGCGTCCAACGCATCAGCCGCTAAAACCCTCGATCAAATTCGAGGAGCATACGACGACGACGATATAATCGAAATGGACGACCTCGTCGTCAAATCAACCGCTCCCAGCCACCTCGTTGGTGGCGATAGACCCGCCTCTCCAAAGCGCAGAGAACGGTTCGAGCGACCAGAACGCAAAGAAGAAGAAGAGACCTCGCCAGAAGAAAAAGCCATCGATTCCAATATCGAAGCCTACCCGGATGACGAATCCTCCCAGTCACCCGAAGCAACCGACGACAATCGTCCCGAACGCTTCGCGACCCTAAAAGAAACCCAACGCCCACCACAACGGGCAGCCGAAGAATTCCGCCCTTCAACGGACGGGAAACGGGCAGCTCCCAAGAAGCGCGTTCGTTCAGAAGATAGTCCTGTTACCCTGTCGAAGCCTCCCAAGAAAAAGGGATTCTTCGCATGGTTGAAGTCGCTATTCTCTAGTGAAGAAGAAACGCCGAAGCCCAAAGGGCGACGAAACGACAACCGCGACCCGAACCAGCGTCGCAGACGCCGTGAAGGACAAAACCGCGGTCCTAGAGAAAACAACGGCGAACGCCCGAACAATCGCCAACGCGGCGGTCGTAACCGGAACCGTGGTCCTCGCAACAACGCCGAAGGGCGCAGTCGTGAAGACCGAGGTCCACGCGAAGGTGGAGATAGTAACCGCGAAAGCGGAGATAGTAACCGCGAAGGCGGCAATCGCAGACGCCGTCGTCGCCCACAAGGCGAACGACGAGAATCGCCAAGCGAATAGTCCTTTATCCAGCCCCGCTTCGCTATGCGACGCGGGGCTTTTTTATGCCCCAACCCAAACAAGCTTTCTTCCTATCCTTTCCCTTCCGCTTGCTCTTACCTCAAATGATTGATTTAAACCCCACAAATTCGAAATTCCGCCAAAACTCATGAGCGAACCTAGCCAAACTGGAGTCGATTTCTACGCCGAAGCGTTGGAAACTCCGCTGAACTCCCAGACTGAATCGATCCTACGCCCCCTTTCCTTCAAAGACTTCGTCGGACAGGACAAAACCATCGAACGGCTACGCATCATGACAGGAGCCGCTCGCAAGCGCAAAGAGCCGCTCAATCATATTCTTCTCAGCGGCCCTCCTGGTCTCGGCAAGACCAGTCTCGCCTTCATCATCGGATCCGAAATGGGAAGCAACGTGCGTGTCACCTCCGGACCGGTCATCGAAAAAGCCAGTGACCTCGCCGGCATGCTTACCAACCTGCAAGAAGGCGACATTCTCTTCATCGACGAAATCCACCGTCTACCCAAGACAGTCGAAGAATACCTCTATTCAGCAATGGAGGACTACCGAATCGACATCATGATCGACCAAGGCCCCAACGCCCGATCGGTTCGACTCAATATCCCCCGCTTCACGCTTATCGGAGCAACCACTCGCAGCGGATTGCTCACCGCTCCGCTCCGCAGTCGCTTCACTCTACAAACTCGTCTCGATTACTACTCGCCCAAAAATCTACTCAGCATCGTCGAACGCAGCTGCAAGCTCCTCGACATACCCGTCGAAACCACGGGTGGGGTCGAAATCGCCAACCGCTCCCGCGGCACGCCAAGAATCGCCAACAACCTCGTGTACTTCGCTCGCGACTACACAGAAGAACGCAGTACCGGCACGATCACCCAAGAGAGCGCCCATGCCGCGCTCGAACTCCTCGGGATCGACAAATATGGGCTCGACGAAATCGACAAGCGAATACTGTCGACCATTGCCCGCACATACAAAGGCGGACCCGTCGGACTCAAAACCATCGCCGTCGCAGTAGGCGAAGAAGCCGATACGCTCGAAGAAGTCCACGAACCATTTTTGATTCAAAACGGCTTCATCCAACGCACGCCCCAAGGTCGCGTCATTTCGGGCAAAGGCTACGAGGCGATTGGCCTAGCAGAAAGCAACGAACTACCACTAGACGCCTAGCATTTAACTCCTTGCAAAAATGGGAACCGCGTCATTGACTGCCAATTCTCAATTAATGAGGACTCGCTTGAAACAGCGTGTTTTCAAGCAGATTTGATAAGGGCGCCGTTTATCGATTCTGTATTTTTAGATTAGGCGCTTTTTCAAAATGGACATATATGTAGGCAACCTGACATTCGACGCATCCGAAGATGACGTACGCGAAGCATTCGCTACGTTCGGAGCAGTTGAATCCGTTAAATTGATCATGGATCGTGAAACTGGAAGACCTCGCGGTTTTGCATTCATAACCATGACCGATTCTGGCGAAGCTAATACTGCGATTGAATCGCTCAATGGAACCGAACTCCTTGGACGTGAATTAAGAGTACGCGAGGCAACCCCTCGACCTGAGCGACCCCGCGGTGGCGGCGGTGGCGGATTCCGCGGCGGCAGCGGCGGAGGTGGTGGCGGAGGCTACAGCGGCGGTGGCGGTGGCTACAGTGGCGGTGGCGGTGGCTACGGCGGCGGCGGTGGCGGTGGCGGTGGCTATCGCGGCGGCGGCGGCGGCGGCGGCGGCAAAACAAAAGGAAGAGGAAGAGGC
>JAPKDW010000168.1 GCA_028822375.1 Opitutaceae bacterium | reverse complement strand
GCTTTTCTCGTGGATCTCGTTTGCGTTTCGTTTATCGTTTGGGTGGTGACTGGGTTGTACCTTTGGTGGAAAATGCCCCACACGCGTAATTGGGGATGGGTTGCTCTTGGAGCTGGATTCTTGTCCTTTATCGGAATTTACATCGCTCTTTAGCTCTAATGGTTTGACTGTTTATTCAGGGGTATCGGGGTAGGGCGACGACGTTCGGTATCCAGGAAATAAGGATGTGTTTTCGACCCATTATCGTATTGAATAGGGTCGACATGCCAGTGGATTCTAGCTGGATTTGCTCTATGAAAAAACCGTTCGCAAATCTGTTTGCTTGTCTGTTGTGCCTGGCCTTTGGCTTTATTTCGATATCGTGTTCGGAGAGCGCGTCTGATTCTACGGCTAATTCAGGAGACGAGGAAGTAATTGAAGTGGTCGATGTCGAAGCCGAAGTAGCAGCGAAATTATTGGCTGAAGGCGCAGTAGCCGTACTTGACGTGCGTACTCCCGAGGAGTTTTCTCTCGGGCACATTGCTAACGCGATTCATCACAATATCTATGACGACGGTTTTGTTGAAGCGGTGAAAGCGTTAGACCAAAGCAAGAGCTATCTTGTCCATTGCGCTACCGGAGTTGACGGAGGCCGTAGCCGTAAGGCCGTAGAGAGCTTGAAGGCTGCGGGAGCGACTAAGATATACCATTTAAACGGCGGTATCGTTGCTTGGCAGCAAGCGGGTGAGCCAACTGAGAAGTAATCTTGCGGATGGGTCAGAAGCGCCCATTTAAAGAATTGAGCAGTGGCTAGTTTTAGAAAATGAAAAAGACGACACGAAGGAAATTTATCCTAAGAGGATTAGGTGTTTTCGTAATTGGCGGGGTGATCGCCTGGTTTAAGAAGAACAGCGTTTTTCGCTGGCTTATCCTGAAAAATAACAATGGCGATTTGGCCATGAGTTCGGCGCCGCGAGTTGGGGAGGAGCTTTGCGTATTAACGTCTCAGCAAGTCGAAGGGCCTTTTTTCTTGGCGGCTCCGAACCGGAGAAACGTTAAGGAGGATTGTGAAGGCAAAGATCTGAACCTGACACTACAAATCGTAAGCGCGTGGGATTGCTCTCCAATCGAGGGAGCAATCGTCGAAATATGGCATTGCGACGCAGAAGGCATCTACAGTGGTTATCCTGAAGAGTTGGCTCACGATATTTGGAAAACGCTCAACTTAACTGGAATTAGAGGAGCTCATGTTGAGCCATTGAACGAGAAGCGCTTTTTACGTGGAGCTCAGATTACTGACGCTAATGGGATCGTAGAGTTCGAGACTATTTTCCCCGGATGGTATGAGCCAAGAGCGCCTCATATTCACTTCAAGGTAATTTCCGGGGATCAAGATTGCCTGACGAGCCAGTTTTATTTTGAACCAGCGTTTTGCAATCGTGTTTACTCAAGCCAAGAACCGTATTTGAAATATGGGGATAGTCCGTTCACTCCCGATAATGATTTCGTGATCGGTCAATTTGAGGAAGCGAACGGGCTGCAGCTCGATATGATTTGGAATAGTGATATTCCACTTGAGGCTTCCGCGATAATTGGAGTTGAGAGAAATGGAGTAGGCTGATTGTTGGAACTTTTGATACTCTTAAAGAGTTAGAATAGATCTAAACTGATCGCTTCGTTCGAATGCCTGGCTTGGCCAGTATTTCGATGTAAAACGATTCCAGCTCTTTCTCCTCGGCTGCGTCGATGCATTTGCTGATCTCAGCGACGTGAACGGTTTTCGCTTCTCCGGCGGTTGGACCGAATTTACAGTCGAAATCCCAGAAATCGACGTCTTCTGGCAATTTTTTCTTACGCTCGCGTTTCAGGTACTTTCTGACGTCGGACTTTGTGGATTCCACAAGTCTGGCGTACTTGATTTTCTCGTGCGTTAGATTGAATGTCTTTTTCATGGTGATCCTTTATCGATCTAAAATTGTCGCTGAACCTCAGCTAATACTTCCCTGGCTACCAGAGTGAGGCGCTCGGTCAATAGAAGATTTCTAGTGAAGATGAATTATTGCTTGTTTAACCAAGGGACCATAAACGGTAGCCGGCCATCACTGGTCTTGGGAATCATCAGCGCGGTTCCGCCGGGCAGGAACTCCTCATCGACAACGACATGGCTTCCTCGGCTTGTTTGAATCGCAACTGGGTTCATTGCCCGCCGCTTGCGGCGAGCTATATCTTGCGATGAATGTGTCGCTACGCTCGAAACATCAAGCCCCGAAGCGCGAAGCGTTTGGTTGCCGTGATGCCCCGCCGCGGTTTATCCGCGGGCGACGGAGTCGAGGGCTTGCCCCGGGGTGGCAAACAAAGGGCGCAGATATTCACTTATCGATGGATTGTCGCTGACGTCCTGCCGCCTTAGGCAACCGAAAAATATTCCAGTAGCGAGTATGAAACTACGTCCGCGGATTGAGAACGATTCATAGCGTATCCAGATTATTGCTCACTGAGAGATTTTCGTCGGCCAGAGGCGAGGACCGATCACCACTAAGCTGTATGTGGCGGATCGGCTATCATTTCAATAATCAGTTGACTTCGAAAAGAAACTCGATCTCGACAGGTACGTTCAAGGGTAGGGCATTTACTCCTACAGCAGCACGGGCGTGACGGCCCTTGTCGCCGAGTATCTCGAGCAGTAGTTCGCTGGCTCCATTGGCGACTTGTGGTTGAGCGGAAAAGTCGTCGTCGCTTTGAACGAAGGCTCCAACCCGCACGAGACGGACCAATCGATCGAAGGAGCCGCCCAGTTCGGCTTTCAGTACGGCCAGACCATTGAGTACGCATTGGCGGGCGGCGGCTTGCGCGTCTTTAATGGATACTTGGGAGGGCACTTTCCCAGTGCTTAGGAGTTCGCCGTTTTGCATCGGAAGCTGGCCACTGACGATCACTTGGCCACAACTGGTGACTGCGGGTACGTAGGCGGCTACGGGCTTAGGGGCTTCGGGCAGGCTGAGGCCGAGTTCTTTTAGTTTAGATTCTATGGACATAATTTTAGTTTACTTGAACGGTTGAATTGAAAGGGAAGAGAGCAATTCAGGTTTCAGGTGTCTGGTCCCAGGCATTTTGGAAAACACCTTCGCCGAACGTGGTGTAGGGGTTGCTAAAGCTCTCTTTGTAAACGGCGACGCCGGCGGTTATGCAGTGGGCTCCGTCGATCGCCACATCGCCAATCTGTCTCGCATTGCGAACGGCCGCCGCGATGATTTCCGATTTGTATCCGAATTTATCCAACATTGCTCTGACATCGCCAATGAAGGTATCGGGAGCGTCACCAAACTGGTCCTTCCATCCGAGAAAAGGGCTAATAAACGAAGCTCCCGCACGTGCGGCATGCCATGCCTGAGCGACCGACATGATGAGGGTGGCGTTGGTTCTGATGCCGTCTTTGGTAAGTTCTCGAATAGCAGAGAAGCCGCCTTCGCAGGCACCGACTTTGATGACGAAGTTAGGGGAAAGCGCGGCGAGTTCCCGGCCTTGTTCAACGATTTGCTTGCAGTCGGTGAAATGGGGATTGACCTCCACGCTCACCGGTTTGTCCGTGCCTTGCACCATTTCGGCGATTTCAGCGATCACGCTGCGAAAGGGTTTTCCGGATACCATGACGTGTCGCGGATTAGTGGTGAGTCCATCCATGTCCCAGGCTTCGAGGGCGTGGGCGATTTCTTCGGTGATAGCGCTATCTAGGAATAATTTCATAATGTCGTATTCTTTAGGTTGTTGGAAGTGGTATTAAATTAGTTTTGTTGCTCAGCCGATCTGGCCGAAAGAGATGTGTTTGGTTTCGAGAAAAGCGTCGAGGCCTTCAGTGCCGAGTTCGCGACCGAGACCACTTTGTTTCATGCCGCCAAAGGGGCACTGGCTTGTGGACGGCACGGAATCATTGACGCCGACTGTGCCGGCTTCCAGGGCTTCGGCGACCCGCCACGCGCGGTTGAGGTTTTCAGTGAAAACGTAAGCGGCCAGTCCGTATTCGGTGTCGTTGGCGCGTCGAATCACTTCGTCTTCATCGTCAAATACAGCGACTGGAGCGACTGGAGCAAAGGTTTCCTCCTTCATGCACAGAGTGTCTTCAGCAACGTCGGCAAGAACCGTTGCTTCGAGGAAACTGGAGCCGCGTCCCTCGGGGCGTTTGCCGCCGCAGACCAATCGAGCGCCGGATTGTATGGCGGCGTCAATATGGGAGAGGGCAGTGTCGACTGCGGCTTCATTGATTAATGGACCGATGTCGACTCCCTCCTCCAGGCCATCGCCGACTTTCATGGCGCTGGCTTTTTCTACAAAGGATTCGAGGAAGGCGTCATAAATGCCGCGTTGCACATAGATACGATTCGAGGCGATGCAGGATTGGCCGCCATTGCGAAACTTTGTTATCAGAGCTCCTTCAACGGCGCTTTCTAGATTAGCATCATTGAAGACGATCAACGGCGCGTGCCCGCCGAGTTCCATCGACAGCTTTTTGACTTGATCAGCGCTTTGTCGAATCAGTTCGCGACCGATTTCAGTCGAACCCGTGAAGGTGATTTTTCGGCAGGCCGGATTTTCCATTAACTCCGCTCCGATTTCGCGGGCATTGCCGACGAGTAGTTGGAATACCCCCTTAGGGAGTCCAGCTTCGTGCACCGCTTCTGCCAAGAGCACTGAGCTCAGTGGAGTGGCGCTG
The DNA here is from genome assembly GCA_028822375.1 of Opitutaceae bacterium. Lineage (GTDB taxonomy): Bacteria > Verrucomicrobiota > Verrucomicrobiia > Opitutales > Opitutaceae > Pelagisphaera. The sequence goes on along the minus strand of JAPKDW010000168.1, from coordinate 5,168 downwards.
GCAGGTTTGAGGAGAACCGGACAACCAGCTGCCAGGGCAGGGGCAACTTTTCTAACTGCTAGAACGAGAGGAAAATTCCATGGAGCAATTGCTCCGACGACTCCAACCGATTGTCGGATGGCGAGGTGACGTTTCCCGTCCATTTGATGGGGGATAACGCGTCCGTAGGTTCGCCGGGCTTCTTCCGCGAACCAGCGGAAGTGGTCTACGGTCATGCCCACTTCACCTTTACCTTGAGGCAATGGCTTGCCGTTTTCTAGAGAGATGGTTCGCCCGATTTCGTCGGCGCGTTTTTCGATTCCGTCGGCTATGGCGTTCAGGTAAGCCCCGCGGTCTTTACCCGTCAGGTTTTTCCAGCCCGCCCATGCGGCTTCTGCGTCTGCGATGGCTTGACGGGTGCCCGCTCGATCAACAGTGCTGACGGACCCGATAACTTCGCCCGTCGACGGATTGGTTACTTCCAGGGCTGTGCCTGGATTCTTCCATTCGCCATTGAGATAGAGGGCGCGCGGAGAATTTGGAGAGGTGTTGCTCATTGTATTCGTTATTTTGGGTTTATTGAAGTGTAAGAGAATAATTAGTAAGTTTTTGTAGGAGCGGGTTTATCCCGCGATAGATCAGGCTTACTTAGATGAAGAGAGGAGGTATCGCTGGATAATCCCGCTCCTGCTTTTAGAAAATAATTCACTGTTCGTTTCATTCAAATTTCCACGGTTTTCGGTACTGGACCTTTTTCAATAACTTGTCCGCTTTGCGGTCACCGATAATAGTTTCGGATTTCGGATCCCATCGGAGTGGTCTTCCGACTATCTGGGAAACGAGACCGAGGTGTCCAGGGGTGATCGATCGGTGGGCTGTCTCCGCTGGAGTGATACATTGTTCGCGTGAACGGATGCCATCGATAAAATTGCGATAGTGGTTTAGGGAACGGTAGGCTTTGACCGGGCCGCGGTCGAACGATTCCTGAATCCACTGAGGGTTGGAGGCGTTGATTTTCCCTCGATCTACGGTGATCCATCCGTTTTCTCCGATCCATTTGACGCCCGAGGTGTGCCGATCGGAAATTGAGCTTGTGATTCCACCCGCGTATTTGCAGCGGATCTCGTAGTTGACGGGCGTGTTGTAGATCGGTGTTTCAGGAAATGTCCAGTTGGCCGTTTCTACTTCCTCTGGACCGCTTTTATCCATCCCGAGTCCCCAGTGCGCGATGTCGTTGTGGTGACCAATCCAATCCATAATCTGACCTCCACCAAACGCGTAATGCCAGCGCCAGTTCCGGTGGTGGCGGGCGAAAATGTACGGGAGCTTTTCGCTGGGTCCGCACCACAAATCGTAGTCGAGACCGGCAGGAGGCTCGGTGGGTTCGAAGTCATCCGTTCTTGGCAGGGAATGCCCGGTTGGAAGGCCGACTTCAACTGAGCGAACGTTCCCGATTAAACCATTGAGTACGGTTTCGGCAGCGATACGGAAGCGGGTTTTCGATCTCTGTTGGGATCCGGTCTGGAGAATCGCGCCTCGTTTTGCGACTTCGCGATAGACTGCTTGGCCTTCTGCGAAAAGGTGGGTCACGGGCTTTTCGCAGTAGACGTCTTTTCCGTTTCGCAGCGCCTCGAGAGTGCACAGCGCGTGCCAGTGATCCGGAGTGGCGACGACGACCGCATCGATGTCATCCCGGGCGCAGAGTTCGCGATAATCGGTGTAGGCGCTGCATCCTTTAAACGCGTTCTTCTCAGTTTTCTTCGCATAGAAACTGTCGACAAACTGTCTTGCAGGCTCGTAGCCCAAGGGCGTTCTTTCTCCCTTTACCATGTCTCGATAGTGGAGATCATGAACGTCGCATACGGCGACCACTTGAACGTCTTCCTGTTGGAGGAAATTCCTGAGATTACCTGTGCCCATCGATCCGAGACCGATCACGCCAACGGTTATTCGACTACCCGGCGCGGTTCGGCCCGCTCCCAGAATGGAAGATGGCCCGATCATCGGCATTGCGATGGCGGCGGACGTTGCAGCTTGAATGAAACGGCGGCGGGATTGGGTCAGTTGAGGCACGTGGGGTGGAGTTGGGGTTAACTTACCTGAAGAATCGTGGTAGCGTTGGCCTGCTTATTGAGTCGGTTTATCAATATCTCCTCATCTTCTGGGAAGAGGCGCGATAGGCCTATCCATGCGGTGCCGAGGGCGCCTGCGAAGGTTTTCAAGGCTCCATCTTCCAGGTAGACGGAGCTTGCTATTTGCGGGAGCGTGTATCTGCGGAGGTTGCGTTCGATTTGATTGCGTACCAGCAGCGAACAACTGGGGACCTCGCCTGCGAGCACGATTTTCTCTGGCGCGAAGAGATTGGCGAGATTGGAGGCGATGACTCCGAGACGTTGCCCCAATTCCTCTAGGCGTTTTCGAAGGAACTCGTCTCCGTCTTCCGCGGCATCGACGATATCGGCGAGGGATAGCGACTCTCCCTTTTCGAGGAGTTTTCGGCGGCTTTGGGTTTGCCTGAGAGATTGAAGGGAATCGCGCGTCTCCTTTAGAAAACCGGTCGCTGAGACCAGATCGGTTAAGGTTCGCCGCTCGCCATTTGCTCCTGAGCCCGTTTCTGGTGAAACGAGGTATCCGACTTCTCCCGACATGGATTGCGTTCCGTTGTACAGTTTTCCGTCGATCACGATGCCAAGGCCGACACCGGAACGGACCGCGAGGCAGAGAAAATTTCGGCAGCCACGGCCGCTCCCTCGGAGGAGCTCTGCATGGGTTAGCGAGCGTATATTGTCTTCTATGAAAACAGGCGTATTGGGAAAAACGCTTTCGAAACGCTCTTTGAGAGGAACTTCGTCAAAGTCGGGAAGCAAATCGTAATGAACGATTTTCCCTGCGAGAGCATCGACTTGTCCCGGGGCAGCGACGCCAAGGGAAAGGAGAGGGTGCTGGGTTTTGGCGGCTATGGATTTTGCGAGTGCTGTGATTTTTTGCAGAACGGTTTCTCGGCTGAGGTTGGGGCGAAAGGATATTTCCTTGCGGTACAGTTCCTTACCCGAAAAATCGGTGAGCGCTGCGCGGGCCCGTAGGGCTTCGAAATCGAGTCCCAGGAAACAGCCGTAGGCCGGATTGAGGCGAAGCGGTACGGGCGATCTTCCCCGGCCGGAGGAGGCAGGCTCGTCTTCGACGAGCAGTCCCTTGCTCAAGTGTTCCTCGACGTAGTCGCTGACCATAGTCGCATTGATGTTGAGTCGCCGAGCCAAATCGAAACGGGAGCAAGCCCCGCTACGGAATACCTCGTTGAGGATGCGGTTTTTCTTGAGCGCTAGTTTTGTTTCTCGAGGCCGTGGTCGCATGAAATTTGGTCTTTTAAAATGAAAACAAAATAAATAAGGTCAAGGAAAAAGAGGAGTAAGTTGGGCTGAATTTCCCTATTTTACTAACTAAACGTATAGGTTTACTTATTGGGATAAGTTTTCTATAGAATCGAATTTGATCGATATAAATTCTAAAAACAAAATATAAAATCTTGACCGAAGTAGGTATTGCCTTCTATCTGGGAAGGCCATTAGCGATCGCGTTTTGCTTCGGTAACTTGTATTCAAATTGACCTCATGACTTGGAAAGTACTAGTAACAGCAGTATCAATGGATGAGGTCGGTGGCTCGGCTATTGAGCTTTTGAAAAAGGCAGGTTGCGAGGTGGTCTACCCCTCCAGTCCCAGACCTCTTCGGGAAAAGTATTTGATCGAAGCGTTGCAGGGTGTGGATGCAGTCCTTGCGGGAACAGACAAGTACAGTGAGAAGGTTCTATCATCAAGCGCAGTAGATTCATTGAAGATCATTTCTCGATGGGGTGTTGGATTCAATGAGGTCGATGTTTTCGCGGCGACTGAGAAGGGGGTAGTTGTCGCGTATACTCCTGGAATGCTCAATGATGCAGTGGCGGATTACGCGTTTTCTCTCCTCTTGTCTTCAGCCCGGCACGTTCACAAGGGCCATTTGGAGATGACCCAAGGGAAGTGGACGCCGACCTGGGGAAATCAAGTATCAGGTAAAACGCTTGGAATCGTGGGCTGCGGTCGAATTGGGCAAGCAATGGCGCGGCGGGCTACTGGATTTGATCTCCGCCTAATTGGCTGCGACGTGGCGCCGCATCCGGAAGCTAAAGAACTTGGGATCGAATTTGTATCGATGGATCAACTTCTGGAACAGAGCGATTTTGTCTCTTTGCATGTGGCGTTGACGCCTGAGAGCGTTGGACTCATTGGCAAGGGCGAACTAAGCATGATGAAGCAGACCGCCTATTTAGTGAACACCGCACGCGGGGAGCTCATTGACGAGTCAGCCTTAGCTAGAGCGTTGAAGGAAGGTTGGATTGGCGGAGCTGCGATCGACACGTTTACGACTGAGCCTCTTCCCCGTGATCATCCGTTCTTCTCTACGCCGAATATTCTTCTTTCACCCCACCAAGCTTCGCGCGATAGAGGAACGGGCGAGCAAGTGAGCTTAGCCGCTGCTCAGGCAATTGTTGATCTCATGCAGGGAGAGAAACCTCAGTTTGTTGTAGATGAGGCAGTTTACAATTCTCCAAAATTCAAACTGTAACTAGAATGAAACGACACTCCGAAAAGTAATATGAAAAAAAATAACGTCAGAGCAAAGTTGAAAAAGGGCGAGGCGAGTGTAGGGAGTTGGTTGAATCTTTCGAGTACGACCGCGGCGCAATTGATGTCTAGGGTCGGATTTGATTGGCTCACGGTTGAGATGGAACACTCGCCGATTTCGTTTGAGACCGCTGCCCAGAATTTCGCGATCATAGCAGGGAGTGGGGTAGCGCCCTTGTTGCGAGTGCCGTGGAATTCGACGGAGAATATTAAACGCGCCTTGGACACGGGTGCATGGGGTATTGTCGTTCCCATGGTCAATTCCCGTGAAGAAGCAGAGGCGGTCGTGTCGGCTGCGCGTTATGCTCCGTTAGGAACGCGGACGATTGGTGGAATAATGCACGCAGCCAATTTCGATACTTCAACAGGAGATTATTACAAGAACGCCAACGAAGAAATCCTGGTTGTTCTGATGGCCGAACATGTCGATGCCATCAAGGATGCCGATGACATCCTGAGTGTACCCGGTATCGATGTGGTCTTTATCGGGCCCAATGATTTGCATAATTCGATGGGTCTTCCTCCTGCG
>JAPKDW010000167.1 GCA_028822375.1 Opitutaceae bacterium | reverse complement strand
CCAAAATCGGCACCACTTCCGTTTCGAAGTCGACCGTTTGTCCCAACACAGGAACGGCAACTCCCCAAAGGGAAAGCAAATAAACGAATCTAATGATGGATCGAGGTTGGGGCATTGGGATGAGCTCTGTGGGAAGTGGGGGTTGCCAGTTCACTCTCTAGACGACGCCAAATCAATGCAAAAAACCACGGCGGCCGCCGGAACAGAGATTTGACATACTATAGGACTTCCCGATTGTTGGCGAAACAGGACGCGGATCCATTACGGTATGAGATAAAGCAACCGAGCAGCAACTAGCTATGGAAGAAACCGAATTCATCTGGCACAAAGGCCAGCTCGTGCCTTGGAAGGACGCTACCGTTCACGTAATGACTCATGCCCTCCACTATGGGTCGTCCGTCTTCGAAGGTATCCGCGTTTACGATACCAATAACGGTCCCGCATTTTTGTGCCTAAGTCGTCACTTGAGGCGCTTCTACGATTCGGCGCGGATTTACCGAATGGACATGCCGCTCGAAATCGAAGCGCTGACCGCCGTCTGTCACCAAGTTATCACTGCAAACAAGCTCAAAACGGCTTACGTGCGGCCGCTTGCCTATCGTGGATACGGGGCGATCACCGTCTACGGCTCGCCCGATCCAGCTGAAGTCACCGTCGCGGCATTTCCTTGGGGGGCCTACCTCGGCGAAGATGCGATCAAAAATGGCGTCGACGTAGGAGTATCCAGTTGGACTCGGTTAGCCCCGAACACCTTGCCGACAATGGCCAAAGCCGGCGGCAACTACCTTTCTTCCCAACTCATTTCGATGGAAGCCCATCGGCATGGATACGCGGAAGGCATCGGCCTCGACGCCACAGGCAACATTAGCGAAGGAGCCGGTGAGAATATTTTCATCGTTCGCGAGGGCGTGATCTACACCCCACCACTTTCTGCCGCGATTCTACCAGGTATCACGCGTGGCATTACAATCGATCTCGCTCGACGCTTTGGATACGAAGTGCGCGAAGAAAATTTGCCTCGAGAAGTACTCTACGTAGCCGAAGAGGTTTTCATGACCGGTACCGCCACGGAAATCGTAGCAGTCCGTTCAGTCGATGGCATCCAAGTCCAAACCGGAACCCGAAGACCCATAACCGAAAAACTCCAAAACGCGTTTTACGGCCTTTTCGATGGAACCACCGAAGACTGCCAAGGCTGGCTCGAACCGGTGAAGGGATAACTTTTGATACCAATGTAGGAGCGGGTTTATCCCGCGATTCCTTAGATCATTCTTTTGTATCGATTTTGACTATCGCGGGATAAACCCGCTCCTACAAAAAACCGGCTCTACTGGGTTTTACGTGTGTAAATTTCAGTGGGTAAGCGAAAAACAAGCTTCTTAAACATCTAATTTTACCTTCTTGCCCTATCCCAACTGCGCAATCGTACCCGTACTGGCGTGATTGAAATGATCCGTTTCCACGCCGTATTTCTGCAATAGGGTCAGGTGCAAGTTAGCCAACGGCGTGTGCTCGTCGCAAACGACATGACCGCCAGGCTTAAGCGCTCCACCACCTCGGCCAGCGAGAACAATCGGAAGATTTTCCTTCTTGTGCCCATTGCCGTCTTTCATGCTCGATCCGTAAAGCACCGTCGAATTGTCCAGCAAGCTGCCGTTGCCTTCGTCGATGGAATGCATCTTTTCCAAGAAGTAGGCCAGTTGCTCGATGTACCAGCGACTCACTCGCGTGTATTCATCAACTGCTTGCTCTTGATTCTTATGATGAGACATGCCGTGGTGATCGGAGGTGACGCCATCAAGGAAACTGAAATTCTGACGACTGAATCCATGAGCGGTCATCAAAGTGCCCACTCGCGTTGTATCCGTCCAGAATGACAACACCATCAGATCCATCATCATTTTCAAATGGGCGCTCCGGTCTTGAGGGATCCCCGCTTCGGGACGCGTTAACTCAGGCTGAGTCAAAGGCGTCCAGGTACGCTCTGGCGGATTCAAGGTTTTCTCGATTTGCACCTCCACCGAACGAACGCTGTCGAGATACTCGGCGATCTTATGCTGGTCGCGATTGCTCGCTTTGCGCTGCAGGCTTTTCGCGTCCTCAAGAACCAGATCCACTACGCTTTTTCGCTGGGCAGCTTTTAGCTTCGCTTCCGGACCCGATTGGTCGCGGAACAATCGGTCGAACGCCACGCGCGGATTGATTTCAGGAGAAACGCGCGTCGTTTCGGAACTCCACGAAACCGTATTGGCAAAGGAAATCGGATCGCGTCCGGCGGCTCCTTGTCGGGGAGGCTCCGTACCCAGGGCGATCGAAGGAAACGCTGTTTCATGGCCAATCGCTTGCGCCACCATCTGGTCGAGCGAAACCGCGTTCTTTCCGTTCCCGATTTTCGTCCCCGTCAAAAACGAACCAGTCATTTGAACATGGCCTTTGCCGATATTGTCGAGATTGGACAAAATGGTTAACTCATCCTTAAGCCCTCGAAGCGGTTGAAGAATCGGAGAAAGCTCAAACTGCTTTCCCATACCCGTGACATCCCAGGCTTTAGGGAAAACGCCATTAGGCTGGAAAATACAAGCCAGACGAGTCGGTGGCGTAGCAGCCGCTGCAGCTTTGGCCTGCCCCCCCATTATTTCGAGGTAAGGCAGGGCGAGACTAGCGCCAACTCCTTTGAGAAAGGTTCTGCGGGAAATGTGCCAGCGTTTACTCATTTTCGGGGTTGGGATGTTGATACCGGAAGGGATAACTCAATACCACTTCCTCAATTAATGTTTTCGCACTGTAGCCGTCTTTCTCCAATGCATCAATGATTTTTATGATGGCCGCTTCGTCGTAGTGCTTTAGCTCCCTGCCAAGAGCAAACGCGAGCATCCGTTCACTCACGTTTCGAGTGTACTGATCGACGCGTTCGTTAACTATGTACGTCTTCAACTCGGCTGATCCAGTAAAGCTCACCCCGCCGGGCATCACTCCAGAAGTGTCAATCGGCTCGCCGTTCTCGCTAGTCCGAAAGTGGCCGATCGCATCAAAATTCTCCAATCCGAATCCGATCGGATCGATCTTTTTATGACAGTCCATGCAACTTGGGTTATTGCGATGCATCTCGAATTCCTCGCGCAAGGTCTGTCCCTTCTTCTGTCCCGCGTTCTCAGGGAGAATACCCGCATCCGCGGGCGGCTCGGGAATGCGATTTCCAAGCAATGTCTCCAGCACCCATTTTCCACGGTTCACAGGACTTGTTCGCATAGGGCTCGAAGTTGCCGTTAAAACGCTTCCCATTCCTAGCAATCCTCCACGATCCGGATTGTCCAACGCAACCCGGCGCATCTCATTTCCGGATACGCCATCGATTCCGTAGTGATTAGCCAATACTTCGTTTAGAAAAGTCGAATTGGAATCCAGCAATTCCAGCAGGCTCCCCTCGTTTCTCAATAGCGAATCGAACACCAAAAAGGTCTCCTCCTTCATTGCTTTGCCCAAAGCAGGTGTGAATTTAGGGAAAGCCTTGCGATCCGGAATAACCGATTTACCAAGCGACTCGAAACCGAGCCATTGTCCTAAGAACGTTTCCATGGTCACTGAGGCTCTGGGATCCTTCAACATCCGGTCCACTTGTTTTCGCAATGTTCGAGGCTTACTCAAACGTTTGGATTTCGCCAATTGAAACAACTCGTCATCCGGCATTGACATCCACAAGAAATAGGAAAGTCGCGATGCGAGTTCGTAGTTATCTATCCGATACGATTTTCCACTCCCAGATGGAGCCATCTCCGGGCGATAAAGAAAATGCGGTGAAACCAAAGTCGCCGCTAAAGCCAACTTCATCGACTCTTCGAACGACTGCCCGGAAGCCTTCGCTTCTTGGTAAAGAGCTGCGTAGCGATCAATCTCATTCTCCGATACAGGACGCCTTAAAGCTCGAGGGACAAAGTGCCGCAAAATAGTGCCCGCCGCTTCGGATTCCGAAACACCGTCACCGGGCTGCGCCACAAACACAAGCGGCTCTGCAGAAGCATTCTTCGGACGCACGGGTCCACGCACTTCAACCCAGTCGATAGCCACGCTTTGGGCCTTCAAATTCGAGCCTGATTTCTCCGTCTTAGATTTTGGTTTAGGTTTATAATAAACCGGCGGCTTTTCAATATTCCAGGCCACCTGTTGCTCGCCTTTCGGGACAAAGGCCGCGATCTCATAAAACTCCGCTTGCTCGCTAAGTACCTCTATATCGCCTTTAACCTCATCGTTAATCCGCAACCGAGCACCCGCAGGCCCACCTGTGCTCAAGGCTCTCACTTTGAATTCATAAATACCGTCATGCGGAAACTCGATCGAATCATAGAGCGTCATTTGCCCACGATTCAAAACGTATCCAAGAAAATCATCTCCAAACTGTTTAGGAGTCTCGCGAGTCTCCGTCATAAACATGGCCTCCGATTCGAAATGAAACTCGATCGGCTCTTTTTTGAATCCCAACAATGCGTCGATCGAACGTTCCGCCGCCTCGAAGTATTTTTCCATCAAGACCGGCGTTACGAACAAGCTATCTCGATCATTGTTAAATCCGCTCAAACCTTCGCCATCCTCCGAGAAATAATCGCCAGGACGAATATCTACCCCCAGCAAATCCCGCATCGTATTGTTGTATTCGGTTTTCGTCAGCCGAGGCATGGTGACATGCCCAGGATTTTTAACCTTCGCCCAATCGATCTCGTCTAGCGTTTGCTCCAGCCAATCCACTAACATGGCTCGTTCCTTTGGCGACGGTAGCGGCTCTTCGTCAGGCATCTCCTCCGACTCGACCTGATGAATCACTTCCCGCCAGAGCTCATGCTCCTCGATCATCATCCGCTTAGTGTGAAAGCTAGAAAGTTGAACGTCGCCCTTCTGCTTCTTCTCCCCGTGACAACGAAAGCAATACTCTTCCAACAATGGACGTATATCGCTTTCAAAGCTCGGCGAAAGCTCCGCTCCCGATGCATCTATCGATAAAACAACCAGGGGACACGCAGCGAGAATAGCTGCAATCCTAATCAATCGAACAAAGAAATGGAAAAAGTCGCTAAGGGGCATCGAGGAGAAGAAGAGCTTTCTTAACTGTAAGAATCAGACCTCGACCGCAATATCCAAATTGAAGGCATTAGCCGAGACCACCTCGAACCCTGTCATTGCCTTTCTGGATTTCATGCGCTTTTTTCGAAGCACTATGGGTGACTCAATTGCTTTGCTAGCGCTTCTGATCGGATTGGAACTAGTCCTCGGGGTAGACAATATTCTCGTTATTACGATCTTCGTTGGACGCCTTGTCATTCCTCATTACTATAGACGTCACTATATTCATGGAAGGCATGCAACAACACGTGCCCAAGGGCTACATCTACCTGCCAATGGGATTCGCCCTTTTGGTCGAATTACTTCAAATGCGCACCTTCTCCAAGCGGAAACAGGTTCCCGGAGCAGATGACGCGGAGTAAAGAACGCTATTCCGATGACCCGTCTTTCTGAACTCCGTTCCTCGCTGCTCAACCACAGCCTCTTCCCTCCAACAACCTTGGCTCGAGCCATCGATCGACTTGGGTTTATCCAGGCCGACCCGATACGCTGCCCCGCGCGTTCGCAGGACTTAATCCTCAGGCATCGAGTTAAGAACTATAAAGCAGGCGATCTCGAAAAACGCTACCCCACTCTCAACCTCGAAGAAGACTACACCTTCGCCTACGGATTCCTTCCCAATCATCACCGAGACTTACTGCATCCACGTAGCGACTACAAACCGACAGCAATCGAACGGAAAGTAATCGAAGTCGTAAATCGTATCGGCCCTGCTCACCCTTCGAAAGTTCATGAATACTGTGGCAGCAAAAGCGTACGCAACGCCTGGGGCGGTCAATCAAAACTGGCCAAGCAAGCTCTTGAGGAAGCTCACCATCACGGTTTGCTGCGAGTCGCTCACCGAGAGAACGGCATTAGAATCTACGAAAAAACGAATCTACAACCTCAACATCGAAGCCCAAGTCGACGCTTCGAAGAACTCTTGAAGCTTACAGTCAATCTCTTTGGCCCCACCAGCGAACGCTTCCTAATGACAGAAGCACGCCAATACGGCTATTTAGTTCCAAACCGCATCGAACGACGGAGACTCCTATATAGACTCGTCGATGAATCGATCCTATCGAAAAACACGGTAGACGGAATCGACTATCTCTGCCCGAAACGTACTCGCAACCGGACAAAGCAACCCGACTCCGTCAAATTGCTCGCCCCCTTTGACCCTGTTGTCCGCGATCGAGATCGCTTCGAACACCTATGGGGTTGGACCTACCGTTTCGAAGCCTACACTCCCGCAGCCAAGCGGGTCCGAGGCTACTACGCCCTCCCGCTTTTATGGAGGGAGGATATTATCGGGTGGGCCAATGCAAAGGTAACTGAAAGTCACCTAAACGTAGAAATTGGTTTCGAGCGAAAACCAACCAACCAATCAGCCTTTAAAAACGCTCTCGAAGCCGAAGTTAGATCGTTTGCCGTTTTTCTCGATCTCGTGCCCGACGCATGGACAATCCGCTTCTCATAAGTCGAACGAGAACGAGAGCATCGTTTGCAAGCGATACCCAGAAACGGAACTTGATCGCCCCAAACGGTATGTCTCTATCATTGCATTCGCGTTGGCTTGCGGTGAACTAGTGATTCGCAATCGCTTCTTCATTCGAATTCCGCTCCATGAAAATCCTCCATACAGCTGACTGGCACTTGGGCCAGCGCTTTTTCGCCAAAGACCGCCTCGATGAGCATGAGCTATTTCTGAGCTTTCTGCTGGATACAATCAAACGGGAATCGATCGACCTGCTAATCCTAGCAGGAGATATCTTCGATACCGCTAATCCCCCTCGACCCGCCGAAACGCTCTACTACAATTTCCTGAGAGGACTGGTGAACCTGAAACGTTGTCAAGCGATCATCGTGGGCGGCAATCATGACAGCGCTCCCCACTTGAATGCGACCGCCAATTATTTGGAAGCCGACGGTATTCACGTAGTGGGCGCCTTGCCTGAGAACCCCGAGGACGCCTTCTTCGAATTCGATGAGTGCTGCGTGGCGGCAGTGCCGTATTTGAGAGACCGCGACGTTCGCAAAGCAATTGTCGGCGAATCGATTGACGATCTCGAAGCCCGGGCCAAAGCGGGAATCTTGAATTGCTATGCGGAAATGGGAATCTTGGCGGATCTGCGTAGATCCGGACGCCCCGTCATCGCAACCGGACATCTGACTGCCGTGGGCGGTTCGCTCTCCGAAAGCGAACGGACCATCCATATCGGCAATCTCGGCAGTATTTCGGCCGCTCAATTCCCAAATGTTTTCGACTATGTCGCGCTGGGACACTTGCATCTGCCTCAAGCTGTCGGGGATATCGATTCCATTCGCTATTCAGGCAGCCCCATCCCTTTGAGCTTCGGCGAGGCGAAAACGCAAAAGCAAGTCAGAGTCATCGAGGTCGTGGATGGGATATTGACCCATCATCCGGTCGAGATTCCGGTCTTTCGCCGCTTGCTGCGCTTGCAGGGCGACACGGATGCGTTGCTCAAGCAGCTCGCAGAGCTGGTCGTATCCGAGGACGAACCGGAGCCGTGGCTGGAGTTGACCGTAAAAGACGGCGAACTCCTCGGTTCCGCGAATGAGGATTTGCGAACGGCCGCGGCGGAGAAAGGCATGATCGTCTTGAAAGTCCTGGCCGCTGCGGGCAGCCGATCGATGGGCGACCTGCTCGATAATGGAAGCGATGTGGATATAGGCGAAATGAAACCTGAAGACGTTTTCGGGCGCCGCCTGGAGTCGTACGACGGGGACGTGCAAGTCGGCGTTTTAGAGCAGTGCTTCCAGTCCTTGCTTACCGAGGTTCAGGAAGGGGGCGAAGCATGAAGATTCTCAAGCTATCGTTTCGCAATCTGAATTCCCTGCGCGGCTCCTTCTCCATCGATTTCGATAAAGGCCCCCTTGCCGAGTCAGGACTCTTCGCGATCACAGGCCCAACCGGAGTGGGCAAGACGACCATTCTCGACGCGATCACCTTGGGCCTATTCGGGAAGGCCGCTCGCTACGATAACAAGATCGGCTCGCCCGAGAACGTCATGTCGCGCGGTACGGGAGACTGTTTTTCGGAGGTCGTGTTTTCCTGCAAGTCCGGAATGTATTCAGTTCGTTGGGACCTGGCTCGCGCTCGAAAGAAACCCGATGGAAAGGTTCAGGGGGCGAAGCGCCAGATAGCCACGCTGGGCGGGGATATCTTGGAGAACAAGATCAGGGAGGTCGATCAGCGCGTCGTTGAATTGACCGGTCTGGACTACAACCGATTCCTGCGTTCGGTTCTACTGGCCCAAGGCCGCTTCAAGGAATTCCTCGATGCGGACCGCAATGAACGGGGAGAGCTGCTCGAGAAGATCACCGGGACGCAGATCTATTCTGACTTAAGCGTGGCGGCTTTTGGGCGAGCCCGAGATCAGCAGGCGATCATCGATAAGGCTAAGCTGACGCTAGAAGGTATTCGCTTATTGGATGCCGAAACGATCGAGGCTCATACCTTGGAGCAGGCGGATCTGGGCAAGAAACTCGTTGAAGGCGATAAGAGCCTCAAGCGCCTGACGGATAGAATCGCTTTGTTCGACCGACTAATCGAGCTGACGAAAGAGCAAGCGTCTTTGTCGGACCGACTTGAGGCTTGGGAAAAGGGCAATACCGCCTTCGCTCCCGAAACCAAGCGGATCGAAGCCTATGATCGAGCTAGTCCCCTGCTCGCGAGCCTAAGCAAATGGAAAGACCTCGGGTCGAACGCAAAGCAATGCGCGACCCAGAAGCGGGATTCGGGAAAGCAGCTCCAGGTTTCGAAAACGCAGTTCCAAGCCACGCTTTCCAATACGATTGCAACTTGCGAACGTGACGATCACGCAATCGAGAAGCAACAGGCTCAACAGAGCGATTCGCTCGCGAAGGAAACGGCCTTGCTTGCTCAGATAAACCAATGGCTAGCGGCAAACCAAAAGGACGAAGCCATCGAATCCGCCATGCCTGAACTACGCTTGCAAGGCGAACAGTATCGAGCGATAGCTCAAAAAAGAACAGGGCATGACGAATCGATCAAAGCGATCCAATCGCGTATCCAAAAATCGAAGAACTTAAAGGCTAGCTTAGACGCTAAAATCCTGAAATCCGACAAACTCCTCTTCGAAAAAACTGCCGACGTAAAACAGAGCTCCGCAGCGTTGCGAGATACTCTTGCCGGAAACACCAAGCTTGCGTGCCAAGAGGATCACGCGATCGCCCGGGAACGATTGGCCAAAATCAATCAGCTCCAAGGCCTGCAAGAAACCTACTTCAGCGAGTCGGCCTCCTTGAAAGAACAGCGAAACGTGGAAGGGCGAGAGACCAAGCAGCTTAAGGAGCTGGAAGCGGAGCAGAGCGAGCTTCTGAAGTCGCTAGAAACGCAACGCGCTTTCTTGCATGACAAAGAGACCATCCATATGCAGGCCAGGGCCATCGCGTCTCTGGAGGAAAGGCGGGGCCAGCTAAAAGACGGCGAACCATGCGACTTGTGCGGTTCGCCCAAGCACCCGTACGCCACGGGCGCATTGCCTTCGCAATCCGATACCCAGAAAATTCGAGATGCTCAGCTCCACAAAGTCGATACGTTGATTGCCGAAGAGCAGAAGCAAAACCAAGCCCTGGCAGCCGCCCAGGCGAGGCGAGCGGGCTTCTCCAAAGCTTGCGCTGATTTGGAAAGACGCATTGCCGATAACGAGAAGCGCTTCTCGGATTCGTCCGCTAAGATGAATACCTCGCTTACGGTGGCGGACAAGGAAGGATTGCTGG
>JAPKDW010000166.1 GCA_028822375.1 Opitutaceae bacterium | reverse complement strand
GCCAGCCGCATGAGTGAGAAAGCTCTCTAGGGCACCCGACTCCACCTGTTTTACCATTGTGGTGCCGCCGACAAAAGCGACCACCTCATTATCAGCCAAAGCGAAAGCGTTGGAGAATCGCAATTTCTTGGACGCGGTAGCGGATTCAGCTATTTCCGATTCGGAACCAGGGTCGTTGTTGTCCTCCGCAAGCGTTGGAGGGATGCCGCAATACAGGCTGCAGCAGCCGATGAATATCAGAGCGGGAAGGAAGCGTTTATTCATGAATTGAGGAAGCAGAGATCTTCAGCATCATAGAGGTAAAGCGGCCCAGCGATCGAGGTGGGGTGGTGGATTGGGGAGCTTATCAATGTTTAGTCGATAAACCTATCTTGAAAATGGGATAAACTTCAAGAATCTAGGGTAGCTTCTTTATCCGTTGCAATTGACCTGCTGCCTGAAGCGCTATTCGATGATGGCCCTTCCGGAAACGCAGACAAAGAAAATCATGAAGAATTTAGGCAAGAGTCCCCGTCATTTTAGGTTTATAATAGCTCTATTTCTATGTATGGGCGCTGGAGTAATTCAGGCGAAAGAGCGATTGCCTAACGTGATTCTCATTTTCGCGGATGATCTTGGTTATGGGGATGTTGGCGCCTTCTATGACGACTGCCCGTTTGAAACGCCGAGATTGGATCAAATGGCGAGCGAAGGAGCGATGCTCACGCGGTTCTACGTTCCCACTCCTTTTTGCGCTCCGTCGCGCGGTACGATTCTAACGGGGCGTTATCCTTTCAGACATACGGTGGTCCGCAACCCAGCGCCGGATGCGGGACAGAACAACATTGGTTTGCCGTCCTCGGAAATAACAATTGCTGAAATCCTAAAAGAACAAGGCTACAGCACTGCGATGTTTGGGAAATGGCATCTTGGCCACCGGGAACAGTGGCTGCCGCGAACTCAGGGATTCGACGAATACCAGGGTATTCTTTATTCGAATGATATGTTTCCGGTCCAGATGGTTCGGAATGAGGAGGTCATCGAGTATCCCGTGCCTCAGGGAAAGCTTTCTCAGCTCTATACAGACCTGACCCTGGATTTTGTGGAGCGAAAACAGGAGGACCCATTCTTCGTTTATCTTCCGATGGCTATGCCGCATAAACCTCTGGCCGTGTCGGATGATTTTTATACGCCGGATACGCCGAAAAATTTGTATGCGGACGTAATCGCCGAGCTGGATTATTCAGTGGGACGCATATTGGATAGATTAGAGGAGCTGAAGCTGGACGAGAATACGCTGGTAATCTTCACCTCGGACAACGGGCCGTTTTTCGGAGGTTCTTCTGGTGGATTGCGAGGGATGAAAGGCCGGATTTGGGAAGGTGGTTACCGCGTGCCGATGATTGTTCGCATGCCGGGAACGATTCCGAAAGGAGTCGTTAATCCTCATCCCGCCGCGACGATCGATATTCTACCCACCATCTGTCAATTAACCGGAAGCCCGATTCCGGGAGACAGGGTAATCGATGGAACGGACTTGATGCCGATGCTCGTGGACGGGCAAATCAAAAGCCCTCATGAGGCGATCTTCGGCATGAGCGGAGCAAAATTGGTTGTCATTCAATCGGACGAGTGGAAGCTGCATGTGATGAATCCAGGATCAGTGAACATGGTCAGCGGGCCATTGGAAATTGCTAGAAAGCGGATGAATCGACGTGCTCCCGATGGTGTAACGATTATTGCCCCATTCGAACAGGCCGACATTACTGAGTATCCCGGGATCTCAACCGGCGTTGAGCCATCGGCTATGATGCTTTTCGATGTTCGTAATGATCCGGGAGAGCAAGTCGATCTAGCAGACAAAAATCCTCGAGTAGTCAAACGTCTAAAAGGTTTGTTCGATCGAATGAAGGCTCAGATTCCAGATCTGCCAACTGCAGAGACGGAATATCTTTTTACTGAAGAGTCGCAGAAAAGCGGAAAGCTCATGAGGCTGATCGGTGGTGAGCTGCGCTACGACAAAATCCCCAACTCGCAAAAGCATCTTTTGAAGGAGTGAATCAGAAACTTGGGTACATGATTTTTATTCTTTTGTAGGATAGGGAGGATCTAGAACGAAATGGGCTCGACCAAATATTTCTGCCCACAGATTTCACAGATGATCACAGATAATTTATTTTACTTTCAACCTCTTGCGAGATTCTTGACTGGAGTCTGCGATCGATTCCGCTCTCTGGGACATTAAAGGAAAACGAGCGGGTCTTCCGGTTTACGAGCTTCTTGGTGGGAAAGTCAGGGATGCGGTGCCTTTGTACGCTCATGCTTCAGGCAAGGATTTCGAGTCCTGCGCTGAGAATGTTCAGCATTGGCGGTATTACTCAGGCTAGGAAAATTGCGCGCTTTGCGAACCGTTTGGCGTGCGAACCGCTTTTCAGGAAGGTGGGGAAAATGATCCGATCAATCAGTTACTCGCTTATCATGTGGATCTGACTACACCGTCATTTGGTATTCAGGAAGAACATAACACCCCAGACGAGATTTTCGAAATGATGCCGGGAACCCCTAGGATCAGAAACGGTTATTTATATGGAAACGATAAGCCAGGACTCGGGATCGATATCGATGAAAAAATCGCTGCAAAATATCCGTTGAGAGATGACTATCACAACGCAGACTGGACGTCCGTTAGGGGAATGGATGGCTCGGTTGTAAAGCCGTAAGCTTAGCTTTTTCTTCAAGAATGAGAGTCACAACGAAAGGTCGGTCATTTAAATCATGAATAGGCCCAAACAGACTTTGTTAAACGGATCTAGATTGTTGGGAGCTATTGCTTGCTAATCTCCGACTAAATACGAATATTATAGAGTGTGAATCGACGACGTTTTATGAGTGGGATGCTGGCAGCAGGCGCTGCAGCGAGTTTTAAGATGCCTGGTCCTTTGCTGGCTGATCACCACGGAAGTAATGACAAGCTAAAGATAACTTCGGTGGATGCTTATCCGGTCAAATTGTGGGAACGTTCCTCTCAAGGGAAACTTCCCGAATTCACATCGGATTTTGATCCAAAACGTTGGCGTTATACTGGGCCATTTGCCCAGCTTGCTGGGGCTATAATTGTCGTGATTAAAACGAACCAGGGTATCACTGGTTTTGGAATGGGTGGGGGCGGAAAAGTTGGGTGCGAAATTATTGAAGGGCACTTGAGGCATTTGCTCGTAGGAACCAATCCGCTCAATATTGAGATGTTGTGGGATCAGATGTATACCTCGTCGAATTTTTATGGGAGACGTGGTGTTTTTGTAATGGCTTTAAGCGGTGTTGATAATGCGCTGTGGGATGTTTTTGGGAAACACGCAGATCAGCCTGTTTATCGACTATTGGGAGGAACGACAAAGGAACGAATTCCGGTTTATCATACCGGAGTGCCAGAGAATATTCAAACGGGGCTGGATTTGAATATCCAACATTTCAAGGTGGTAATCTGGGACGGTTTGCCTGAAGGCGAAGACGGAAAACGAAGGACCGTTAAAACGCTTAAAGAGATTCGGAAATTGGTGGGTCCCGATAAGACGATAATGATCGAATGCGTGGCCGGTTGGGATAATGTGGAATATACCATAGACATGGCGCGTCGGTTGGAAGAGGTAGGCCTTTACTGGATCGAAGAACCTCTTTCTCCGGACAATATTCTTGGTTACGAGCGTTTGGTTAAGGAAATCGACAGTACTCGAATTGCCAACGGCGAACATGCGTACACGCGTTTCGAGTTTGCTGAACTGATTCGTCACAACGCTGTCGATGTTTTGCAACCGGATGTTACTTGGTGCGGGGGAGTTACTTCACTTAGAAAAATTGGCGCTCTGGCTGCAAGCAACGGTCTTGAATTTACGCCGCACCGCGGAGGAAGTTTATTCGGTCTTCCGTTGTGTCTATCTTCGGGACAGTGTAACTGGGCTGAGAGCTTCGGCACCACCGATGAAGGAACTGATCTCATGAACGCCATGAGCGCCGATTTTGATGACGGTTTCTACATGCCGGTCGATAAACCAGGTTTTGGTACCGCTTTAACTGAGAAGTTGGTTAAAGAGCATGTTATTGCGTGATGCTTAAAGTCATTTTTATTTCTTCTCGCTTGGCGAGAATGCTAAGTAACGGTAGCGGGCAACGCTAACTCATAAATGATGAAACGACGAGATTTTTTCAAAGCCGCCGCCGCTGGTATCGCTGCTACGACTACAACTTCTGCGTTTTCCGCCGCTGATCGAAAATCCAAACCGAACGTTGTTTTCTTATTCGCGGATCAAATGCGCGCGCACGATCTAGGGTGCATGGGCAACTCGCAAGTGATCACCCCAAACTTAGATAAGCTAGCTAGCGAGGGTCTACTCGTGGAGAATATGATCGCGGCCTCACCGGTTTGCACGCCCTATCGCGGGCAGTTGATGACCGGACGTTACGGCCATGCGACCGGAGTGGTTCATAATGATATTAAGCTTCCCAATTCCGAAATCACGATTGCGGACCAGATGAAAGAAGCGGGCTACCATACAGGCTATATTGGGAAATGGCACTTGGCTGGTCATCGCGATAATCCGGTTGCGAAAGAAGATCGCCGCAATTGGGATTTCTGGGCTGTTCGCAATTGCTCCCACAGACATTTTGATCCGCAGTACTGGATTAACGATGAGACAGAGGGAGTCACGGTAGACGGTTGGGAGCCTGAAGTTCAAACCGATGTGGCGATCGAGTACATTCGCACGCATAGCGATCACCCCTTCTTCCTGACGGTCTCCTATGGTCCGCCGCACAATCCCTACAAAGCGCCGGAACGATTCGTTAAGCAATACGAAGGACGGGAATTTAACGAGCGTCCGAATGTTCCGCCGCGCAGCGATAAGGATAGGGATCAATTGCTTCACTACGATGCGATGGTTACCAGTCTCGATGAATGCGTTGGTCGTATTAGCAAAGAGCTCGATCGAGCTGGACTGACGGAGAACACAATCTTGGTATTCACTTCGGATCACGGAGACATGCTGGGTTCGCAGGGGCATGAATTAAAGCAGCGACCCTGGGAAGAATCGATCAATGTGCCGTTTATCATTCGCCAACCCGGCAAGATAAAAGCCGGGCAACAGCGCGACTGGATTGTTTCGTCGGTTGATTTGATGCCAACGCTACTGGGGCTTTGCGGCGCAAGCATTCCAAATAAGGTCCAAGGAATCGATCAATCGAATTTGTTTTGGGGCAAGGCAGGCGAGAAACGTGAATCAGACTTTCTGTTTAATACGCACAACGGAGGCGGTCCCGGTTGCGATTGGCGTGGAATTCGAACGAAAGGTTGGGTCTATGCCTTTCATATGGAAGACGACTGGATTCTCTACGATTTAAAATCGGATCCGTACCAATTGAACAACCTCGTCGGTCGTTCTGAATACAAAACGAAACGAGACGAACTACGCCAAGCCCTCGATACTCAGCGTGCAGAGTTGGGAGAAAACCTCCCGCTAAATGGTCGACTCCCCGATCCAATACGATTGCCGAAACCGGCGTAGTACATCATCTTGAAGTTTCATACATACATATTATTAAAACGACCATTGAGAATTTGATAACCACTGAGGACACTGATGAATACTGACCTTATAGAATTGAGCCTAGTCATCAGTGTATATCAGTGTCCTCAGTGGTTTAATAAAGCCTTAGCGGTAGTTTTCTCAGGTCGCTCGTTGTATCAATGAGCATGATCGAAATCATTTAGACGGTGCTCTAGTTCGCTGCGAGGAAGGTGTTTTTGCGGTGGTTCTACTGCTTTTGATAAGTTGATCGCCAAAATGCCTCCGAGTCCGAAGGCCTCGATTCACCTTCTTGTCTAGAAAGGTGGCGCGAGACGTCTCGGCTCCCGTTTTATTTTGATATTCAGACAAAGCAGACTATTCCTTGAGCCTTACACCTCGTTTCAATTCCCCGATTCATTATGCGTGTTTACTTTCTTCTTTTCTGCATAGGTTTTGCCCTCTCGCTTTCCGCTCAACCGGATCAGTCGAAGCCAAATATCCTCTTCATCTCGATTGATGATTTTAATGATTGGGGTCCATCGCAGCTTGATGGGGAGCCCTTTGATGTGGACACGCCGCATTTCGACAAGTTGGCGGATAGTGGGATCTTGTTTCGAAATGCGCATTGCAACGCGCCGTCGTGCAATCCATCCCGAACCTCTATCATGTCGGGCCTTCATCCTGTATCGACCGGCGTTTATGCGAATGCTCATGACTGGCGTACAAATGAGGTGTTCGATGACATCCTTTTGCTTCCAGAGTATTTCAAGAAGTATGGATACGCGACCTTAGGGTGTGGAAAGATCTATCATGCGAACCAGGAAACGGAGAATCAGCGAAAGGGTCATCTGTCTCCAAGAGGTTGGGACAACTATTTTCCGTCCTTCGAGGCTCAGTTGCACGTGCAAAGCATGCCGGACATTCTGCCTGATCGGGGAGTTGGGAAATTCGATTGGGGCGGGACAGGAAAGCCGATCGAAGAAATGGGAGATCACAAGGTGGTGAACTGGGCTCTCGAGCAGCTGAACAATCCTCAAAGAAAACCGCTTTTCCTGGCGGTTGGAATTTATCGTCCTCACATGCCTTGGTTTATTCCGGACTCATTTTACAATCAGTATGATAGTGTTGACGTGACGCCACCGACTAATCCGAAAGGGTGGGACGATAATATTCCTGCATCTCTCCTCAATCGATCGAAGCGATTTAAGGAGTTTGCGGGAAAACGCGGACCTAGTCAGGGTTACGCCGCTTGCATGAGCTATGCGGATTATGAATTAGGTAGGCTGCTGGATGGACTGAAGGCGTCGCCGATCGCGGAGAACACAATCGTCGTTCTCTGGACGGATCATGGTTGGCATCTGGGCGAGAAGGAGCATTTTTCGAAATTCACTCTTTGGGAGGAATCGACTCGCGTGCCCTTGGTTATTTCGTTGCCCGGCGGTAAAACTAAAAAAGTGGATACAGCAGTGAGTTTACTGGATGTTTATCCAACCCTAGTCGCTCTGGCGGGACTTCCAGAGAATGGTGACAACGAAGGCCAGAATCTGATTTCGATAGTTGAAACTAAGACAGATTTGGATCGAGCCATTCTAACGACTTCGAGCGAAACGTATCACGCTGTTCGCGACGGACGGTACCGTTATATTCGAGCGGTCAAAGCCGAGGCTCTCTTTGATCACGAAAATGACCCGCGGGAATTTGATAACATAGCTGGAAATCCTGGAAGCGCAGCCATCATAAGGCGTTTGTCGAAGGTTATCCCTAAGTATCCGCACGCAAGCATGCCGAAGAAAAAGTAGCGAAAACGAATGGTTGAGCTCGCCGATTATTGAGGGTAGATGGAAAGCGGTTTTCTTACAGTCTTAGAAGGGCTTTGGGGACATTGTTCGCGTTTTCAGCTTCGCGGTAGCGCTTTGATGTCCGTTTCTCTTCGTTCCAATGTTGCGGGATTGAAATTCGTCACATATGTCTTGGCGCTTATGATCGGTCGAAAACGCTTAGTTACCCTTTTTCTGAGCGGCATGTACGCTCTCTCTTCATTTGCCGCTGACTCTGCGCGACCGAATATTCTGTTTTGTATAGCGGATGATGCGTCCATGAAGAGTTTCGGAGCTTATGGTTCCACGTTCGTTAAAACGCCCGCAGTCGACCGGCTCGCTCGGGAAGGGGTGATTTTCAATAACGCTTACAATGGCAACCCAAAGTGCGCTCCGGCTCGGGCGTGTTTGGTAACAGGCAAATTCAGTTGGCAGCTGAAGGAAGCGACGAATCACTGGCCGCATTTTCCGCCGGAATTCAAATACTACCCTCATCTGTTGATGGATGCTGGATATCATGTCGGTCTCACCGGCAAAGGCTGGGGGCCGGGTCGATACGATACGGAGCATAATCCGGCTGGCCCCATGTATGATAAGGTTAAACTCAAGGCTCCTTACAAGGGTATGAGCAATGTTGATTATGCAACCAACTTCGAGGTCTTTTTGGATGAGAAAAAGCAAGATGAGCCATTCTGCTTTTGGCTTGGCGTTAAAGAACCGCATCGTGGATACGAGAAGGATTCGTGGAAGAAGACTGACAAAAAGTTGGAGGACGCGGAGGTGCCTTCTTTCTATCCCGATAACGAAACGATTCGAGGCGATTTGTTGGATTATTCTCTAGAAGTCGAATGGTACGATACGCATATCGGTCGGGCAATTGAAGCTCTGGAAGCAAGAGGTTTGATGGAAAATACGCTAATCGTGGTCACTTCAGATCATGGCATGCCGTTTCCGCGGGTGAAAGGGCAGTTGTACGAAGAGGGTTTTCATGTGCCGTTAGTGGCCTACTGGAAAGGCGTTATCAAACCTGGACGCGTGGTCGATGACTTCGTGAGCTTTCCGGATGTTGCTCCTACGTTTATGGAAGTGGCAGGGCTGAAACCGCATTCTCAAATGACGGGAAATAGTTTTCTAAAGCTCCTGCGTTCGCCTAAGTCGGGACAGGTCGATGCGAAACGCGATTATGTACTCCTCGGTAAGGAACGT
Organism: Opitutaceae bacterium; assembly: GCA_028822375.1. Lineage (GTDB taxonomy): Bacteria > Verrucomicrobiota > Verrucomicrobiia > Opitutales > Opitutaceae > Pelagisphaera. The sequence continues at coordinate 1,317 of JAPKDW010000166.1, read as the reverse complement.
CATGATACAGGACGTTCGAATGCGGACGGAACGGATTTAGCGTATCCAGTGCGAGCGGTTCGCACGAAGGACTTCCTGTATGTTCACAACCTTAAGCCGGAACGTTGGCCAGCTGGCAACCCAGAGCATGGGCTTAGGAATACGGATGGTTCGCCAACGAAGTCATACCTGACGAACCTGAAGCCGGGAGATTCGGAGTACGATTATTATGAATTGAGTTTCGGTATGAGAGCTGAGGAGGAACTATATCTGATTCAGAAGGATCCGGACTGTATGAATAATCTGGCGACGAATCCTGAATATGATGCGATCAAGAAGGGACTGAGAAAACAGATGGAAAGCGACCTCGTTGCGCAAGGCGATCCACGAACTCTTGGGAAGGGCGACATTTTCGATGAATACAAATACGAGGGTCGGCCATTCAACTACGATTCGGGCGAATCCGGATCATTGCCGAGAATGAAGCAGAAGTAGTCGTTCGCTTGAGGTTTAATGACCTTTCGAGTGATTTTGCGCAATGTGAGTTGCGTCCTTTTTCTCCGATCTTCAAGCGATGATCGTTTCTTTCAGTGCGATTACTTCTCTTTCGATTAGCTGGCAGGTCTCTTCAAGACATGCATTATCGCGAGGTAAACCCGCCTCCTACAATTAGGCAGCGGAGTACTCTTTGTCCTATTTAACAGTCTCGAAGATGTTAGGTTATTAGCTTTTGGAAAAAGTGGTAGCCATGAAGTCTACCATTTCCGCAACGAGATTTTCTCCCCAACCAGCTGACAAGGCTAGGCTCATCGCTTGCTTGGTGCCGGGGGACATCATGCTGGGAACTCCGAGATCGTCAGCCATATTGCTGTAGTAGCCGACGTCTTTGCGAGCGTTGGCAATCGAGAAGGCGAGCATGTCCTTCTTCCCATCGACCGCGTTTGCTTTGATGAAGTCCATCATTCCGGAATGGAGTGGGCCGGAGGCCATTACCGAATACAAGGTCTCGCGTTTGAGGCCTGCTTGGTCAGCCATGGCGAAGGCCTCGGACATCGCGCAAACGGTGGTCATAGCGAAGAAGTTGTTGATTAGCTTCAACGTGTGGCCTGAAGAGATCGGTCCGACATGGAAAACATTTTCGCCGAGATCGTCGAATATTGGTTTGGCCTTTGCGAAGTTTTCTTCGGTGCCAGCGGACATGATGTTGAGCAGTCCATCCACAGCGTGAGCGGGAGTGCGGCCGAGTGGGGCGTCCATTATTTGGGCGCCTTTGGCTTTTAGCGCTGCTTCGAGTTGAAGGGTGGAGCTGGGGATGGACGTGCCGAAGTCAATGACCAG
>JAPKDW010000165.1 GCA_028822375.1 Opitutaceae bacterium | reverse complement strand
GTGCCGGGATTGGTAAAACAGGCAATCGATTCTCAATTCGCGCCACTCGCCATTGGTGAAGATCCGTTCGATTACGCGTACATCTGGGAAAAAATGTATCGAAGAAGTCATGCGTGGGGACGGAAAGGCGTTGGGATGGTCGCCATCAGCGCGATCGATATAGCTATTTGGGATCTGATGGGGAAACTGGTCGGCAAACCCGTTTTCAAGCTTTTGGGCGGGCGCACCAAAGAGAAGATTCCCGTTTACTATTCGAAACTATACGCCGACAGTATCGACGCGATGCAGGCTGAGGCCGCAGCTGCCATGAAAAACGGATATAAGGGGTATAAAACTCGATTTGGGTTTGGGCCTAAGGACGGTATGCCGGGCATGCGGGAGAACTTGAAACGTGTCGAGGCGGTCCGCGAAGTAATTGGATACGATAACGATCTCATGCTAGAGGCTTATATGGGATGGAATCTTGATTACGCGAAACGCATGATTCCAAAACTCGTGAAATACGAACCGCGTTGGCTGGAGGAGCCCGTCATTGCCGATGATATGCACGGATACGCAGAGCTGAATGCGGGTCCTATCCCTATATCAGGGGGAGAACACGAATATTCTCTTTTCGGTTTTCGCCAATTATTGGATCTTAAAGCTGTTAGCGTTATTCAGTACGATACCAATCGAGTCGGAGGTATTACCGCAGCGCAAAAGATCAACGCTCTGGCTGAGGCCCATCAGGTACCGGTTATTCCGCATGCGGGTCAGGCGCATAACTATCACATGACTATGGCCAATGTGAATTGTCCGATATCAGAGTATTTTCCTGTTCACGATGTTGAGGTTGGGAATGAGCTTTTCTATTATATTTTCTCTGGCGACCCGGACGCGAAAGACGGTTTTCTTGATCTAGACGAGAATAAGCCTGGTCTCGGTATTGAGATTTCCGATGCGCATTTAGATAAGTTTGAAATAACAGAGTAGAGAAGATGGAAGAATTTAGAAACCTAATTTGCGGTGTCTGGGTGGAAGGAACCGAATTTGCACCAAATATTAACCCTTCCAATACAAATGAAATCATTGGTAACTACGCTCGCTCCAATGCCAGCGGTGTTGACCAGGCAGTAGCGGCAGCTGAGGAGGCGCTTCCAGCGTGGTCTGGGGCTAGTCCTCAAGTCCGCCATGACGTTCTAGAGGCAGCGGGAGCTGCCATAGTATCTCGCAAAGAAGAGTTGGGAGCACTGCTATCCCGCGAGGAAGGATGCTCTGTATCTGGTGGAGAGGTTGTTGACGGGCCAGGGTACTATCAGCGTCCCGCTACCTTTAGTGGAGCAACCAATGATATGCGCGTGAGTCGGGAAGAGATATTTGGACCTTGCGCCTCAGTGATAAAAGCGACCGATTACAATGAAGCATTGTCGCTTGCTAACGACACGGAATTTGGGTTGTCAGCGGGTATTTGTACAACGTCTCTAAAGCATGCGAGCCACTTTCGCCGAAACGTTCAAGCAGGTATGGTCATGGTCAATGTTCCCACTGCAGGCGTTGATTGTCATGTGCCCTTTGGCGGCCGCAAGGGGTCCAGTTACGGTCCAAGAGAACAAGGTTCGTACGCCCGTGAATTCTATACAACTGTCAAAACGAGTTACGTAGCGCCATGATCGACTATCGCTACAAAGGAATTTGGCCCGTTGCGCCTACCTCGTTCCACGAAGATGGCTCCATCGATCAGGATGGCATGCGCCGTATACTGGACTGCATGATTGATCAGGGGTCCGATGGCATTTGCATCTTGGCTAATTTCTCCGAGCAATTTCTGATATCCGATGAAGAGCGGGAAACTCTGACGCGGCTTAGCCTCGAGCACATTGCGGGTCGAGTTCCAGTAATCGTGACTATTAGCCATTTTGCTACTGAGATAGTTTTGGAAAGGGCGAAACTTGCGAAAGATCTTGGAGCATCGATCGTGATGATGATGGCTCCCTATCACGGAGCCCTGTTGAAAGGAACGCCCGATCAGACCTACGAACAGTTCCAGCGTGTAGGGGAAGTGGGGATACCGATGATGTTGCAGGATGCCCCTCTTTCGGGAGTAGATTTGCCTGTTCCGCTCCTAGTCCGCATGGCCAAGGAAATTGAAATGCTGAAACTTTTTAAAATTGAGTGCCCGGGAGCGGCTGCAAAGTTGCGAACGCTAATCGCGGAAGGCGGAGATGCGATCGAAGGGCCCTTCGATGGTGAAGAGGGGATAACGCTCCTCGCAGATCTAGACGCAGGCATATCGGGGGCCATGACATCTGCTTTGATTCCTGACCAGATTAAGCCGGTCATTACGGCGCACAATTCAGGTGATCGAAAGGCCGCTTTCGAAGCGTATTCTCGTGTTCTACCAGCGGTAAACCACGAAAATCGGCAATGTGGCTTTCGTGCTGCGAAAGCTGCTATGGTCGAGGGTGGCGTGATCAAATCAGAATTCTGTCGCCATCCCATTCCTGAGTTGCACCCACAAACTCGGGCGGCTTTGATCGAATTGATTGCTTCGCTCGATCCGGTTGTTCTAGGATGGGGGAAGTAGAATCATGGCAGAAAAAGGAAACATCAAAGAGCTATTTGATAATGAAATGGCTTTGTCTCGGCCGCGAAGCCTAGCTGAAGAGGCTGCCGATGCGCTTCGCGCAATGATATTGCTCGAGAAATTGCCTCCTGGCTCACCATTGCCTGAAAGAGATCTTTCCGACGCGCTTCAAATTAGTCGAACTCCTGTGCGAGAGGCCTTTCGTCAACTGGAAGTGGAGGGTCTAGTCGAGTACTCTCGGTCAAGGCGGCCACGAGTCGCAAATCCCTCACTACAAGAACTAACACAATATCTTATGGTTCTCGGTGTATTGGAGGGCTTTGCTGGGGAGCAGGTTTGCCTGCACGCGACAGACCAGCAGATCGCGGAAATCGCAGAGCTCAACGAACGGCTTTCCGCAAATGATGGAAAAGTGGATCCTTTGGATTTTTTTGAAATCGATATGGCGTTTCACAATGCGATTGTTAAAGCAGCCGACCATCCTCCTCTGATCGAAACACACAGACAGTATAACGCGAGACTTTGGCGCGCTCGTTTTATTTCATCGAAACGAAAGGGTGGTCAGGGAAGTCGTATGCTTGCCCATCAAGCGATCGTTGACGCCCTTCAAAAAAGAGATCCGCAAGCAGCAACGGCAACACTACGCCATCATATGGAAAACGCGGTTGCGAATATTAAGACAGCGCGTGCAGAGCGAAATTATGAAGCGACTTTAAACGAGCAGTGAGTTACGAGCGTACCAGTATTGCTGCACAAGCGCGTTCGCTCGATAATTGAGATAGACAATCAGCGGTCCCTTTCCGGAGAGACCGATCTTTTCCGATAGAATACAAGTCACTCCCGAGAGTTTCCTATAGCAGAAAAACCAAATGTTCTCCTTATCACTACCGACCATTGGTCGGCTTCGCTATTAGGCTGCGCGGGACATCCCGCAATACAGACGCCAACTCTCGACCAACTTGCTGCGAATAGTACCCGGTTTACCAATACATATTCAGAGTGCCCAGTTTGCATACCTGCAAGGCGGACACTTATGACCGGAACAACACCTCGCGCACATGGCGACCGAGTCTTCCAGGAAACGTTGTCAATGCCGGATCTTCCAACGATTGCGGATACGTTTAAGAATGCCGGATACGAGGCTTATGGTGTGGGTAAACTTCATGTTCATCCGCAGCGAGATCGTATCGGTTTCGATGACGTTATCCTCGATGAGGAGGGAAGGCAGATCTATGGGATTGATTTAAATCGAAAGACTTTGGACCGCCTGGATCATCAGGGTGCCAAAGGAGTTTCAACGGATTGCGGAGATTTTGCAGAAGCGTTAGACGCCGTTTTGCTATTAGTTGTGAACGCTCGGCAAGTGGAAGCGATTCTCTTTGAAAGTGGACTAGCTAAAAAGCTTCCGACCGGAATTCCTATAATGGTTTCTTCAACTATTTCTTCGGATGATGCGAAGGAGATTGATTCGAGGTTGAGAGAATTTGGTCTTGCTATGCTGGATGCGCCTGTATCCGGAGGAGCCGTGAAGGCCTCGCAAGGAGAAATTACTGTGATGGCTTCAGGACCTGAAAGCACTTTCGAAAAGCTACGGCCCGTTCTGGATGCTATAGCGAAAAAAGTTTACAAAATAAGCAGTGAAATCGGTTCGGGATCAACGGCTAAAACCATTCACCAATTGTTGGCAGGAGTTCACATTGCTGCTGAAGCCGAAGCGATGGCGGTAAAAGCGAATATCCCTCTCGATTTGATGTACGAAGTAATTACCAACGCAGCAGGAAATTCTTGGATGTTTGAAGACCGCATGAAACATGTTGTGGAAGGTGATTATTCACCCAAATCCATGGTGGATATTTTTGTTAAAGACCTCGGTTTGGTTGTGGATACCGCGAAAAGTCTGAAACTCCCTTCACCCTTTCAAGTACAGCTCTGAAAATGTTTACTTCTGCAGGTAACGCTGGCTATGGCCAAGAGGACGATAGTGCGGTGATCAAGATTTTTGACAGTGTGGAATTACCTTAACGGATCCGACGGTGGAATCGAACAGTTTTGTTCAGTCTGATTGGGCCAGCTAGTACTCATCCAGTCGATCTCTTAACAAAGGTGATGCATACCGGAGAGTCGTAAGCCTCCAATAGATCCACGGGTTCAAAGGTTCCCGTTTTTGAGTCAATATTTTGAATACTGATTGTGCCAGAGTGTCTATTTCCAATTAGGATGTAGTCACCGGTCGGATCCAAAGAAAAGTCCCTCGGGTACTCCCCTTGGGTCGGTAGGATATCTACAAGTGACAGTTCCCCCGTTGTTTGATTTATCTTGAAAGTCGCGATGCTGTTGTGCCCACGATTGGAAGAATAGAGAAAGTTTCCATCCTGACTGATGCGAATGGCGGCAGACTTGCTGAATTCATTAAAGTCCGAAGGTATGGTTTTGATGCGAGCAATCTTTTTAGTTGGGCCTTTTTGGGGGTCGAATTCGTAAGCTTCTACAAAGTTCGAGAGTTCAGCGAGCACATAGACAAAGCGGTTGTTGGGATGAAAAACGACGTGCCTAGGACCGTCGCCAGGTTGCATGTTTATAAACGGAATAGGACCTGGAGTAAGAACCCCTGAATCGGAAATCTGGTAAATCATAACTTTGTCGATACCCAGGTCCGGTACGAATACCAATTGGCTGTCTGGCGCTTGAAGGGCCATGTGGGCATGTGGCCCCTCCTGTCTATCAGGATTTACACTCGATCCTTCATGATCGATCTTGCTCACGATTTCGCCGATGGATCCATCTCGATTTAGTCGACGGCTCACAACGCTGCCGGTGGCAAAGTGAGAAACCAACAGAAACTTTTTATCATGGGACAAACTTATGAAAGATCCGCCTGTACCGGACAGAGCCGTTTTGTTGATCAAGGTGAGCTTACCCGTATTTCGATCAATTTTTAGCGCATGAAGAGCATCAAGAGTAGCACTGTACAGAATGCCCTTTTCTCTATCAACGGTCGTGTAATTTGAGGTGTGTGCAGCGGTCGATAATTCAAGAGCCTTTAGAGCTCCTTTTTGTGGATTCCGTTCGAATATCCCTATTCCTCCCACCTCATCGGGATATGTGCGTGAAGATACGTAAACCCAATAACTCTCTGAAGTTTCCAATGAAACTTCCTGTGCGAAACCCGTTTCATTGTCAGATGACGATGAACAGCTTTAAAGGCCTATAATAACGAGCGAAAGGGTAGTAGTAATGTATTTGTTCATACTTCTCTAATTGTAAGCAAGGGCATCATCTATCAATTTCGTTCCCTGCAACGATCACGTTTTCAATTGTCCGACTGTTCAAAATTGAATCGAGAGGGTTCTCTCGAAGAACAACGAAATCAGCCCAATTTCCGGGCTCAAGTGTTCCAATGTTCTTCAAGCCCATATTTTCTGCAGCGGCACCCGTCGCTGAAACCAGGATCTTCATTGGAGACATACCAGCCTGTTCCATTAGCTCTAACTCGAGGTGCTCGTAGTAGCCCTGAAATCTTGCCGGGGGTCCCGAATCCGTCCCGAAAGCGATGCGAACACCGTTGTCGGATAGCGTTTTCAGGTTCGCTTGTGCTATTTTAAGTGCTTGTTTGTATATTTGGGTATTCTTGTTCGCCCAAATCGTTTTCATACGAGTAGGGTCTTTTAGTTGATCCAATACCTGCGGATCCGCTTCTCTCAGAAAAAATGGATCTGAAAAGAACTCTGGTATCTCTTGGTATACATAGGTCGATACTTCACGAACTAGAGTTGGGATGTAGGTGCCGTTCTTTTCTTTTATGAGGTCAATAAACTCTTTGTCCACAGCCTGGTCGCGTACGCTATGACCAACAATATCAAGTCCGTTTTTGAGGAGCTTTTTGGCATCATCCAGATACCAAATATGAGCCGCTACCGGTAGATTGTATTTGTGGGCTTCTTTGATCGCCGCTTCGGCGACTCCAATCGACATTTTTTGGACCGTACCCAGATTGTCATCGACTTTGATCTTAATAAAATCGGCGTCGATAGCGACCATGTCATTAACCATTTGTTTCGCGGACTCTGGCGTATTAGCGATAATGATATTGCCGGCGTAGAAGAATCTCGCTCTGTCGAGGGTAGGGTTTGATTGTTCGTCCCTGATAAATTTCGCTTCCGGCTGATCGGAACCGAGACTTACTACCGTAGTGATGCCATACTTAGCGTATAGCTTAAGTTGGGCGATTGTGTTTTCTCTGGACCAAACCCCCTTCTCGAGGCCCTTAACGTTACCGACATGACCGTGGGCATTGATCATTCCTGGAATGATGAACTTCCCAGCCAAATCTACCGTAGTTGCTCCATTGGGCACAGATATTTCATTGCTCGGTCCGACGGCAACCAATTTGCCGTTTTCAACGACCAAAGTGCCTTTTACAATCGGCTCGCCACCTCTGCCATCGATAATATAGGCGTTCGAGTAGGCAGTTGTTGCAGTTGCTTGGAGCTGCTCGTTCTGGCTGCACGAGGACGTGAGGACAATTAGTGAAGCAACAATGGAGCGCGTGGAGATGTTCGACTTTAAGTTCATATTTAAGGTGTAGGTAGATAAGAGCTATCGGTTTCGGTGTATATTTCTTGCAAACCGTTGTGGGTTTTTCCGTTAAAGAGTAATTTTTCTGATGACAATGCTTCGTTTCTTAGATCGTTCTACTTTGATGTTTGCTGATATTTCCAGCAGCGCTACAAATCCATCAACGTTGTCAGAACGAAAGCTGCCGTCAATTAACTCACGCCCGAGCGAACTATCAGCAATTTCGATTTGATCCCTATTACGGCGATTAAATTCAAGTACTGCTTCAGACAAGGGAGTTGCCTCAAACTCAAGCATTTCGTGTTTCCAAATCAGCTTAGCCTCAACCGCTTTTTTGCTAACAGTCTCGATCTGTGAAATTGAATTCTCACTATCAAGTGAAATGATGGCTCGCTGGTTTTCGATTACCTCTGGTGGTCTGAAAATTGGATTGGATTTTTCCATTGCAGGAGCACCCGTCTCATTCCAGTCTACCCGAACCACGCCTTCTGTTACCAGAAGCTCCACGGTGTCAGACGATAGTCGTATATTGAATGAAGTGCCAATCGCACGAAATACCGTATCTCCAGCATGTACCAAAAAGGGTCGTAGAGAATCTTCAACTACATTGAAATGGGCTTCCCCTTCCAATAATCGTACCTCACGACGAATGGAACTGTATTGAATTTCCATTTGAGTGCCCGTTTTGAGCTCAACAAGGGTTCCGTCTGCAAGGAAGCGCCTTTCAAATTCTGAGACTTTAAATGAATCCGTATAGCGGTCGTTAAAAGTGATGTCGTTACTACTCGAGATTAAATGCAAAACGAATCCAGTGGCGATCGTTGCAGCGACTGCAGCTACAGTACCGAGTGAATATCGTTTGGGGTTAGAATTTTGAGCGGTGAGTGGGGCGAAATAATCTGGATTTGGTTCGTGCTCCATTGCTGGGAGCAAAGCCGACAATCTTTCGAGTCCGGCACGTGTTTCAATATGCATATCAATCCACTCTTGATGCCGCTCATTTTGTGCGCGGCATCCATCATACTCTAATTGCTCTTCCGCGCTTAAGCCTCGACTTTGGCGGACAAGCCAATCCGCAGCGTCTCGATCTATGCGGGTGGTTTTGTTTTCAATTTCGTTTTCCTGAGACATCTGGGCTATTTCCCTTGTTTTTTATAGCTTCTGACAAAGGCGGTGCATTTCCTACATTAAAATTGGGCACTTAGTGCGTTTTGACATCGTTGAAGTTCGTAGAGAACTGTCGAGCAAGTGCAAGGTCTCAAGTCGCTAATGTAGAGACATCTTAATGCCTCCGGTATCCCCATCTGGGTCGTTGCTAGGGACTAGCAAGATTGCCTTCTTTCTCATTTACAATACTTTGAGGTCTGATTTTTGAAACCGGCCTTCGTGCTTTATTAAGTTTGAAGGTAGCTTCGTTCCTTTGGGGTGGATTTTCCAGAATTCATCTGCTTCCTCGACGGATTTCGAGTCGAGGTAGTGTTTGCGGATAACGAGTTCGGAGTTTCCAGCGTGTAGTGATGCATCGCCCACCGAGCGGAACGCTCCGACAGTCATTGAGATGAAAGTGTGCCGAAGCCCATCGTGGGGAAGCGTGAAGCTTTTCCTGACGTCCACCCACATGTCGCGAAATCGGCGTTCTGGGATGATGGGGAATTTTGCGAGCGGATACTTTCCAAACCAGAGCCGAAGATTGGGCTGAATTTTGATTATTCGCTTTTCGTTGACCTTCGAAACTTCCGGTTCGATGTGGATGACGTTCGTATCCAGTTGAATGCTATTCGCGCGTAATTTCGTAATCTCTCCATCCTTATAATCGGGGCGAACGCCAGCGAATAGAGCGAGGGCGAAGTAAGGAATCATGCAGCCCTTTTCGCCCCACCAGGAACCGTCTTTGTTTTGCTTTCCGCGATAATTTTCGAGAAAATCCATGAATTTGCGGGCCTCCTTTGCGGAGAGTGTGGCTGCGGTGCCGCGAGCTTTCTTGATCTTGTATTGCGGCACTTCGAGTATTGGATTTTCCGCTACGAACTTCTTGGAGAGACAGTATTTGAAAAAGGTGCTCAAGTAGCCGCGTCGGTTGTTCCAGGTCTTGAGAGAAGGAGCTGATGACGGCTTGCGGTTCTTGTTTTGGTACCTGGGTGGGGCATTGAGGTATTTCTTGATCTCTTCGGGGCCAAGCTCGCCGACGATCCGTTCGGGGAAGTAGTCGCAGAGTTTCAGCAATTCGATTTTGATGGCTCGAAGCTGCCGGGAGGTGATTATCTCGCGTTTCATTTCGATCTGTTTTTCGAGAAGGTATTCTTTGACCGCTTCGGGAAGGCTCATTTGCTCTGCTACTTCCTTGTAGTGTTCGAGAAAGTATTTGACGGCGAAGGTGAGCGGGCGCTTGGACTCGGCGGCTTTGAGAATATTGTTTGCGGCGATGGCCTCTCGATTGCCCTCGTGGCTTAGCGTTGTCCAGATAGTCTGGCCGCTCGATGGTTCGTTGAGTCGCTTAATGTCGAGTTTCTGCCGGAATGCAACGGCCTCCTCGCGAGTGTCGAAATTCTTGCGGATGCGTTGGCCGTTTAGGGTGCCCGAAACCCGGTGTGCGTATTCCCCGCTCGGGTTCTTGAACCGGGCTATCTTAAGCGTTTACTTAGCCATTATTTGTCAAATTTGCCAATTATTATTGGCAAATGCAGGCTAAGTCGTTGATAAAGTGGTGGAGGTGGCGGGAGTCGAAACCGCATTTCAGCCCCGCGTAAGTTGCTTTACC
>JAPKDW010000444.1 GCA_028822375.1 Opitutaceae bacterium | reverse complement strand
AACAGCCTGATGGAGGCGGACTACAAGTAAGCAAGTCCATCACAGGGACATGAAAATCGTTATAAAAATTGCATTACTCATGAGCCTGGCAGTTTGCGGGGGAAAGGAGAAAGCCGCGACCGTGACAGTGGGGCTCATCGGTGACTCTACCGTCGCCGTGCAATCAGGGTGGGGGCCAGCCTTTGCGAAGCGGTTTGATGATCGAGCGAAAATTGTCAATTATGCGAAGAATGGGGCGACGCTACAAGCCTTGTCAAAGAAACTGGATGAACTCGTGCAACTCCAACCCGATTACGTCCTGATTCAGTTTGGCCATAACGATCAGAAGCGATATGACACTCAGGTCTACAAAGCCCACCTGCAATCCTATGTTGCTCGCATTAGAAAAGCAGGAGGAAAACCAATCATTGTAAGCTCAGTCACGCGTCGTTCCTTCGACAAGAACGGAAGGATCGTTTCCAACTTGGTCAAAAACGAAAAGTATAGCTACAAGGCGACGCTGACTGACTACGCAAAGGCCGCCGAAGCGTTGTCCAGGGAATTGGACCTGCCATTCCTCGACCTGCACGGGGCCAGTATTGCTCATCACAATGAGATCGGTCGCGAGGAGAGCATGACCTACAATTTTAAGGAAGGCGACAAGACCCACTTTAACAAAAAAGGGGCTAAAGCGATCACAGATCTAATAATCGAGGAATTGAAAACCACGATTCCGGAACTTGTCGTCTATTTAAAAACGGGCAAGCCTGCCGATCCGATTCCCGCCGAATCGGTGAAGTCCAAATTCGATCTTATCCGAAAAGCCCACGGTGAGAATGGGGAGAAATTCTTTGAGAATGTCCTACGAAAACAGAATATTATTCCGTTACACGGTGCCTTCGCTCGTCTTTGGCTGAATCGGGAATTGCCGGAAGCGAACCGTCTACTGCAGGAGGCGGAGCAGGGGATTATCGCACATGAAAAAGGAAAGGGGGACATGACGGTTGAGATCGCCTCCTCCGAACATGTGAAGTGGCAGATGCGGACATGGAACAGATTATACCAATTGTTCCATGACCAAAGCCGTTTTTATCCCGGACGCCTGGATGCCAAGACTCAAGCCGTTGTCGAGCGAATGTTCTGGCTCTACGTCAGTAAAATGAGCCGTTTTGAACGGGCTGGACTTGAGCATATTTGGAGCATTCAGGGTTCTGAGAACCATGAGATGATGCACTACAGCAATGCCCTCCTTTCCTTGCAGGCGCTGAAAAACAGTTCAAAATACAAGAATCGGATATTGCCCGACGGTCGGAGTGTGGAAGCCCATTATGAAGCATGGAATAACTACTACAAGGAGTACTGCGTCTCCCGGGCAAAGCACGGTCTGCTGGTGGAAGTCTTTTCTCAGTATGGTCCGAGCTATACTCTGCCTGAAATTATGAACATGCGGGATTTATCAGAAGATGAAGTTCTTAGGAAACGGATGGACAAACTTCTTCACCTGATCTGGGCGGACTGGGCGGTGGGCCAGATATGTGGTGTTCGGGGTGGGGGCCGAACCAGGATTTATCAGGGTGAATCGAGTAACGAGAGAAGACTTACGCAATGGGGTTCGAGTGACCGTTGGCGTAATATGAGTAAGATACTTCTGAATGAAAGCGAGTGGTGGAGCCCTCGACAAGTACCCAACCATCCCATTCAGGGGATGGCATTTGTCATGGCGACGACTGGATATCGCTTACCAAACATTATTATGGATTTGGCAAAGGATGTTGAGGGACGTGGCGAGTATACCTACGTCGCGCGAAGGATTGCCAAGCAGAAGCGCATGAAGGCCAAGGATATTCCAGTAAAGCATTCACCATGGTATGCATT
>JAPKDW010000443.1 GCA_028822375.1 Opitutaceae bacterium | reverse complement strand
GACTGCTCCTTCAAAGGAGTCGGCGTCGAGGCCAGAAAATCCAGGATGATCGGCACACCGATCGGGACCCGCGTGTCGTCATAATTTCCGGACGTGCTGTTGTAGTCCTCGTATTCGACGGGGGTCGATGGATCGGCAGAAGGGGAAATCCCTGGTTTTGTATTTTTCATATTCATTTCCAACAAAGTTGTTTCAATCGCCGTCAGTAGTGACTCGATGTCGCTCTCAAAAATCTGGCCGATGTTCCCGATCCGGAAGCAATCCCCCTCCGTGAGCTTGCCGGGATAAATCAACATCCCTTTGGACGACAGCCGCTGATAGAACTCCGTAAACTCGAAGCGCGGGTCTTCCGGAAACAGAAAGGCCGTAATGATGTGGCTCTGCAATTCGGCGGGAACGTATTCGCGAAAACCCATCCGCCGCATGCCGCGCAGCAGCGCCGCGTGATTCGCTGCGTAGCGGATGGACCGACCGGTAACACCCCCTTCATCGTCCAATTCGCGCAGGGCTTCGCGGAACGCGAGAATGGCGTGCGTCGGTGGGGTAAAACGAAATTGTCCGCCTGCTTCGAGACCTTTCCATTGCGCCAGCAGATCCAGGCTGATCGTGCGGGCCCGGCCATCAATGGCGACCAATTGCTCGTGATCGGCAATGACCAACGAGAAGCCCGGCACACCTTCGATGCACTTGTTTGCGGACGAGATGAGAAAGTCGATTCGGGCCTCGGACACATTCAGTGGGATGCCGCCAAAACTACTCATCGCATCGACGATGAATGTCCGCCCCAATTCTTTGACCACGGATCCGATCTCGTTCAGCGGATTGAGAATGCCGGACGATGTTTCGCAATGCACCAGGGCGACGTGGGTGATCTCATTGTCATCGGCAAGGCGTCTGCGCAACTCCTGGGGATCCGCTTGCGTATTCTCCGTTACTTCAATCACGGCCGTTTCGATCCCATGCCGAACGGCAATGTCGCGGATGCGTTTGCCGTAAGCGCCGTTGATGATGATAAGAAGCTTACCGTCGACTGGAATTGCCGAGGAAATCACGGATTCGATGCCGAACGTTCCCGCTCCCTGCATCAGTATCGCCTCGTAGCCGTCCGCCTGCTTGACGCCAGCAAGGGCCAACAGCAGTTGCCGAATTTCGCCCACCACGGCAACGAACTCGGCGTCCCTCGATCCCAAGTCGCGCAACATTGCCTCCTTAACGGTTTTGCTGGTCGTGAGAGGTCCGGGAGTGAAGAGGAGCTTGTCTGTTTGCGGTGTCATAGATTGTGTTGATCAAGCGGAAATCGCTTTTTGATCAAACTGAGAGGAAATCGCTTCCTCTAGGGATTTCCTTTTTAGCGGCGTAGTCGCCGAGTTGTGGTGAGCCTGCTTCGCTTAAAACATACGGCAAGGCTCGCAGGGGTAGGACCCAAAACAAGAAGCATCGATAAGAAGATTTGATAATTTTTGTTTTGGTGGCGACCGGTATGTGGCAATCGAAGGGCATTCCGCGCCTATACCCTCTGGAAAGTCAACCTTTCGGGTAAGTTTTCGGTTTTCGAGGAATCATGCGCCCAAGAGAACTAAGCCGGATCCGGGGCAGTTTCTTCCTCCGGCAACCACTTCACATGCTAAGCGCTTGACGTCAGCATGGCTCGCATCGTTGGCAAGATTATGCCATTCGTTCCTGTCATTGAAATGGTAATACAATTTTTCAATCAAGAAGCACTAGTACATATTCTTGAAAGCATCCCCGGAGCGAGCTCTCGACTTCGTCGACTGCCGGAGCGGCAGCGAGGTATCCAAAGGTAGCGGCCGATCTTCCCGCTCAGCGCATACGCGTCAACTTAACTCTATTTGAA
>JAPKDW010000016.1 GCA_028822375.1 Opitutaceae bacterium | reverse complement strand
AGAGACCCTTCGAGCTTCGGTTTAGATTTGCTGTATTATGGCTGGCAACGGCGTTTCTGAGTTCTCTCATGGCCGAAGAAGATCCGCGATCCAGCGATCGAGAATGGCAGGTTTACGGTGGTGACCTAGGCAGCACGAAGTATTCGAGCTTGGACCAAATTAATCGTTCGAATGTGCAAGCGCTGGAGTTGGTCTGGCGTTTTCGAGTTCCTGACATGAAAGAGGGGAAGCGTTCCACGATGCAATTCAACCCGATCATTGCGGATGGGATTATGTTTGTGGCGACACCCGGGCAAAAGGCGATTGCCTTGGAAGCGACCACAGGCAAGCCGATTTGGACATTCGATCCGTGGGAAGGGCAATCTGGATCGGGTAATACACGTGGTTTTCTGTATTGGAAGGATGGCGACGATAAACGAATCTATTATGGCGCTGGAAATTACTACTATTGCTTGAACGCGAAGAATGGCAAACTAGTCGAGTCGTTTGGCGCTGGAGGGAAAATGGATTTGCGCGTTGGCTTAGATAGCGACGGCATTTTGCGCACGGTTTCCTCTCGGGCGCCAGGAATAGTCTATCAGGATCTGATTATATTGGGGACGAGCGTTGGCGAGGGGCCGAATCAAGGAGCGCCGGGGCATTTGCGTGCATTCGATGTTCGTACTGGCGAGCGTCGGTGGATTTTTCATACGGTACCGCATCCTGGCGAAGTTGGTTATGAAACGTGGTCGCCTGATTCGTATAAAGTCGTTGGCGGGGCGAATGCCTGGGGTGGGCTGACCTTGGACTTGGAACGCGGCATTGTCTTTATGGGTACGGGTTCCGCGTCTTACGATCACTGGGGTGGCAATCGAGTAGGGAACAATCTTTTTGCCAATAGCGTACTCGCCTTGGATGCGGCTACAGGCGAGCGGGTTTGGCATTTTCAAACGGTGCATCACGACGTATGGGATTTCGATCTGCCAACGGCTCCAACCTTGGTCACGCTCGAAAAGGATGGACGCCAAATTGACGCGGTTGCCCAGCCGACGAAGATGGGACATTTATTCGTTTTGGATCGCGAGACCGGTGAGCCGATATTCGGCGTTGAAGAGCGACCGGTTCCTCAGTCTTCGATCCCCGGCGAAGCGAGTTCGCCGACTCAGCCGTTCCCTTTGAAACCACCTGCGTACGCCTTGCAGGGCTTTTCATTGGATGATGTTACGGATCTCTCGGATGAGTCGCGGTCGGTTGTTTTGGAGCAACTGAAGGGCATGAAGCTGGGTGAACTGTTTACGCCGCCGGGAGTTGAAAAGTTGGTTATGTTACCGCAGTTCAACGGTGGATCGGAATGGCCGGGGGCTGCGTTCGATCCTGAAAGCAATTTGTTGTACATCAATGCGAGCAATGAAGCTGAGTGGATATCGATGAGAGAAACGAAGGTAGAGGATTATATTCGTTTGTCGGATTTAGGAGAGCGGATCTATCAGGCGATTTGTTCTACTTGCCATGGACAGAAGGCTAGCGTTGCAGTTGTGGGTCAGGCTCTGCCGGATCTATTAACGGTTGCTTCGCGTTCAACGCGCGAGAGCGTTTTGGAGATCCTAAATACAGGTAAGGGCCAGATGCCATCATTTGCCACGTTTTCCGAAATCGAGAAACGAGCGATAATTACGTTTTTATTCGACCGAGATAGCAAAGAACGAGTGGCAACGGAGAATGTGGATTTCACTTGGTCTGGAGATATTCCTTGGGTGAGTACTGGGCATCATGATTTTCACGATTCGGATGGTTATCCGATTAATAAACGTCCATGGGGAACGCTTAATGCAATCGATTTGAATCAAGGAGAGATTCGCTGGCAGGTTCCCTTGGGAACGTATCCAGAATTGGAAGCGCAAGGATTCGAGACTACGGGGACATTCAATATCGGAGGCCCCGTTGTCACTGCAGGTGGACTTGTCTTTATTGGGGCAACTAAAGACGAACGTTTTCGGGCTTTCGACAAGATGACAGGAGAGCAGCTTTGGCAGTATCAGATGGAAGGCGCTGGATACGCCACACCCGCAACCTTTGAAATAGATGGTCGCCAATACGTCGTCATCGCAGGCGGAGGAGGCGGCAAGCTGCAAACGCGATCCGGCGATAGCTACTATTGTTTTGCGCTGCCCAAGTGGTAAGGGGCTGTTTAGTGAGTCGGGGATTTCTCCGCTGCCTAATTGTAGGAGGGGGTTTACCCCGCGATAATTCGTGTCGAGACCATAAAAATGAAAAATCGCGGTCCACGCTTAGCGGATACGCGTCAACTTAACTGAAATCGTCTGACGGAGTGGAGCGCAGATGGCGAAGCAAAACCACCCCGACGTGTCGGGGTAGCTACGCCGAGACTTCGGCGTGGGATCTGCAATAATTCCTTCAAATAGAGTTAAGTTGACGCCAATGCGCTTAGCGGGACCGCTCCTACACTGATTTATTAAACAGTCTCGAAGTTAGCCTATTTTGATTTTTTGCGATGGAAATAGTTAGTCGATCTTCTCCGAAAAGGGCGATTTGATTCGCTTCTTTCGGAAGAATCCAGACAACGGGTGGCGAATGAAATTGCCGGTAGAGGATGATTTTAACGATGTGATTGGGAAGGCTCAGAAGGGCCAAGGCATTACGACCGAAACGTTATCGGATCGAACTGGAGTGACGGAGGAAGCGATTCGCAAGGCGCGTCGAGGAGATTTTAGTGAAGCGACTGTTGTCGAATTGGGAAAGGCGCTTGGATTGAACGTTCCTGCTTTGATTGCGATTGGGAAAAACGAATGGTATCCGAGCCAACCGGAATCGGTGATTGGGTTCGAACTCATCGCGACGCCATTTTATAGTATGTATGTGAATGCTTATTTGCTTTGGGATGAGGCTACGCGCGAAGCGATAGCGTTCGACACGGGAACCGATGCGACGCCAATGTTACAACGAATCGATCTACTCGGATTGAAACTGAAACGCTTGTATCTCACGCATTCCCACGGAGATCATATCGAAGGCGCGAGTGCGGTTTTGAATGCGACAGGAGTCAGTGCAGTAATGAGTCGATTGGAGCCGGATGTGGCTTTCGAGACGGAGAAAATCGATGAAGGTTTTGTAGAGAACATTGGCCGAATGCGCATCGAAATGTTCAACACGCCTGGGCACACGCCTGGAGGAGCAACCTTTGTTGTAACGGGATTGGGTCGTTCTTTCGCTATTCCAGGCGATGCGATTTTCGCCGGTTCAATGGGAGGGGCGAATGTGTCTTATGAACAAGGAATGGAAAGCGTGAAGAGAATTCTAAGTCTTCAAGATGATACGATTATAGCCTCGGGACACGGTCCTCTGACGACCGTAGAGCAAGAGAAGAGCATGAATTGCTTTAGCGCTTAGACGCCTGGTAGGGTTGGCTGTCCCTAGGCAACCGTATCTATTTATGTGGCCTCCACGGCTACTTGGGTCAAGTAGGTCTGCCATTTTTCGAATCGTAGCCGTTAAGGAAGTATTTGCGTCTGATACGTGCGGGATTCGCGATCCTGACTGGACAATTGACTGTGTTTCGGATTTTCTTCGCGCTTCGAATCTCATCATGGAACGTGCTTTTTGTAGCGTTCATGATCGAACCTTAACCCCCTGATAATCGAAATTCTCATGACAGTTTCTAGACGTAAATTCGTACAAACGGCGGCTACTTCATTGGCCGCTGCTTCGCTGCTCTCAACAACCGGCGTAGCGGCCTCGAAGAGTAACAAAATCAAAGTGGCCACCATTGGTTGCGGCGGTCGATCGAATCGGGATATCCCGAATTTCATCAAGGCCTGCGAAATGTTAGGCTTGGAAGCGGACTTTGTCGCTTTGGCTGATGCCTTTGAAGATAAGGCGTTTGAGCAGGCGGACAAATATGGCGTCGACCGTAGTCGCTGCATCGTTGGTTGGGATGCTTACCAGAAGGTAGCGGAGTCGGACGCGGATTTTGTGATGTTGATCACGCCGCCGGTTTTCAGGCCTCACCACTTGGAAATGTTGGTCGAAGCGGGGAAACACGTTTTGATGCAAAAGCCGGTTGCGGTGGATGCTCCTGGCTGTCGGAAAGTTATTGCAGCGGGCGAGCGCGCGAAGAAAAAGGGCTTGGCTATTTTGGCGGGAACACAACGTCGCCATACGGTAGGCTACATGGAAAATGCCGCGAAAATCGAAGCAGGAGCTATTGGCGAAATTTTGGGTGGAACGGTTAGTTGGAATGGTACTGTGCCATGGATTTGGGAACGCCAAAAAGGTTGGAGCGATGCTGACTACCTTGCGCGTAATTGGTTAAACTGGCACCAGATGTCGGGGGATCACCTTGGCGAACAGCATGTTCACAATATTGATGTGGCCAACTGGTATTTAGGCCGGACGCCTGAATCGGCAATTGGTTTTGGGGGCCGCGCCCGCCGAGAGTCGGGTAACAATTACGATTTCTTTAGCTTGGACTTGGACTATGGAGACGGCGTGCACATTCATAGTCAGTGCCGTCAGATCAGCGGAACCTATCCACGCGTCGGAGAGTTTTTCCGGGGTACGAAGGGGGATGTCCAAGGAGGCGGAAAACTTAAAGGCGTGGACGTATCAATTCCTAAGTTCGATGTCATGGACAAGGATGGGAACGTCCAGGGATTGATAAATTGGATACAAAGCGCTCGGAGTGGAAATCCAATTAACGAAGCCCGTCAGATTGCTGAGTCAACGGCGACTTCGATTATGGGTCGATACGCTGCGTACACTGGAAAATACGTTCGGTTCAGCGATCTAATGGAAAATCCGAAATCGGAGTTCTACAACTTGAAGGGTAGCGTTCAGCCAGAGCACTTTGAAAAGGGCGTGGTCGTCTTGCCGCCTGAGAACGTCGTTCCGGTTCCTGGCGACGGCGCAGATATTCGCCGACGCGTATAGGCCCTTTAGAAAAGGATCCTAATTCCACGTCGATTGGAAAATTTGGGAACGCTGCGCTTTAACGCTCAGCGTTCTCTTTTTTGATACGCTCGATGTATTCGCTTACGTTGCTTGTGAGCAAGCGCGTGCCCGTTTTGCTAACTTCCAGGATCTTGTTGACGATCGGGTCGAGGAAATCGCGATCGTGGCTGACGAGTATAACGGTGCCATTGAAAGCGCGTACTGCTTCTTGGAGGATTTCTTTGCTCTTGATGTCCAAGTGATTAGTAGGCTCATCGAGAATAATAGCGTTGGCTTCCTGCATGAGCATCTTTGCCAAAGCGAGCCGGTTGCGTTCGCCGCCGGAAAGGACGCTGGTTTTTTTGAAAACATCGTCTTTGCGAAAGAGCAAAGCGCCGAGTATGGCTCGCGGATTGGATTCTTCGCGCCCGGCGTCGGCAGAGGCTTGTTCGACTTCTTCGAGAACGGTTTTGTTAGGGTCGAGTTCTTCGGCTTGTGATTGAGCGAAGTAGGCGAGCACGGTGTTGATGCCGAGTGTGCGTTCGCCTTCTTGAAAAGGTTCGATGCCCGCTAGAATGCGGGCAAGCGTTGATTTACCGGCGCCGTTGACCCCAACGACGGCAAGTCGATCGCCTTTTTCGATGTGAAAATCTAGGCCTTTGAAAACCTCGAGATCTCCGTAGGACTTGGACATGTTCTTGAGCTCGATTACCTTGGCGCTCGCTGGAGGTGGCGGCGGGAAACGGAAGAACATCTTTTTTTCCTGAGGAGGGAGTTGGACGATCTCCATTTTGGCCAATTCCTTGATGCGGCTTTGGACGAGAGAGGCTTTTTTTACATTGCCGCGAAAGCGATTGATGAAGTCTTTTTGGCGTTGGATTTCAACTTGTTGGTTTTTCGCTTTTTTGCGCAGGACTTCAATATTAGCTTCGGATTCTTTGACGTAGAAGGAGTAGTTTCCGCTATAGGATCTTAGCGCTCCCATGGAAAGGTGAATGGTGCGGTTGGTTACGACATCTAGAAAGGCACGGTCATGAGAGATGATTACGAGTGAGCCTTCGTAGCGGGTCAGGTAGTCTTCGAGCCACTGTTGAGAAATGATGTCCAAGTGATTGGTAGGCTCGTCGAGTAGCAATAGGGAAGGCTCTCTGAGCAGCAGTTTGGCAAGAGCCATGCGCATTTGCCAGCCACCAGAGAATTCACCAGTGTCGCGTCCGAAGTCGGAAACGGCAAAGCCTAGTCCCATGAGGGTTTTCTCGATTCGCGACTTCATTTTCGCCGGTTCGTGGGTTTCGAGCTTTTGCTCCCAAGCGCCGATCTGATCGAGTAAATCGTAGTATTCTTCCGAGGAGGTATCCATCTCCATCATTTTCTCGTCGGCTTCGTCGATGTTCTTTTGGAGTTCGAGGGCATCTTCGAATGCAGTCGCTACTTCCTCGATGAGCGTCTTGCCTTTCACTTCAATGCCATCTTGTGGGAGATAGCCGAGAGTGACGTAGCTGGGGCGTTCGACGGTGCCGGAATCGATTTCCATTTCGTCTAGCAGTAGCTTTACGAGCGTAGACTTGCCGGAGCCGTTGGAGCCGACGAGACCGATGCGGTCGCGGGCGCCGATTGTTGTGGAAATCTTGGTGTAGATTACCTTTTCGCCATAGCGGAGAGAGACGTCGACTAGATTGATCATAGGAAGATGCAGGACCTTAGGTAGGCGGCTTGTTGGGTCAAGCGGGATTCGAGACGGTTTAGTGTGCTGGTTTCCCCTATAGAAAGGGTGTGAGACTAGAATTGAGAGGAATTGTCACTGCTGCCATTTCGGCGAATTGGTATAGACAGAGCGGTCGTTTTGAAATAGTGGTATTGGCGTTTTTTCATGCTAATCTATGTATCCATATGAGTGCTACTAATAATCGATTTCTTCAGTTCGCATCGGCGGCTGTTTTTTCAGCGTTTGCATCAGCGGCCGTTTTGGTTGCCGATCATCATAAGTCAGTTCTGCCTGATGTGATTGAAGTGGGGCAACGTCCTGAGAGTATTACGAAAGGGTTCGACGGCGATTTTTTCGTAACCGTGATGAATGGCAAGGAAGCAGGCGATGGAGTGATCAAGCGTATTCACGGTTCCGAGGTGACCGTGTTTGCTCGCGGTTTTGACGAGCCGAAAGGAATTTGTTTCGTTGGCGGATTTCTGTTCGCTACTGACCTGAACAAGGTTCGGAGAATCGATAAAAAGGGGAAGGTCACCATTTTGGCTGAGGGAAACGATTTCCCCAAGGTGGTTTCTTATTTGAACGATGCTGCCGCTGGTTCGGATGGCAAAAGCATATACATTACCGATATGGGAGCGAATACGAAGATGCATGGGCCGAACGGCAAATTGTGGCCATTCGGAAGCGAGGAAGCTCGCGCGTTTCCAAGCATTGGACGCGTTTACCGTATTGGCCTAGACGGAAAGGTAAGCATAGCGATTGATGCAAATCCTTTGATGCCATGCCCGAATGGCGTGGGTGTCGGCAAGGATGGGCAGCTTATGGTAGGCGCGTTTTTCACCGGAAATCTCTTGGAGTTGCGCGATGGCGAATTAATCGTCGTAGCGGACAGCTTCCGTGGCGCGGACGCGGTTGAACAAGATAGCGAAGGCAATTATTTCGTTTCCAGCTGGAAACAAGGACGCGCTTGGAAAGTGGCCGCGGATGGAAAATCGTCCCAAGTTGTGATTGATGGGCTGCTCTCTGCGGCTGACTTTTATCTGGATGAGGCTAATAGTCGATTGCTAGTGCCGGATATGTTAGCCGGCACTGTCAATGTCGCGAAATATTAATTATTTCGTGGGAACTCGATTGTAACGAATTATCCGATACGGTCGCGCCAGGGGCCGGTGATGACTAGCGTTTGACCCGGGTTCTTTTGGATGTTGACGAAAAGCGTAGTGCCGTCTGGCGAGAAACAAGCTCCGGCGAATTCACTACCGCCTTCCATATCGAGGTGGCCGATTTTGTACATCGCTCCTTCGGGAGTGATGCCGACAATCGCGCTGCTGTCTCCGTCATCTTCGCAAATGACGATATCGCCCCAAGGAGCCACTGTGAGATTGTCGCAAGCTTTGAGAAGCTCTAGGTCGTAGCTTTCGATAAAGAGTTCGAGCTTTCCTGGCACGCTTGATTCGCCTGCCATGCCTTCGCTGAAGCTGGGGCGGTAGCGGAAAATTTGGCCGAGTTTCTTGGCTCCGCCATTCGTGCAGGCGAAGTAGATTTCACCGTTTCCGTAGAACATGCCTTCGCCTCTCGCAAAACGGGCTGCGCCATTCTTGAAAGCTGAGTAGCGAAGGTCATCATTTGGAGCGGTAGGATCCTGCACGTCGATCCATTCGACGTCGACTGGTTGGTTGACGGGGAAGTCGGCTAGATCTATCTCGTCCCAGTTGCGGGTGTCGCTGGAAGGAGCTCCCTTGATTACGAGCGCTTGGAGGCGACCTCCTTTGGAGAGCTGACCGCGAACCTTGGGTATGTAGCGGTAGATGAGTCCGTCTGGGCGGTCTTCCGTTTGATAAACAATCCCGCTCGCTGGGTCGACTGCGATAGCTTCGTGATTGAAGCGACCCATTTCCGTGAGAGGCGTTGGCGTGGCGAGTCCCATTTCGGCATTGGCGGGAACTTCGAAATTGTATCCGTGGTCCTTCTGCAGGTTCTCGTCTGCTTTGGCAGTGGTCTCTTCGCACGTTACCCATGAACCCCAGGGCGTTGGACCGCCGGAGCAATTGCGGATCGTTCCGGAAAGAGATAAGTAATGCCGTTTGAGAGAGTGCGTTCGAGTGTCGAATACAAGCGTAGACGTTCCGCCCGTACAGAGCGTATCGTTGTTGCCGGCATCGTACATCTGGCTGTCGTCGAAGGATTGTTTTATGCTTTCCTTGGCGAAGGCATCTTCCTTTTTGCTTCCGGGGCTCATCTCGTGATTACGGATGAGGATGGTGAGTCCGTTGGGACCGGGAAATGCCCCCATGCCGTCATGGGCTCCTGGGACGTAGAACCCGTCGTCCATCAATTCACCTGCTTTGGAGATGACTTGATAGGAAAATCCTTTGGGCAATCTCAATGCGCCTTTGGCGTCAGGGAAAAGGGGACCATAACCTTCGGCGACAGTATTGGTGGGACCAGCTTTGCTCGGAGATTTGCTGAGCGATTGGTTGGCAGAGCAGGCGCTGAGTCCGAGGAATCCAGCTGAAAAAAAAGAGCTTTTGACGAAATCGCGTCGAGATGGGTTTTTCATGGTGAGCTAAAGGTTTCGTTCGATTGAAATTGATGATGCTGCAATGTTTACGTTTCTAAACCTCTATGATGAATGGTGTTAGGATTCCTTTGAGGCTTTCGGAGAATAGGCCTTCGATGTGGACTCCGTCGTCTTCCGTTGTTTGATGACGAATTCCGCCGCTTGTGTGGAGTTTTGAGATGATGTCGTAGCGATCGTGGGGAATTACCAGTTTGGTAGAACGGAGTTGGGCATTGAGCCGATCCGAGATAATATCTTTGAGAGCCTGGAGTCCATCGCCGCTTTCTGCGCTAATGAAGAGCGCGTCTTCGTGGAGCAGGCTTAGGCGCTCGATTATCTCGGTATCTTCCAGGAGATCGACTTTGTTGAAAACGATTAGGGTTGGGTTTTCGTTGGCTCCGATTTCTTCGAGGACTTTTTTTGTGGTCTCGAAGTGAGTTTCGAATTCCGGATTGGAAACGTCGATCAAATGTATCAAAAGATCGGCGACGACCGCTTCTTCTAGAGTGGCTTTGAATGCGTCAACCAGTCTGTGGGGGAGGCGGCGAACGAACCCTACGGTGTCGGTGAGTAAAACGTGTTGGCTTTTGTCAAGATCGAGTCGACGAGTGGTAGGGTCGAGTGTCGCGAAAAGCTTGTCGGCCGCAAGCGCGTCTGAATGGGTCAGCGCGTTGAGAAGCGATGACTTTCCGGCGTTTGTATATCCTACAATGGATACAGTTGGAACGGGTTTTCGGAGACGCTTGGCTCGTTGGACAAGCCGGTGTTTAATGACCTCTTTGAGTTCCTTTTTTACATTGGAAATGCGGTCGTTGATCATTCGACGATCGGCCTCGAGCTGTGTTTCGCCTTGGCCACGCGCTCCGGTTCCTCCACCGCGTTGGCGGCTTAGATGGGTCCATGCTCGGGTAAGGCGGGGCAGGGAGTATTCCATCCGCGCCAAGGAAACTTGAAGCGAGGCTTCTTTGGTATGAGCTCGTTCGGAAAAGATATCGATAATGATCTCTTGTCGGTCGATGACGCAGATTTTCGATTCACGCTCCCAGTTGCGTTGTTGGGCGGGCGAGAGCTCTTCATCGAAGATAATAACGTCGATGTTTTTCTCGTGGACGAGATCTATGATTTCCTCGAGTTTGCCTTTGCCGACCAAGAAGGCAGGCGTTGGCTTTCTCAGGTTCACGATCATCCGCTCTGCGATGGGAATGTCGAGATTGCGCGTGAGCTCGGTGAGTTCCTCTAGAAGGTATTCGGATTCCTGGCGCGTCATCCTCGGCTGTTGAATGCCAACGAGGAGGGCGTTTTGAACTTTCTTTCGGTTTTCTTCGAGGTCGAACATTTTTGGGAAGATTGTTAGGCTGTGGGTGTTAAGGGATTTAGGGATATTTTTGAGACTCTTCGAAATCAAAATTCCTAAACGCCTACAGCCTAAGCGCCGAGCGAAGCTCCGTGTGCCAGAATGGCAAATAGAAAGTGATTTCAAGAATCGGTGGAGAGTAGTCACAATTGCTCTCTAGTGGAATATTCCTACGATGCGAAAGAAGCAGTTTTGCGTGTTGGGGAGGGTGCTATTATTTCTGTCACCTGGTAGGGACGAGCAACCATACCAAGTTACCGTTGTGGAATATGAGGTGACAGAAATAATCGCACCCGTATTGGGGAGCGGGTACGTGTACCGATTGCCTTCAGTATCGATTGGTTCCAATCCTGCGACAGGTTTCCACTTGAGCATATCAGGGCTAGATTCGAGTGTGATTTCGATCGGCGACCGTGAGAATACGACCGTTATCGTTTGTCTCGTTTCTTGGCGATCAATTGACGTTTGGAGCGCCGACAAGCCGAGGGTTGTTATTTGGGTTGACGATTATTGCGTTGGATATGGTTTTCGATGCTACCTGGAAACAAGCTTGGCAAAAAAAGCCCTGCTCCCATGAAGGGAGCAGGGCTGGTTAGCTAAAGGCTTTTTCGGATACGCATTGTTTACGCGCCGGCTGCGATCGCTGCTTGAGCAGCGGACAGGCGAGCGACGGGAACGCGGTTTGGCGAGCAGCTCACGTAAGAAAGGCCAGCATCGTGGCAGAACTTAATAGAAGCCGGGTCACCACCGTGTTCGCCACAGATGCCAAGCTTGATGTTCGGGTTAGTCGAGCGACCACCGTTTACGCCCATCTTAAGCAATGCGCCAACGCCTTCTTGATCGAGCGTTGCGAATGGATTTTGCGGGAGGATGTCGAGATCCTTGTACTTGCCGAGGAAGCTGCCGGCGTCATCACGGCTCATTCCCATTGTCGTTTGGGTCAAGTCGTTGGTGCCGAAGCTGAAGAACTGAGCGGTCTTTGCGATTTCGGCAGAAGTCACGCAAGCGCGAGGCACTTCGAGCATCGTACCTACGAGGTAGTCAATCTTAACGCCCTTGGCTGATTGAACTTCTTCTGCAACGCGGTGAACGATTGCCACTTGGTTGTCGAGCTCGTCCTTGAATCCTACGAGAGGAATCATGATCTCTGGCTTAACCTTGATCTTAGACTTAAGTTTGAGCACTTGAGCGGCGGCTTCGAAGACTGCGCGAGCCTGCATTTCGGTGATTTCTGGATACGAAATTCCGAGACGGCAACCACGGTGACCCAACATTGGGTTCTCTTCGTGGAGAGCGTGAACGCGTTCGCTGATAACTTCAGGAGCCACATTCAAGTGTTCTGCCAAACTGCGACGGGATGCGTCGTCGTGAGGCAAAAACTCATGCAATGGGGGATCGAGGAAGCGGATCGTAACCGGACGGCCTTCCATTGCTTTGAAGAGACCATTGAAGTCCTTGCGTTGGAATGGGAGAAGCTTCTTGAGAGCTGCTTTACGAGCGGCTTCCGTCGGAGCGAGGATCATTTCACGCATGTAGGTGATACGATCGCCTTCGAAGAACATGTGCTCCGTGCGGCAAAGACCGATACCTTCCGCGCCCATAGCAACAGCTGCCCTGGATTGCTCAGGAGAGTCAGCGTTTGTGCGGACACCCATTGTGCGGAACTTGTCAGACCACTTCATGACCTGATCGAACATTTGGTAGGTGTAGCTCTTTTCAGGCTTCATCTTGCCCGCGAGGACTTGAGAGACTTCCGAAGGAGCTGTCGCAACACTACCTGCGAAGATTTCGCCAGTCGTTCCGTCGATAGAGATGAAATCGCCTTCCTTCAGGACAGTTTTGCCGGCACTGATCGTAGCGGCAGCGTAGTCGATATGGATGTCTGATGCGCCACAGATACAAACTTTGCCCATTTGGCGAGCAACGAGAGCTGCGTGAGACGAAACACCACCACGCGATGTGAGGATACCGTCAGAAGCGATCATTCCACGAAGATCTTCAGGAGACGTTTCTTCACGGCAAAGGACAACTGAGTTGCCCTTAGCTACTTCGGCTTCCGCATCAACAGCGTTGAATACGATCTTGCCGGATGCAGCGCCAGGACCCGCAGGGAGACCGACTGCCATGAGCGTTGCCCTCTTAATTGCCTTCGTGTCGAAAATAGGAACGAGGAGGCTGGAGATCTGATCCGCAGGAATCTTCGTAACCGCAACCTTCTGCGTCATCAATTTCTGCTTCGTCATTTCAACAGCGATACGAACAGCCGCGAGGCCGGTACGCTTACCGTTGCGAGTTTGAAGCATGTAAAGCGTTCCGTCTTCGATGGTGAATTCGAAATCCTGTACATCGCCGAAGTGCTTCTCGAGCTTCTTGCGAACAACGCAAAGCTCCTTAAAAGACTTAGGCATATCGTTTGCGAGATTCGCGATCGGGAAAGGAGTACGAACGCCCGCTACCACATCTTCGCCCTGAGCGTTGATGAGGTATTCGCCGTAGAATACGTTTTCGCCGTTTGCAGGGTCGCGAGTGAATGCAACGCCCGTTCCGGAAGTGTCGCCTAGGTTACCGAAAACCATCAACTGAACATTTACCGCTGTACCCCATGCTGCAGGGATGCCGTACTTCTGGCGGTAGAGTGTCGCGCGCTCGTTCTGCCATGAATTGAAAACCGCGCTAACTGCGCCGTCGAGCTGCTCGTTCACGTCCTGAGGGAATGCTCCGCCGGTACGATCTTTGATGAGAGCTTGGAAGCGTTTGATGACTTCCCTGTTGTTTTCTTCAGTGAGGTCGGAGTCGACTGTGACGCCAACTTCTACCTTCACGTCGTGAAGCGCGAGTTCGAATGGGCAAGACTCGTTTTCAGTGCGAGCTTGAACGCCCATTACGACGTCTCCGTACATTTGAACGAAGCGACGGTAGCAATCGTAAGCGAAACGGCCGTTGCCGGATTGAGCCTTGAGAGCTTCGACGGTCTTGTCGTTAAGGCCGAGGTTGAGGATGGTATCCATCATGCCTGGCATCGACTCGCGAGCGCCTGAGCGAACCGAGAAAAGAAGTGGGTTCTTTTGGTTGCCGAATTTTTTGCCGCTTTCCTTTTCGCAGATCTTGATCGCGTCAGCGACCTGACCCTTGAGGGCAGCTGGGTAAACGCGTCCGTTGTCGTAGTATTCTACGCAGACGTCTGTCGTGATTGTGAAGCCACCAGGAACGGGAAGACCAATTCTGGCCATCTCCGCGAGATTAGCTCCCTTGCCGCCAAGCAAGTTTTTCATTTTCGAGTCACCGTCGGTTTTCTTACCGAACGAGTAAACGTATTTAATTGCCTTGGGGGCGCGTTTATTTGCGACCTTCTTTGCTTTCTTCGCAGTTGTTTTTGATGGCATCCTTAATTAGCTAATATGGATTTGCGATGTATTAGGGGCGTCGAAAAATTCTCTTATTCCCCCAGGAAAAGGGTTCCTCATAAGAAGAGATGGGCGTCTGTCAACGGGAATGATAAAATGAAAACAGGGAAGAGAAGGCTTAATCGCGCTCTGTAATAAGAGTAAGCAAGCTTCTCGATAGAGGTGCAAATTGGTATTGCGGGATCCTGATCACTTGTTCATGTAACAGTTTTTCGAATTCCGAATGAGCGATATAGAGCCATACAACGAAGATGATGACGACGAGCCAGAATGGGCGAGTGATCCAAAGCAAATGGGATTTCTGGACCACTTGGAGGAATTGCGTTGGTCAATCATCAAGCCGCTGGCCATTTTTTTAACAGCATTCATAACGTCGATGGTTTTTATCGTCGAGGTGAAGGACCTGTTGCTGGCTCCGCTTAAGGCGAATTATTCCCACCTGACCGAGGCTGAGCAGATGAGGGTCTTCGGAGGATTGGTTACCTACAATATCACCGGCGTTTTCATGGCGATGCTGTTGATTGGCGTGATTATTGGGCTGATGGTGGCGTCGCCATTTATTGTATACTACGTTGGCAAGTTCCTTGCGCCAGCTTTGACCAAGCGGGAGAAGAAGATTTTGATTCCCGGGTCGTTCGCTGTGCTGTTTCTCTTTTTGTTGGGATGTTCATTCGGGTATTACATTTTGCTCCCTCGTACGATAACGGCGGTCATCTGGTTCAATCAGTTGCTCGGGTTTCAGATGCTGTGGACGACGAGCAACTACTTCAGCTTTCTCACTTTCACGATATTGGGCCTCGGCATCGCTTTTCAGATGCCTTTAGCAATTATCGTGCTCGTGCAGATCGGCGTGGTGACACCTGATCAGTTGCGGCAGTATCGCCGCTACATCGTTCTGAGCATCGTGGTTTTGGCGGCGATATTGACGCCGCCTGAGCCGGTAACTCAGATTGCCTTGGCGGGGCCGCTGTGGATCTTGTACGAGGTGGCGATTGTCGTATCAGCCTTCTTGAAAAAGAAGCATGACAGTAAAGCGCAACGCCTAGACGACGACTGATTCTAGGAGTGCCGTTGTTCGGAACTGATTCGAACGCGGCATGAAATGCCTTGCGACTCTCGCACGGGTCGCAAGTTGAAGATTCTCTTAGAGACTGTTTAATAAGTCGAATGTTTCTCCGCTGCCTAATTGTAGGAGCGGGTTTACCCCGCGATAATCCGCGTCTATGCAATAAAAATGAAAAATCGCGGGATAAACCCGCTCCTACACTGACTTATTAAACAGGCTCTTAGAGATTGGTAAATAAGTCAGTGTTTCTTCGAGCAGATTAATTGTAGGGCGGGTCGCTGACCCGCCAGCCCTGCAAGCGTGTCGCCTCAGCGAGACGACCTACAAAACCGAACTATCAGAATTTACCGTATTGCGTTTCAATTGTAGTGTTCATTCGACTTATTAAACAGTCTCTTAGAGCGAGTGTATCGCTTTAACCATCACGTCGCAGGCTTGATCAATGGCGCCTTGCTCGTGAGCGGTGGAAATGAAGTTGGCTTCGTATTTCGACGGCGGAATGTAGACTCCGTTTTCTAGGCAGGTGTGGAAAAACTGGCTGAAGCGATCGGTGTTCGTGGCGATGGCGTCGTCGAGATTCTCGACGGGCTTCTCGCTGAAGTAGATGCAAAACATAGAGGCGACTTGCGGGATCTGAAGCGGAATGCCGCTTTCGTTGGATGCCGTTTGAATCGCTTTGCGAACCTGTTCGCCCATGCGTTCCAAACGTTGGTAGACGTCGCCGTCTCTGAGCATTTTTAAGGAAGCGATTCCTGCCGCCATCGCGAGTGGATTGCCGCTTAGCGTACCTGCTTGATAGACGGGGCCGAGTGGCGCCAGGTAGTCCATTATTTCGGCTTTGCCGCCAAGGGCTCCGACGGGTAGTCCGCCACCGATGATCTTTCCGAGCGCGGTTAAATCCGGAGTGATTCGTTCACGTTGCTGGACGCCGCCAGCGGTGACGCGGAATCCGGTCATGACTTCGTCGAAGATCAGGACTGTTCCGTGTTTGGTACAAAGCTCTCGTAACTGTTGTAAGTAGCCTGCTTTCGGGAAAATAAGGCCAACATTGGCGGGGTAGGGTTCGAGGATGACGCTGGCGAGTTCATCGCTATAAGTGGCGAAAGCGTTTTCAAGGGCTTCGATGTCGTTGAATGGAAGAACGATCGTCTCTGCGGCGAAGCTTTCTGGAATACCTGCGCTGTCGGGGTTGCCGAGGGTGAGGGCCCCAGAGCCGGCTTTGATGAGTAGGGAATCGACGTGGCCGTGATAACAGCCGGCGAATTTGATGATTTTGTCTCGCTTCGTGTAGCCGCGGGCAAGTCGAATTGCCGTCATGGTAGCTTCCGTACCACTATTGACCATGCGGACTTTTTCGACGGACGGGACGAGCTCGATAATGAGCTCTGCCATCTCGATCTCGTAAGGATTGGGCGTTCCGAAACTGGTGCCTTTGTCGAGGGCTTCGGCGATTGCTGCTCGGATAGTCTCGTTATTGTGCCCGTGAATCGCGGGACCCCAGGTACAGACGAAATCGATCAGCTCTTGATCGTCTACAGTAGTGAGCGTGGCGCCCTTGGCGCTCTTCGTGAAGAATGGAGCGCCACCTACTGAGCGAAAAGCTCGGACGGGTGAATTCACGCCGCCGGGCATGAGTTTCTGGGCACGTTGAAAAAGTTCGGATGATGTGGTCATTGGGAGAAGGTTTTTAGGTTGTAGGGGAGAAGGTCTTTAGGATACTGGATTTTTGGCAATTCCTAATCCTCTAAATAACTAAACACCTAAATCCCTTCGTCGGCGCTTTGCGCCTACGAAACGTATTTTTGTACGATTGGAATGCGGCGGCCGACGCCGAAGGCGAGGGGAGTGAGTTTAAGACCGGGGGCGGCTTGCTTGCGTTTGTATTCGTTCAGATCTACTTTACGTATTATGTCTTTAACTACGTCGGCATCGAAGCCTTGGGCTATGATCTCCCGAGTGGATAGACCTTCTTCGACATAGCCTTTTAATATGGCATCTAGAATATAGTAAGGAGGGAGACTATCCTCGTCTTTTTGATCGGGACGAAGTTCCGCCGATGGAGGTTTTTCGATGGTGTTGACTGGAATGATCTCGCTGTCGCGGTTCATATGTCGGGCCAAGTCGAAAACCATCACTTTGGGAAGATCGGAAATAACGGCGAGCCCGCCGCACATGTCGCCGTAGAGCGTGCAGTAGCCTACGGATAGTTCGCTTTTGTTTCCGGTAGTGAGCAAGAGAGCGCCAAATTTGTTGGAGAGAGCCATGAGCAATAGACCACGGGATCGAGCTTGTATGTTCTCTTCGGTGACATCGAGGGGGAGGCCTTTGAAAAGGGGGGCGAGAGCGGTTTCGGAAGCTTCGACGACTCCTGCAATGGGAATCATGTGGAATGCGATTTCCAGCTTTGCCGCAAGATCTTCGGCGTCGTTTTTGCTGTGATCGGAAGAGATGGCAGAAGGCAGACCAATGCCGGTCACATTTTCTTTGCCGAGCGCTTTGACCGCGATTGCTGCGGTAACCGCGGAATCGATACCGCCGCTCAGGCCGATCAGAGCTTTTTTGAATCCGCTCTTGTGAACGTAATCTCGAAGTCCGAGCGCCAGAGCGTCTTCGATATCCTGCATCTGGGATTGATCGTAGCTGGGCGAACGTTCGGTCTTGGATTCGAGATCGACTACGCGGCATTCCTCGGCGAAGCCAGCGAGTCCGGTCAGGATATTTCCTTGGGAATCGGCGACCATACTACGTCCGTCGAAAATGAGTTCATCGTTTCCGCCGACGGCGTTTATGTAAGCGCTTGGGCAATTAAGCGAAGCGGATATGTCGGAAATCAGTTTACGCCGCGTTCCGGTTTTTTCGACGTGCCAAGGGCTTGCCGAGAGATTGACGTGAAAATCGAGCGCTTGCTCTTTGAGGTATTCGATTGGCGAGGACCGGTAGCGGGGGCGAGACGCAACGTCCGGAGTGGTCCAAATGTCTTCGCAGATGGTGATGCCGACTTTGTTGCCTTTGTATTCGAATACTAAGGGCAATGAGGCTGCTTCGAAATAGCGATCTTCGTCGAATACGTCGTAGGTGGGTAGTAGGCATTTTTGGCCGATATGCTGGATCTTTCCATCGAAGCAGACTGCGGCTGAATTGAAAAACTGTCGGCCGAAATCCTTTGGGTTGGGTTCGACGAAACCGAATATCATAGGGACCTCGCCAGATTGGGCCGCGATTCGTTGGGCTGTCGCGACATTGTCGGGCGCGAAACTGCGCTTGAAGAGCAAGTCTCTGGGTGGATAGCCGGTGACGACAAGCTCGGGAAATACGACGTAATCGGCTCCCTGGGCGGTCAAGGTTCGGTAGGCATCGATGATGCGCGCTTCGTTGCCTTGAAGGTCGCCGACTGTCGTATTGATCTGGGCTAAGCCGATTTTCATGCGGAAAGAGACGAAAAGAACAAGGGGACTCTCAAAGGGCAAGGTTTAGTCGTTCATCCGCCGCTTCCCCAAAAGCGTTTATTCCCTTCGGGTAAATACCTCGAAGCTCTTGACGGGCGTAGCCCCTTGTGGGCGAAGACTGTTGCTTCGTTGCTAATTTTGGTAGCGGCCGACCTCCGGGCGATCACTGATCCCGCTGAGCACTTACGCGTCAACTTAAGCCCAAACGATTGGTTTCATTGCCGGTTCCACGCGGGTTCCTCGCGTAGCTACGTCGCAGCGCGGCGTGGTTTTAGTCGAATTTCAGTTAAGCTGACGCTTATGCTTTGAGCGGGATCAGCTACTTTACCAATAATGGCCGCTCGGAGATCGGCCGCTACCTTTGAGTAGCATTCGAATTCCCGTATTTGCGGCTTGCTAGGCGACTGGTATGCGAAGCAATTATCGTGGCTGACAATGAGCGCTAATTTACAGACGAGATTGATACTGGCTTCGGCTTCGCCGCGGCGTAAGGAATTGCTGGAGAGTGTCGGCGTTGATTTCGATATCGTTCCTGCGGATGTCGAAGAGGATAATGAGGGAGATTCCGACCCGGAGGCAATGGTGAGGGCGAACGCGGAGCTTAAAGCTCGCTGGGTGGCGGTGCGCCATGAGGATCGCTTCGTTTTGGGTTCGGATACGACGGTGCACTTGGATGGACGAGTTTTGAATAAGCCAACTGATTGGGAGGATGCGAAGTCTATGCTGCGGCGTTTGTCGGGGCGTACTCACGTCGTTTATACGGGGGTTTCGCTTCAAAATGTCTCAAATGGCGTCATCGAGACCTTTGGCGTTCGGAGCGAGGTTACGTTCAAGGAGCTTGATGATGAGGCGATCGATCGTTACTTCGACATCGTGAATCCGCTTGATAAGGCTGGCGCGTATGGAATTCAGGAAGGAACCGAGATCATAATCGAATCATATGTCGGTTCTCACTCGAATATCATGGGATTGCCAATCGATGAAACAAAGACGATGTTAGCGCGTCATAGGTTAGCTTGACGGGTTGAAATGAGCGGAAAAGGCAAAGCGATCGAGGAAGAAGGGAATAGAGCGGAGCGTGAGAAGCCGCTTCTCGATGTCTTGCTCAAGGGTCGCGGTTTATCGCGGAATTCGTTGATTGCCGGAATTCTCGGCACGATTTTCTTTCATTTGATCGGACTGTTTGGTTTGCCGTCGGACGTGTTTACCGTTGAGAAAACGGATTATAAGGATCGTTTTCGCGAATTCGAGGTCGAGCTAGCGATGGCGGAGGAAGAGCCGGAGCAAGTTTATACGCAGACGAATCCTGATGCTCCGGAGAATGAGCCGGATCAGACGAACAATTTCGCCGCTCGGAGCCAGCAAGCGGCTCAAGAGGAGGCGCCTGAGGAGATCGACGATGAGAATCGGCCGTCGTCGGAGAGTGATGATGATATTGAGACCAACCAATTCATAACGGGCGACCTTACGCCGCCGGACTTTGCTCCGCCTCCATCTAGGCAAAGCGAAGCTCAAGAGGAGCAGGAGGAAGCACAGGATGTGCCGTTGTTGATCCCGCAGTTCGAGAGTCAGCCTTTGATCAAGTCGATTCCCATTCCCGGGACTCAGGAAGAAGAGGATCCGGATGACACGGGGATCCTCGAAGTGGAATACGATGAGGCGGAAGCGCCGACGAATGTGAACGAATACATAAAGGGCGAGGCGGAAGAGGGCGAAGAAGAGGAGCAAGTTGCTGCGTCGCCTCAGCCATTTCTAATCCCGCAAAACGCCCAGGTGACGGCCGAAGCTTCGGAGCCCTCGCCGCGACCACGTCCGCGTTTGCCGAAAGTCGCTCCTGGTCCTGTGAGAAATCGAGATCCTGGGGTTTCTAGAACCGGAACGATCGCTATGGATGCGAAGTTTAGCGAGTTTGGGGAGTATATGGAGCGCTTTATCGAAGTTGTGAGCGTTCGATGGAATTCGCTGGCGGACGAGGCGGCAGGCAAGGAAAACAACAGTAAGGTGGTGTTGCGTTTTACTTTGGATAAGAACGGTTATATCTCGAATTTGGATACGCGGCCGGGCTCTACTTCGAAAGTGATTGGTATCTACATTAGCAGAACCGCACTGGAAAACGGAGCTCCGTACGGTCCCTGGACGGCAGAGATGGTTGAAGTCTTCGGAGATTCCGAAGAAGTCACATTTTCATTTCACTATCGATAGTCGATGCTTACCAATTGCCGTTTTCACCCACTTGGAGATTTTGGGAAAAAGCGACGAGCAATAACACGCAGCGTTCGACATCTTCGAGGTCGACCATTTCGCTAGGCGTGTGCATGTAGCGCAATGGCACTGAGATTAACCCTGTCGCTACGCCATCTCGAGCCATTTGAATTGCCCGAGCATCGGTGCCGGTTGGTCTTGGCTCGCCTTCGAGCTGAATGGGAATGTCGATTTCCTTGGCTGCCTGTATTAGCTTTTTGTAGACAATAGGATTGATGTTGGGCCCGCGTGTAATGATGGGGCCGCCGCCCAGTTTCGTGGCGCCGAATTTGCGTTTGTCGCAGTCAGGGTGATCCGTGCTGTGGCCAACGTCGACGGCAACGGCAAAATCGGGATTGACGCCGTAGCTGGAAGTGGTGGCCCCGCGAACGCCAATTTCTTCTTGCGAAGTACCGACGGAAACGACTTTAGCGCAAAAAGAGCTGCGATCTTCGGCGAGACGACGAAGGGTCTCACCAACAATGTACGCGCCGCATTTATTGTCGAAAGCTCGAGCAGCTCCGACGGATCCGTGGATGAGTTCGAATTCGTGATCGTAGGTAGCTACGTCGCCGACCTGAACGCGGGCGAGGGCATCCTCTTTGTTCGTCGCTGCGATATCGATCCACATTTCATTGATTTGCGGGACCTTTTCGCGGTCTTTGACATTCATTAAATGAATGGCTCGCTTGCCGGTAACGCCTTTGACGGAACCGTTTTCGGTTTGAATAATGACGCGGCGGCCAGGGATGATGACGCGATCGTGTCCGCCAATGGTTCCAAAATAGAGGAAGCCTTTATCGTCTATGTAAGTGATGATAAATCCGAGTTCGTCGAGGTGGCCAGAGAACATGACGGTCGGGCCTCCGTCGCCATTGAGACTAGCGATGCGATTTCCCAATGCGTCGCGTTGGTACTGGTCGGCGACGTTTTCGACGTAGTTGTCGAAAACCGCCTGGGCTTGTCCTTCGGCCCCGGAAGGGCTTTTGGCTTTAAGAAGGTCGACGAGAAATTCGGGAGGCGTGTAGGACATGTGTGTTGGTTTTTTTTAGGAAGGATCTAACGAGTGAGCTATCCTGCTAGTTCATCGACGATATCCTCAAGTGGATAAGTGAGGATTTCCGAGAGAGTGGGATGATACCAATGGGTTTGCATGAGGGAGGCGGCGGTTAGGCCGTGCGAAACGGCGACGGAGAGCGTGTGAATGAGCTCGCCTGCATCTTTGGATACTATTTCGGCTCCCAGAATGCGACCTGTCGGTTTTTCGCCGAAGATGCGGACGAATCCGTATTTCGCTTCCATGAGAATTGATTTGCCGTGATCGTCGAAAGGGTAGTCTGCCACCACATATTCGATTCCTCGTTCTGCAAGAGCTTGAGCAGTCAGTCCGACGCGAGCGACTTGCGGATCTGTGAAGGTGACGTCGAGCATGTGATCGTAGTTCAGCGGGGTCTTCGTTACGCCGGAAGCATGATAGGCTGCCAGTTCTCCTTGCATAACAGCGGTGTGCACGATTTCGAAGGGGCCTGCGCAATCGCCTGCCGCGTAAATACGGGAATTGGTGGACCGCTGAAATTCGTCGGTTTTGATCTGGCCGTTTGGCTTTAGTTCGATTCCTGCGGCTTCGAGACCGAGGGAAGCGGTGGTTGGAATGCGACCCATTGCATTGACTACGTAGTTTGAATCGCAGGAGATCTCAGTTCCTCCATGATCGAATACAACCGTGAAACCGGTGTCGCTTTTTTCGATACGCTTTAGGTTTGTGCCCGTGTAAAGCTCTATGCCTTCGTCGCGAAATGCGGTTTCGACGACTTCGGAGACGTCGGCTGCCTGATCTTTTAGGATATGCCGACTTCGTTGGATCTGAGTCGTCTTGGAGCCTATGCGATTTAGGAATTGAGCTAGTTCGCAGGCGACTACTCCGCCTCCGAGAACGATGACCGATTCGGGGAGGAAATCGAGATCGAGTACTTCGTCGCTTGTCCAGAGATCCGGATGATCGATCCCGGGTATTGAGGGTTTCGATATGTGTGAGCCGGTAGCGATGATGAAGTGTTTCCCTTTGAGGCGCGTGCCGTCGTCAAGTTCGACCGTGTCTTCGCTTACGAATTTCGCAAAGTTTCGGTAGAGGTTATACTTGTCGCTTTGCATCGATTCGACGCGGTATTCCGAGAATTCCTTGATCGTATCGACCTTGCGCTGGTGGAGCGCTTTCATGTCGACCTTGGCGTCGGAAATAGAAAGTCCGAACTGTTTTGCGTGTTGGGCGAGGTGGAGCACTTCGGCTGAATAAATGAGCGTCTTCGAAGGCATGCACCCGCGGAGGATGCAAAGTCCGCCTAGTTCTTGAGCTCCGTCGATAACGGCAACGCTGTCAGTATAGCCGCGAGCGACTCGTGCGGCATTGAAACCGCCGCTGCCGCCGCCGATGGCGATGAAATCGTATTCTTTAGTCATTGTTGATCTGTGAAGATTTCTTTCTGGCAATTGTCCGATACAGGCAAACATTTATTGGGTAGATTGTTTATGAAGCAGATTCTGATACTTGGTTGTGGTTACGTTGGAAGCGCGTTTGCGATTGCGGCGAAGGCTCGGGGACATGCAGTTCGAGCAGTTACTCGAAATCGGGAGAAGGTCGATTGGTTGGAGGCGAATGGAGTGAGGGCCTTTGAGGGGCGGGTGGATGCTTTGGAATGGCATGCGTTCGCTGGAAAAGATGTCGATTGGGTTCTCAATTGCGTGAGCGCGGCGAAGCCAGGGATCGCAGGTTATCAGGCGTCATACCTTGATGGGAACCGTTCCCTGGTGGATTGGATGGCGAAAACCGGTTTTGAAGGGAAGGCGATCTATACGTCCAGTGTCTCGGTATATCCAGACAGCGGAGGCGACTGGATTTCGGAAGAGGATTCTGGAGCTGATTCGGAACGGGCCCGTTTGATGCTCGAATCGGAGTCGGTTTTTTTGGAAGGCGCTCGATCGGTTCAAGCGACGGTATTGCGGCTTGGGGGGATCTATGGTCCGGGCCGTTCGTTTTTAGCGGAACGCGTCAAGCAGTCGCAGGGCTCGTTGCCGGGCTTTGGCGACTACTATTTGAATTTGATTCGGCTTGAGGATATCGTTTCGGCAATTGAACGAGTCTTCTCAGGCGAAGGTAGCGGCAAGTCGGTGTTCAACCTGGTAGATGACGATCCTTTGCTAAAAGCTGACTTGGTTGCTGGTTTGGCGGAAAAACTTGGAGTGTCGCGACCGGTCTTTGATGAGAAGATAGGAGAGGGTGCAACGTCTCGTAGGTGGGAGAAAGGACGCCCGGCTAATCGACGTATCTCGAACCGTTTGTTAAGGGAGCAATTTGGGTGGGTCCCTCGTTTCCCAAATGCTCGCGAGGGAATGGGAGACTTGCTTTCGGATTGACGCTTGGGGAAGTCCAGGAAAGCTTGCGAAAGGTCCGTCACCGATGAGGTTTCGAGAAAAACTTAACACGTTAACCCTTTAGATTCAGAATTATGGCAGGCGTAGGAAAATTGCTTAAGCAAGCTCAGAAAATGCAGCGTAAAATCGAGGCTTTGCAAACGGAGCTTGCAGAACGTGAATTGGAGGTTTCTAGCGGAGGAGGCGCTGTGACGATTAAGATCACGGCATCGGGAGATTTTCTTTCGATTTCCCTCGATCCGGATTTGCTGAAGGAGGAAAGCTCTTTGATTGAAGAATCGGTTCTTCAGGCAGTAAAGGAAGCGAGTACCCAAGCTAAGACGATACATGAGGAAGAAATGGGCAAGGCGACCGAGGGCATGTCGTTGCCGGGGCTTATGTAAGTATGAAGTATAAAGCTCCGTTGGGCCGACAATTTCATAACTCATAATTTTTCCTTCCCAATTATTAAAGATGACTCCCTCGTTTGAAGCGCTTCAGAAACAGTTAAAAAAACTGCCAGGAGTGGGGTATCGTTCTTCGGAGCGAATGGCTATTCACCTTTTGTTGGAGAAACCGGAAAGCAGTCTGGCATTGGTTGCGGCACTTGAATCGGCGCTTGACCGTGTTTCGAGTTGTCCCGTGTGCGGCAATATTTGCGAATCAGAGCAGTGCGTGATTTGCGAGAATACCCGCCGATCG
Source organism: Opitutaceae bacterium (assembly GCA_028822375.1). Lineage (GTDB taxonomy): Bacteria > Verrucomicrobiota > Verrucomicrobiia > Opitutales > Opitutaceae > Pelagisphaera. The sequence goes on along the minus strand of JAPKDW010000016.1, from coordinate 9,048 downwards.
GAGTCCGGACAGGTTTGCGTGGTGGAGCATGTGAGCGATCTGCTATCGCTCGAAAAATCGGGAGCTTATAATGGAGCTTATCATGTTCTGCATGGGAAGCTTTCACCCATCAATGGTGTTGGACCTGATGAATTGAATTTCGATAGTCTGATGAAACGCATAAAGTCTAATTCGATTTCGGAACTTATCCTTGCCTTGCCGAATGATATTGAAGGGGAGGCGACTTGCCATTATTTGATCGATCTATTGGATGCGTTTCCCGTTAGCGTTTCGCGGATTGGATTTGGACTGCCTAGTGGAGGATCCGTTTTGTATGCCGATGCGGTAACCTTGCAAAGCGCTCTCTCTGCTCGTCAAAAATTCTAGTTATGCCACTCCCTGATATTTCGAACCATCCTTCGTTGGACAAAGAACGCGTCGCAGAGCTGATTGAGCAAACTGCGCACGATAGTTCGCTATTCGCTAGATTGTATTCTCTCTTCAAAGATGAGGGGCAGACGCTGATCAAGGATATCGTTGAGGGATTAGAGGCGAATGACCGTTCAGCGCTTCACGATGCAATTCATAAGGTGAAAGGGTCTTCGGCAGCGATGGGAGCGTCTCGCATTTATGAATTGTCCAGCACGGCGATTGGAATTTGCCGCAACGACGGAGATATTGGGGACTTAACCGAATTACCGACTTTGCTGGAAACCGAGTACGCTTCCTATTGTCAGGAAGCGAAGCAGTACTTGGGACAGAGGTAGGTAGGAGCGGGGATACCCGTTTTGACCAAGCTCGAACTAGTCTTCGCTGACAAGCTTGAGCTTGACTGCTAGGCGAGTCATATCCGTTGCTCCGCGAAGTTTGAGTTTTCGCATGATGTTGCTGCGATGAGCATCGATCGTACGAACGCTTAAGCCAAAAGACTTTGCGATTTCCTTCGAACTGTATCCTTCGCCTACCATTTGCAAAACGTCAGTTTCGCGAGGTGTGAGCATTTTTAGACTATCGTTGTAGTCTTTGCTCGTAATCGGCTGGCGTAGTAATTTGTAAGCTTCTGGAGAGTAGTAGACCGCTCCCTTGAGGATCTGGGCGATTGCGTCCTTGAGACTCTCGATTGTGCTGTTCTTGGTTACGAGACCGTTTACTCCGCGTTCGACAGTTGCTTTTACTATCTCGCGTGTGAAGTGAGCCGAGACGAGAATGACTTTTATGTCTGGGGCACGGTCTTTTAGTCGATTGAAAACCGTTAGTCCTCCGAGTTTCTTGATTTTAATATCCAAGATGACCAAATCTGGACGTTGCTCTAAACACGCTTCGAGTCCGGATTCGCCATCTTCGTATTGGCCGCTCACATTTAAACCAAAATCATTGGTTAAAATTGAAACAGTCAGTTCTCGGAAGAGTATTTGGTCCTCGATGATTATAACGTTCATACTGTTGTATGGTTTAGCAGAATTCAGGGGATGAGTTTGCTCGTGGAGTCTATTATTGTAACACTTTAAGGATTTATACCGACAAATACGAGTTGGAGTTAAGTGAAACTGGTTTTTCCCGGTGCCGGCGTCCAGGAAAAATTAATATAATTGGAGAAGAGTGTTGAATGAATTTATTTTGGACAGGAATCGCTCGTTTTCTCAATTGTACCGTTATTCGAATTTTAACCTTACAAGACTCAAGGGGCACGAACTTTGCAATGAACTTCTGCAATTCTAATTTTCGAATCCGTCGGGATGCGATTCGTGCCATTTCCAAGCGGTTTCCACGATTGATTTGATATCGGGAAATTCGATCTTCCACACGAGCTCTGCGATCGCTTTGGCCGGATAGGCGTAGGCGGCGGGTACGTCGCCATCGCGGCGAGGACCGAATTCGTGCGGTACCTCAAGGCCGGTCACTTCTTGAACTACTTGAATGACTTCGAGCACGCTAGCAGGAGTGCCGGTGCCTAGATTGTAATGCAGTTCTGTTCCGAGTTGTTCGAGTTTGTCGAAGGCTGCGATGTGGGCGCGGCTGAGGTCGTTAACGTGCACGTAGTCGCGTTGGCAGGTCCCGTCGGGAGTCGGGTAGTCGGTTCCGAAAACGATGAGTTTGTCGCGTTGTCCGCGAGCTGCTTGAATGGCTAGCGGAATTAAATGAGTTTCGGGATCATGGTCTTCGCCGATAGAACCGTCGGGAGCCGCACCTGAAGCGTTAAAGTAGCGAAAGCAAGCGTAGGAGAGGCCATAGGCTTTCGCGCAGTAACCTAAGAGGACTTCGACATCTTGTTTGGTCTGGCCGTAGGCGCTGAAGGATTGGAGGGGCAAATCTTCGTGAAGGGGCATTTCTGCAGCATCGCCGAAAACGGTGCACGATGAGCTGAAGACGAATTTTCGAACGCCGGCGGCTTGCATCGCTTGGAGTAAGCGAACGGTCTTCGCGACATTGTTGTCGTAATATTTTAGCGGATTGGTCGCGGATTCCCCAACATTGATGAGGGCAGCGAAGTGCATGACGATGTCGATGCCTTCATTTTCCAAGATTGGCTGTACGAATTCTTGGTTGCCCATGTCGCCTTCGTAGAGGGTGACACCCTCTGGAATCGTGTCGTGATGACCGAATGAAAAATTGTCTAGAATCACTGGTTCGTGACCACTTGCTTGCAATTGGCGGACGCAATGGCTGCCGATATATCCTGCTCCTCCGACGACGAGTATCTTCATAATGCTGCTTTAGTATTGATAAGGGGGACTTTTTAACTACGGAAAGAGCTTCTCAATTGGAAAGCAAATTATTCTTTCTTCGAAATGGAGCTTAGCAGAATCGTTATAACTGGGGTGGGGTTGACGTCGCCCAATGGAAATAGTCTCTCGGAGTTCAGGCAAAACCTGCTCGACGGAGTGGCTGGGATCAGTCGCATCGAAATGCGTTACATGGGGGAGGTCCTTGCGGGCGTATGCGATTTCGATCCGCTCCGTTACCAAAAGAAAAAGGAAGTTCGCGTGGGAACGCGGGCGGGCAGTATTTCGATTTATTGCGCTCAGGAGGCCGTGAAGGATAGCGGACTTGATTTCGAAAACATGTCCAAAGACCGCGTAGGCATTTATGTAGGGATCACCGAACATGGCAATGTCGAGACTGAGAACGAAATCTACAATATTTCCAAATTCGATTACGACACGAAGTATTGGACGCACCACCACAATCCGCGAACGGTTGCTAACAATCCAGCGGGCGAAACGTCGCTCAATCTGAAGATTACCGGACCGTCGTACACAATCGGGGCGGCTTGCGCGGCGGGGAACATGGGACTCGTTCATGCCTTGCAAATGTTGCGGTTGGGCGAGGTCGATGTGGCGATTGCCGGAGGAGTGTCGGAGAGTATTCGATCGTTTGGCATCTTTGCGGGCTTCAAAAGCCAGGGCGCGTTGGCCGAACATGAAGATCCGAACAAAGCGTCGCGTCCATTTGATCTTGATCGCAACGGCATCGTCGTGAGTGAAGGAGGGGCGTTGTATACGCTTGAACGTCTGGAGGATGCCCAAGCGCGGGGAGCGAAGATTTACGGCGAGATTGCCGGTTATCATGTCAATTCGGATGCTACCGATTACGTTTTGCCGAATCCGGAGCGTCAAGCGCAGTGCATGCGAGCGGCTTTGAAGAAAGCTAAGATGGCTGCGAGCGACATCCACATCGTCAATACTCACGCGACTGCCACCCCGATGGGCGACGTGCAGGAATGTCGAGCGATTCGCGAAGTGTTTGCCGATTGTCCGGACACCTATGTCAATAACACGAAAGGATTTATCGGACATTCCATGGGAGCGGCGGGAGCATTGGAACTCGCGGGCAATTTACCTTCGTTTGATGACGGTATGGTACACCCTTCGATCAACGTCGACAAGCTCGATCCGGACTGCGCTATTCCCAATTTAGTTTTGAACAACCCTATTAAAGCAAAACGAGTTGACGCTATACTTAATAACTCCTTTGGTATGCTCGGTATTAATTCAGCGCTGATAATTCGGCGCTTTTCTGACTAGACACGGAACGTATTTTTATGAGTAAAGACGAATGCAAACAAGTAGTTCTCGACATCATCGCCGAGATCGCTCCCGACGAGGAGCTTAGCGATGTAAAGCCAGATGTGGCGTTGAGAGAACAGCTGGATCTTGATTCGATGGATTTCCTTGATATAGTTATGGAGCTTCGCAAGAAGCACGACATCGAAGTACCTGAGTCCGAGTACGGACAATTGGTATCGCTTGATCGTTGCGCGGAGTACCTTACTCCAAAGTTCAACGCCTTGGTATAGGCGTTCTCAATTGCCAATCAATTTCGGTCCGACAATTGCGTCGGGCCATTTTTTTGTATTCAATGAAGCGCTACCTTTAAGATGGAACGATACGATGTAGCGATAATTGGAGCGGGCATGTCGGGGATTGCGGCAGGGATTCGCTTGGCTCACTTTGGGAAAAAAGTGTGCATATTCGAGCGTCATTATGCTTCGGGAGGCTTGAATAGCTTCTATGCGAAGGATGGTCGCAAGTACGATGTCGGTCTGCATGCGATGACGAACTTTACTGGGCCTGGCGATCGGCGGGCTCCGTTGAATCGGATCATCCGTCAATTGAGAATATCGCGGGAAGATCTTAAACTGTGCGAACAAAATGGCTCGCGAGTAGCGTTTCCGGGAGCGAATCTTCGCTTCAATAACGATTTCGCGTATTTCGAATCGGAGATTGAGAGCGTTTTTCCGAAGCAAATCGACGGCTTTCAAAAGCTCGTTGCGGCAATTCGTTCGTTCGACGACAATGAGTTCAACTACGTTTATCGCTCTGCTCGCGAAGTGGTGCGGTCTTGTGTGAACGATCCGGTCCTGGAGGACATGATCTTTTGTCCATTGATGTATTATGGAAGCTCGACTGAGGAGGACATGGATTTCGGTCAGTTCGTGATTATGTTTAAATCCATTTTCTTCGAAGGCTTCGCTCGTCCGCTTGAAGGAATCCGGAATATCATCCGCTTGCTCTTAAAACGCTATCGTGAATCCGGAGGGATTCGAAAGATGAATACAGGCGTTGCCAAGATCGTGGCCGTGGATAACCAAGTCGATCGCCTGATTCTCGACAACGGCGAGGAAGTCCAGGCCGATGTCGTGCTCTCTTCAGCTGGATTACCGGAAACATACGCGCTGTGCGAACCGCAGCCAGAGCTGGAAACCCCAGTGTCGCCGGGTCGGCTGGCGTTTACGGAGACAATCTCGATTTTCAAGGATCAACCCGAGTCATTCGGGTGGGGCGACGACACGATCGTCTTCTTTAATTCCCGCGAGCGGTTTTCATATCGCGAAGCGAGCGACCCGGTTGATTTGACAAGTGGGGTTATTTGCATCCCCAATAATTTTCAGTTTGGCGACGAGCAAATGCCCGAGGGTGTCGTTCGGGTTACCTGTCTTTCAAATTATGCCAAGTGGAAAGGCTACGGCGAAGAGGAATACGCGGAAAGCAAAGAGCAGTGGCGGCCTCGGATTTGGGAGGCGGCGAAAGTATTTATGCCGCCGACGGCTTTAGACTATGACCAGGCGTGCATCGCTCATGATATGTTCACGCCTACCACGGTGGAGCGTTACACGTGGCGAAAGCAAGGGGCTATCTATGGGGCTCCACAAAAAACGAAGGACGGGACGACACCGATTTCTAATCTCTTCATTTGCGGAACGGACCAAGGTTTTCTCGGAATTGTTGGCAGCATGTTGAGCGGGATAGCAATGGCGAATACCCATGCTTTGCGTTAGGGAATTTGTTTCCTTTGTGTCTAATGCCCCGAAGCTTGCTTCGATTTTGGTAGCGGCCGATCTCCGAGCTGTCTTGCTGGCGTGGGGTGGTAGTTGACCGAAAGTTGAAGGGCTTCTTCCGGGAGTTTTTTATCCCTGAAAGAGACTTTACGTCTAATATTTCCAGGAAACCCAGGTTGCGATTGCCGCTAGGACGAGGAAGGCGCATCCAAAAATCATAGCGCAACCTTTTCGAGCGTCTTTGACCGAATCCTGCGTTTCGGGACCGAGCTTGTCATAAATATCTGAAAGGACCGCTTTGGGATCGGGTTCGTCTGTTAAGCGTTTACTTGGGGTTTCGCTTGAAAAATCGACATACCCTAGAGCTTCGCCACTTTTAAGGCGATTGGCGGGAATAGGATTATCGATTGGATCGTTTTCGGGCGTTTCGATGGTCGCGCTTTGGAGGGAGCTTATTTCAGATTCCAGCCAACTGAGGTGCTCTTCTATGAGAGCCCTTTGCTTTAGGAGTTGAATGAGTCGATCGTTGGCCATTTTGAACTGACTCTATTGCTATCGCTTCAGGGCGACGCGCCTTAAGCGAATACACGAAAAAGCCCTTTCCTACGAAGAGGAAAGGGCTTGGGGAAATCGTTTTGCGAAGCAGGTTATACTTCGACAGCCACCTTGCGGTGTTCTTTGTCGAACTTTACGGTGCCGTCGCTGAGAGCGAAGAGCGTGTGGTCGCGGCCAATGCCGACGTTCAAGCCGGGATGGAAGCGAGTGCCACGTTGGCGAACGATGATGTTGCCAGCGATTACTTGCTGACCGCCGAATTTCTTGACTCCAAGACGTTGGGATGCGCTATCGCGTCCGTTCTTACTGGTACCTTGTCCTTTTTTATGCGCCATTGTTCAGTGTCTCTATTGAAATTAAGACTCGATCGAGTCGATTTTGATAACGGAAAGCTCTTGGCGATGACCGCGACGGCGTTCGTAGCCTTTGCGCTTCTTCTTCTTGAAGATGATAACCTTGCGGCCGCGTTTGTTTTCAAGGATGGTCGCTTTGACCATGGCGCCTTCGACGAATGGATTGCCCAATTGAAAGCCTTCGCCTTCACCTAGAGTGAGGACTTCGCTGATGTCGAGCTTTGCGCCTGCTTCGGTTTCGGGATAGCGGTTCAGTATGAGAACGTCGCCCTCTTGTACTGTGAACTGTTTGCCCTGGGTTTGGATGGTTGCTTTCATGTGAAATAAAACGGCGTAATAAGGGAGCTTCTTCTCAGGGAATCAATCTTTTTTGTTAAAAACTTCGCCTAGTCTCTTTACTAGACAGAATCTTAACGCTTCCTATGGTGGGTCGATCCATGGATATCGAGCAGATTCGAAGTTATTTTAACGATCCTAAAACGGTCGATCATTATGTGAGAGCAGTGGCAAATGTCGGTCTGTGGGAATCGGAGCGTCTATTGATGGAGAAGTGGTTCCGTCAGGATGGTTTGATTCTCGATCTCGGATGCGGCGCTGGACGGGTCGGTCTTGGCCTATGGAAAATGGGATTTCGCAGGCTTTGGGGAGCTGACTTGTCGGAAGAAATGGTGAGGGAGGCTCGAGGGATTTCGGAATGCCTAGGGGCGGAGATCGCTTATCAGCGGGAAGACGCGACGAAAATGAGCTTCGAAACGGATTTTTTCAAATCGGTGATTTTCGGATTTAATGGCTTGATGCAAATTCCGCTCAGAGAGAATCGCCGAAAGGCGTTGAAGGAGATTTTGCGTATAACGAATCCAGGGGGCGTTTTTATTTTCACGACCTTGGATCGGGAAAATCGTTTGTACGAAGCAGTTTTCAGAGATTCATCGGACTTTAATCATGATCCCGTTAAAAACCCGAATGTATTAGAAGAAGGGGATCGCCATTTCAAAACGAAACACGGGATGACCTTCATGCATGTTCCACGTCGTAACGAAGTGCTTGCCGACTTAGAAACGACTGGATGGATCTGGGAGGAGGATCATATGCGAAGCGAAGTAGCCAGCGAATCTGCCGATGTATTGGAATTTTCGGAAGACTGTCGGTTCTGGATAGCAAAAAAGCCGACGTCGTAACGTCGGCTTTCGAAAAATTTGCGAATGCGTTTTTTTAAAAACTAGTTTTAAGCCTAGTTGGAACGCAGAATATACGACGGTTGGAGTCGATTCGTATTTGTTTTCTGAATGAAGATTTTAGGAGTAGAGGATTTGTTCTCGGCACGTTCTTTAGAAACGACCTCGGTCATAGCCATTTGTCCTTTCGCGGCGGCCCGGGCTTCCATTTCTTTGATGGCTTGTTTTCTAGCTTCATCGCGAGCGGCTACGATGTCGCGGCGATTTTGAACTTTTGCTTTTGCGAGAGCGTCTTCGGCAGCTTTGAGTTTCGCGGCTGCTCCGGCATTTTCCGATTTGCGCAGCGCTTGGAGGCGATTGCTTTCGGCTTCAAGTCTTTGGCCTTCAGCCGTAAGGCGAGCGGTTTCCTTTTCCGCTGCGGCTCTGGCTTCCTGAGCGGCTATACGAGCTTGATTTTCTCTAGTCTTAAGAGCGTCGATTTCGGCTAGGCGAGCTTTATCGCTCAGAGCATCTTTAGCGGCTTTTGCTTCGGCTAAGCGGCGCGCTTCCTCGGCCCGGGCGGCTTTACTTGCTTCTTGCTGAGCCAGGCGGTCTTTTTCTTGAAGGGCCAATTCGAGTTCCTCGACTCTAGCTGCGTCGGCTTCGGCTGCCTTGTTCGCGTTAACGTACTTGAAGGCAAAGAACCCTGTTAAGAGAAGGGCGAGGATTAGAACGATGATTAGAGGTTTTTTATTTTCCATTGCGAAGAAGAGTAGCGATTTTGATGTTTCTATGTTTATTAGGGATCTTGTTGAAGGACGTAAAGATCCTAAACGAAAAAAACGGATTTGCGCGCTTCGAAAATAAGTGGATTTTAGTTCTTGATCTCCGTTTTTAGTTAACCACTGTTCCCACTCAGTTTACCGGAGAGATGGCTGAGTGGTCGAAAGCAACGGTTTGCTAAATCGTCGTAGGGGTTAAACTCTACCGCGGGTTCGAATCCCGCTCTCTCCGCCACTACTGATTAAAATCGCTCCCGAACAAAGGGAGCTTTTTTGCGTTCGGAAGTCTCCATACGGGATGAAGAACCCGCAGGGTTCGACGTAAGGAGCGCAGCGACTGGAGATGGGGCATGCGAAGCATGAGTCTGCAGGACTTGGGCAGCGCCCAACCAATCCCGCTCTCTCCGCCACTACTGATTAAAATCGCTCCCGAACAAAGGGAGCTT
>JAPKDW010000164.1 GCA_028822375.1 Opitutaceae bacterium | reverse complement strand
GGAAGACAAAACATAGAGAACTGGAATTTCTGCCTGGCCTTCTCTTTCTTCCGCCTGGCGAGTATATGCCAGGGAGTCTATAAACGCGGCCTTGATGGCAATGCGAGTTCCTCAACGGCTCTGCAAATGAAGAGCAAGGTCACTGACTGCGCAGACGCGGCTTGGCGAATTGCGAATAGATAGTTAGAAAAACTCCCTACCCCGTAACCGCCATACCCAGACATTCGGCTACCATCCCCGGTTTTTCTTCGCCTTCAATCTCCAACGTTTTTTCCGACTTTATTAGTACACGGCCAGCAGACTTCTCTGTTACGGAAATAATCTTGGTATGGATACGTACTCTTGAATCCACTTTTACTGGCTGCAGGAATCGGACGCGATCCAGTCCATAGTTGAGATTCAAAACGCTATTCTCAAGTTGCGGCCAATCAGCAGGGCCATGCCCAGCCACGAGTGAAAGCGACAAGAACCCATGGCCAATGGTGCCCCCGTAAGGCGAGTCCTTCATGCGCTCAGCATCGACATGGATATATTGATGGTCATCCGTGCAGTCCGCGAATTGATTGATGCGCTCCTGCTTTATTTCGATCCAACCTGAAGGCGAAAGCTCTTCACCTTCATAGGACTTAAGTTCTTCCAATGTTACTGTGTTAGGCATGATTTTGCTCCTGATTTTGGTTAATAGTCGTTGGCGGTCGTTCGCGATTACTTTTAAAGCGAACTACTCCAACCCACTGACTGCTTTAATTTCCAGATAATCTTCAAACGCGTGCGATCCCCATTCCCGTCCGTTGCCCGATTGCTTGTAGCCGCCGAAAGGTGTATTCAAATCTCCAGACGCGCCATTGATATTGATATTACCGGCCCGCAGTCTTGACGCGATATATCCGACTCTCTCCTTATCTTCCCCCTGAATATAACCGGCCAAACCATAGGGAGTATCGTTGGCGATTTCGATCGCTTCCTCATCATCCGAATACGCCAGAATCGAAACAACAGGCCCAAATATTTCCTCCCTCGCGATCGTCATCTCATTTGTGACATTACTAAACACAGTTGGCTTTACAAAGTAGCCATCTTCCAAGCCTTCGGGTTTCCCGATTCCGCCACAGTTCAAAGACGCGCCTTCTTCAACACCCTTCCCTATTAGGTTTTGTACCTTCTCAAACTGAATCGCGCTCACAAGGGGTCCCATCTTGGTTTCTTCTGATTGCGGATCGCCTACAGTAACCCTTGCGGCAGCTTGAGATGCAATTTCTGCTGCCTGCTCCATTTTGTCTGCCGGAACCAACATTCGGGTCGGCGCATTACAGGACTGTCCCGTATTATTGAAAACTCCAAATGCTCCGCGTTTCACGGCTTCTTCAAAACCATTGTCATCGAGAATAATATTGGCGGATTTTCCACCGAGCTCTTGAGTAACCCGTTTAATGGTTGGGGCGGCATTTCGAGCAACCAATGAGCCAGCGCGCGTGGATCCCGTGAAGGACACCATGTCCACTTCTGGATGACAGGACAGCATGGTACCGACACCTGGCCCATCGCCATTCACCATATTGAATACCCCCGCTGGGACCCCTGCTTTATCCATAATCTCGGCAAAGATATAACCGGATAAAGGAGCAATCTCAGAAGGTTTCAAAACCATCGCGCAACCCGTTGCAATGGCAGGAGCGACCTTGCAAGCCACCTGATTCATTGGCCAATTCCACGGAGTAATTAAACCACAGACGCCAATAGGCTCCTTATAGATGCGACTGTTCCCGATTTTCTCTTCGAAAGCATACGCTTTCAGCACCTCTAAGGCAGTTTTGAGATGGCCTAACCCAGCACCCGTTTGCGCATTCATTGCGAGCGAAACGGGAGCGCCCATTTCTTCGCTAATCGCTGCGGCGATGTCGTCATATCGATTCTTATATTCCGCAACAATGGCTTCCAATAGTTCGATACGCTCTTCGCGGGAACTATGGCCGAAGGTTTTGAAAGCCTCCCTCGCTGCACTCACTGCGGCGTCGACATCTGCTTGGGCGCCCAAAGATATTTGAGCGCACACCGCTTCAGTTGCGGGATTAAGCACATCGAATGGGTTTTCTTCTGCCGGCATCACCCACTGCCCGTTAATATAAAACTTAGTGTAATCTCGCATAATGAATTCCTCTTGCTGGATCGCATTCACAAAAACTGGAATTGGGAGTCGCATCAAACTAAATGGATCCAATGGCAACAAAAGAGGGAAAGGTTTCTCCAAAGCGGGCGGCCAACATCGCATTCCTGAGCCAAATCCTTTGTTCAATTGGCTCATTTTACAATGTAGAGCCGAGAATATTCACTAAGTCATTGTAGAAGCGCGTTTATCCCGCGATACCTCCTCTCATCATTTAAGTAAACCTGCTCCATCGCGGGATCCGTCTATGGATACACTACGCCGTGACAAGTAAACCCGCTTCTACATTTAGAAAATCATGCAGTATTCGATTTATAAAACTCTCTCTGAGCGCTTCACGTTAATCATCCTGTTCGGATAGTATTGCCACCAAATCGATAGAATACTCCCCTTTCGCATCTCATTATCCGCACCCTACTCGAAGAATTCTTATGAGCCTACTTTACATCGTTCGACATGGACAAGCCTCCTTCTTTTCCGACGATTACGATCAATTGTCTAAAAAAGGGTTTGAACAAGCCCGACTACTGGGAAGCTACTGGCAGGAAAACGGTATAGAAATCGACGAAGTCTATTCGGGATCCCTCAAAAGGCAGATACAATCGGCGGACAGTTGCGGCGAGTCTTTTGCGTCCAGCGGAAAAAGTTGGCCCGAAACTCAGATTCTGGAAGGGCTCAACGAGTACGGGGCAGACGAAATGATGGACAAACTAAAGCAGGAGCTGGTCGAAAAACATGCGCGCGTACGGAAACTCTATGATGAATACGACACCGCAACTGAAGAACACGAACGCTATCGCACGTTCCACAGGCTTTTAGAAACCGTTATGGAACATTACATCGCGGGCGAATACGAATCGAACGGCTTCGAGACATGGCGCGAGTTCCACGATAGAGTCAACTACGCTTACCGGATCATTCGCGATCGCGAAGGAAAGAGTCGTAAAATAGCCGTCTTCACCTCGGGAGGACCCATCGGGGTTTCCGTCCAATCCTGTTTAAGGGCTCCCGAGCAGCAGGCAGGCAATTTGAATTGGCGCGTCTACAACGCATCGGTAACCCAATTCACCTTTCGCGCAGACCGTATTTCACTCGATCATTTTAACGGCATATCTCATCTCCCGGCGGAAATGAAGACCTACCGTTAGATTAATTGAGTATTCGAATAATTGACACCATTAAGCTGTAATTTTACGATCTCATTCGGTTTCTCAAATAGCAAATTTAACTTGAATTCTACCGTACGGTCGGTAAGTCCTAGGAAGAGAATTAAAGAAATCATCTTGAAAACAAACCTTTTCAATGCGATTCATACTGTTCTCCTCCACTATCCCATCATTCAACCAGTAGCTCCCATTTGCCCTTGGCTTCGAACTATTCCCAATTTGGCCAAAATCAAACCTCGTTTTAACGCCTTACCCCAGCGATTTTTTAAAATCACCTAAACAAGTATTCACTCAATAGCATCAAGAAAGATAAAATAATATGGCTGCAATAACAGACATGGTTGACCTAGAAATTCAAGACGGCGTGGCCGTAGTTAGGATCGATAATCCGCCGGTAAATGCTCTAAGCAGGGGCGTGCGAGATGGCTTATTTCAGGCAGTAAACCAGGCCGACGCAGACGACGCGGCCAAAGCGATCCTAATCATCTGCAGCGGCAGAACCTACATTGCCGGCGCGGATATTAAGGAGTTTGGAAAACCGCAAGAAGGCACCTCTATATTTGATGCTCAAACAGCGATTGAAAACGCATCCAAACCCGTCGTTTCAACCATTCATGGAACTGCCCTCGGAGGTGGCCTGGAAACCGCTCTTAGTTGCCACTATCGAGTAGCAGTAGCTTCGGCAAAATTTGGCTTGCCCGAAGTTCATCTGGGAATCCTACCCGGAGCGGGCGGCACCCAACGTTTGCCTAGAGTCGTCGGTGTGAAAAACGCGTTGGAGATGATGGTGAGCGGCAAAATGGTAAACGCGAAGTTTGCCTTAGCGAACGGCCTCATTGACGAAATCGTAGACGACCTACTCGAAGGGGGTATGGCTTTCGCCAAAAAAGTAGCAGCGGAAGGCCGTCCACTTGTCAAAGTAAGAGAAGCCAACGAAAAACTGGAGGATGCGAAAAACGACCCGGACCTCTTTGATCGATTCCGAAAAGCGGTTTCGCGGAAGACCCGTGGTTTCGATGCGCCGGAAGCCATCATCCAATGCGTAGAGGATACTTTGACCAAATCGTTCGACGAAGGCATACAAGCAGAACGAGAGCGTTTCAATGTCCTCATCAGTGGAATCAAATCCGAGGCTCAACGCTACTATTTCTTTGCGGAACGACAGGCTAATAAAATCCCGGATGTCCCGAGAGACACAGAGACGATTCCCATCAACAAAGTTGGCATGATTGGCGCGGGCACCATGGGAGGAGGGATCTCCATGAACTTTCTTTCCAAAGGAATCCCGGTAACGATCGTTGAATCGACTCAAGAGGCATTGGACCGCGGTCTCGCATTGGTTCGAAAAAACTACATGCGGGGTATTAAAAGCGGGCGAATCACTAAGGAAGGAGTCGATAAACTCATGGGGCTGCTATCGCCTTCGCTTTCACTGGAAGACCTGGCTGACTGCGACATGGTCATCGAAGCGGTATTCGAAAATCTCGACCTGAAAAAGGAAGTATTCACGAAGCTAGACGGAATCGTAAAGCAAGGCGCCATCTTGGCTACCAATTCATCTGCCCTGGACGTAAACGCTATTGCTGCGGTAACCAAGCGCCCCGAGTGGGTTCTTGGAACTCACTTTTTTAGTCCAGCCAATATCATGCGCCTCCTCGAAATTGTTCGGGCAGATAAAACGTCCAAGCCCGTTCTCGCAACCGCCATGGGCTTGGCCAAAAAGCTTGGTAAAATTCCGGTTGTGTCAGGAGTTTGCCCTGGCTTCATCGGCAATAGAATCCTTTTTCAACGAGGAATACAGGCTGAGAAATTGATTGATGAAGGGGCTATGCCGTGGGAGGTGGATGACGTAATTTATGACTTCGGTTTTCCAATGGGTCCGTTTGCTATGGGTGATCTCGCAGGATTGGATATCGGTTGGGACGCGGAAAGCTCTCGTGGAGATAAGATACTCAAAGATAAGCTTTGCGAGCTGAACCGGCGCGGACAAAAAGCGGGTTCCGGGTATTACAACTACGATCCTGAGACACGAGCCAAGACGCCCGAACCCTTGGTCGAAGAGCTTATCCTCGAATTATCCAAGAAAGCAGGCATTACCCGCCGCGAGTTCAGCAATGAGGAGATCTTGCAACGCTGTATCTACCCAATGATTAATGAAGGTGCCAGGATCCTAGACGAAGGCATAAGTCAACGACCAAGCGATATCGACGTTGTGTGGGTGAATGGATACGGTTGGCCAACCTACCGAGGTGGTCCGATGTTCTATGCGGATACCGTTGGTCTTGATAAGGTCCTGGCGAAACTGAAAGAATTTCAGACGCAGGATAATGATGATTTTTGGCAACCGTCACCTCTGATTGAAAGACTGGTAGCGGAAGGAAAAGGATTCAAAGACATGAATTAGAGTCATGGCCGGGCTAATACCACCCAGCGAAGAATGGCTCGCGCAGGTTCAAGAACCAATTCTCGATCCGGAGCGAATCATAGTAGATCCGCATCACCACCTATGGAAGTCGCCTATGTGGGATTATGTCCTGGAAGACTTGTGGGCCGATACCGTATCTGGGCACAATATTACAAAAACGGTATACCTTGAATGCCGTTCAAGTTACTATGAGGGCGGACCGGAGTATTTAAAGCCAGTCGGCGAGACCGTATTTGTAGAATCCGCTGCATCAGCGTCACGCGCCGGTCCTGGTTCAGAAATTGCCGGGCTTGTCGCGCATGCCGATCTGACGAGTCCCCATCTTGATCAGATACTCGATGCTCACGACGAAGCAGCGAAAGGATTGTTGCGAGGCATACGCCATTCCATCGCCAGGGAACCAAATCCTGAAACGTTAACCATACCCGGCCGCGGAGCAGAAGGCCTGTCCAGTAACGAAGAATTTCGACAGGGTGTCAGGCGACTTGGAGACCGTGGATACATCTATGAATGCTGGCTCTATCACCACCAAATTCAGGATTATGTAGAGCTAGCAAAAGCTGTGCCCGATACGACATTCGTGTTTGATCATTTTGGAACACCCATCGGAGTAGGACTCTACGCGAATCAACGAGAAACCATTTTTGAGCAATGGAAAGAAGATATAGCAGCCGTGGCCAAATGCCCCAACGTGATTGCCAAGCTCGGTGGATTAGCCATGCCGGACAATGGTTTTGGCTGGGACCAAAGAGACACGCCACCGACCTCCGATGAATTTGTAGATGCGCAGGCTCGGTATTACCACCACACGATTAAGTGCTTCGGCGCTGAGCGTTGTATGTTTGAAAGTAATTTCCCAGTAGACCGAACTTCCATTTCCTACCATGTGCTTTGGAATGGCCTGAAGAAAATCGCTGCGCAATACAGTGAAGAAGAAAAATGCGCGCTGTTCAACGACACGGCAACTCGTGTGTATAAACTCGCCTGATTACAAGATGAATTCACTACCCCAACACCCACTCACCAGAGATGAGGCTATCACATTGATAATCGATCCCGAATCGCCGCTCACGCTTTCAAAAGCAGTTATCGATGAAGTAGAATTCGATGTATTCAAGCATGCCCCCAACGATATGCGGGACTTTTTCAATTTCTCGAATACACATTTCGCCAACGATGAGTTTTTGATATACGAAGACGAACGTTGGACCTATCGCGAGGTGCAGCGAAAATCCGTGGCACTCGCAAAATCGCTCATCGAGTTAGGCGTGGAGCCGGGAAATCGCGTCGCCATTTCAATGCGTAACTACCCCGAATATGTTCTCGCGGTCGAGGCCATCTTTGCCGTCGGAGCAGTAGCAGTTACCTTAAACTCATGGTGGGTATCCGAAGAAAATGAGTATGGCATTAAGGACAGTGGAGCGCGCTTCGCCTTCGTGGATCATGAGCGTTGGGATCGGTTTATATCATCCCGCCATTTATTGGAACTCGGAGTAGCAATCGCACGACCTCTTGGTGAATTACCGGAAGACGTACTACGAATGGCAGATCTATTCGAGCCCACAGAGGACGATGCATTTCCATCCATCGAAATCCACACAGACAGCGACGCCTTGATTATGTATACGTCCGGATCGACTGGACACCCCAAGGGCGTTGTCATGAGCCACCGGAGCATCGTCAGCTCCATGTTGAATTTTGGCTGTATCGGCACCATTAGAGCGCTCGAAGGCGATATGGAGCAGGTTAGACAAGAAGTACACCGCTGGCTCATGGGAGGAGCGGCGTCTATGGAGGATCCAATCGCCGCGCGTTTTCCAAGGGAAAAGATGTTGGTCAACGTCCCCTTCTTCCATGTGTCCGGGCTTCATACCATGCTTTTTCTCAGCTATCGAGCTGGACGCACTCTGGTTCTTACCTATAAATGGAATGCCGAAAAAGCACTAGAGTTGATTGAGCGAGAATCGCTAACCAGACTAGACGGGGTGCCCACTATGGTCGGTGAAGTTCTAAATTTACCCAGTTTAGACCAATACGATTTAAGCAGCTTAGTATCCATTGCAGGCGGAGGAGCAGCCAGACCCTCGAAGCATGTGAAACTCTTAAAAGAACGTCTTCCCCATGTGTTGTCAGGTATTGGATATGGCATGACGGAAACCAATGCCGCAGGAGCCACCAATTGGGGCCAAGCATACATGGATCGCCCAACCTCCACTGGACAAGTAACGGCTCCGTTGATCCAGATTGAAATCCGTGACGAATACAGCAACGTCCTTGGGCCTAATCAAGAGGGAGAAATCTGCATGAAGTCGGCCTTGAATATGCGATGCTACTGGAATAAACCAGACGAAACCGCCGAGGCATTGAGAGAGGGTTGGATCTACTCCGGCGACCTTGGCTATATGTCCGATGACGGGTTTTTATATATCACAGGTCGCGCCAAAGACATCATCATTCGAGGAGGGGAAAACATCGCCTGTTTAGAAATTGAAAACGTACTGCACCTGCATCCGTCGGTCAGTGAAGCCGCAGTGCACAGTGCTCCCGACGACCGTTTAGGTGAGATCGTTTGCGCGACCATTCTTCTAAGGGAAGGCTGCAACGCCACCATCGAGGACATTCAAAACCATGTTAAATCACACCTAGCAGCTTTTAAGGCGCCCAGTCATGTGCACTTCTTAAATGAGCGTTTGCCACGGATCGCCTCCGGAAAAGTCGACAAGATCACTTTGAAAAAAGAAGCCATTGAACGGCTAGAAGAACAGGTGTCTTCACAATGATATGAAGCCATTTTTTAAAAACGATAATAAGGTAGCGGGCGATCTCCGAGCGCCCATTTCTCTTACCCGGTGGGCGGTCATCAGTGATGAATGCCCACATTATATCCTATACAAGCCCTACCACTTTACTACCGTATAAACTAACCAATCGAGACAAAGGAAACAAATGAGCCAAACCATAAAAGCCGTGCGCTGTCACCGATATGCAGCCTTCAATCTAGAAGGAGAACTGCTTCCGACTCCCGATCCTTTGAGAGACGTTCTATCGCTCGACGAAATCCCACGTCCCGAATGCGAGGACGGATGTGTTTTGATCGAAGTGAACTACGCGGGAGTTCAATACCCGGAGGCATTGCAGGCTCAGGGGCTATACCAGTCAAAGCCTGAGCTTCCCTACATTCCAGGAATGGACGTTGCCGGCATCGTTTTGGAAACGGGTCAAGGAGTAGAACGAGTGAAGGTGGGAGATCGAGTATTTGGACGACTCGATACAGGAGCGCTGGCGGAAATTTCCTCGGCACCTGCCAATCAAGTTTGGAAGGCTCCGAATGGAATACATTTGTCGAAATGCGCAAATTTAGGACGCAACTACATTCCTGCTTACCATTCGCTCAAAATCATAGGGGAAGTCGGTGATGGCGACCTCGTGCTCGTAGATGGCGCTTCAGGCGGAGTGGGCATGGCCGCGGTTGGATTGGCCAAGGCTATGGGAGCACAGGTGATCGCGGGCGTTAGCGTTCCTGAGAAAATGGAATACCCCGTCTCCGCCGGAGCAGACCGTGTGTTCTGCTACGGCAGTAATAGGGAAAGCTTCAAAAAATTCAAAAATGAAGTTAAACAAGCCTCCAGCGAGCTGGGACACCCCGCAGGAGTAGATGTAATCGTAGACATGGTACAGGGCGGTCTCTTCGAGGGTGCTCTCGTTTCATGCGTGCGTCCCCTTGGAAAGATTTGCCTGGTCGGCTTTACTGCCGGACAGAAGCCGATTCGCCCTGGAATGTTGCTGATCAAACAGGCTGCAGCCGTCGGCAGTATGTGGGGATTATGGGCGAGAGACAATCCCGAAAAGCACGAAGAGAACGTCGCAGAAGTCATAGGATTTCTGGAGAGTGGCGCCGTCCCGACGCGAGTTGACCGAATCTTCCCAATCGAAGATTTCATTCAGGCCTTCGAACTCTTTGAACGTAACCAAGGCCGTGGAAATACAGTCGTATGCTTAAAGGAGGAGTGACAAATGTAGAGCCATCAATCAACGTGGGCGACCATCAGTTTCTGTGAGCAGTCATCAGAAACGTGGGCAGTCATTTCCAATGGCCGCTAATTCCCCAAAATAGATAAAAACTAAAAAGCGGCCGTTGGTAATGGCCGCCCACAAAAGAAGAGGTCCATCACGATTGACCCCTCATCCCTCCACCTTCTTATCCTGAGCCCGTCGAAGGGCAGCCTTAAAACCTATGAAACCAATCCTATCAGCCCTCCTCCTCCTCCTTAATGTCGCCTTTGTAAACGCCGACTTTGATGCGGTT
>JAPKDW010000442.1 GCA_028822375.1 Opitutaceae bacterium | reverse complement strand
TGGGCCAGGCTGTTCGATAAACGCTCTCAACATCTGATTCCCATTTTTCGAGCAAAGCGCTTTCGCTGGAATCCGATGAAGTGAATCTGGGCACCAAGAATGCCTGTCTTCCATTTTTTGCATGGAGAAAGACGCTATTTATATACGACCGGTAACGCGTGACTGGTTCCGAGTAGTGGTCGATAAAGTCATCGAGCGGCAATTGCCCGTATTGTCGCAAAACCGCATCGAACGCGGTAGGGGTGCTGAAATCCGCCGAGGGCGTTTTCCGTTTAATGGCGGTTAAGACATCTTGCTCGAGTTTTGCTAGTTGGGGATCGGTGAGCTGTTTGATTTCATCGATTGTAGCCATTTCCTTATCTAGAGCGTAAACTTTCGCGAATGCCTGCTTCGCCTCGCTCGCGATTTCGTCCCTGCTCTTGAAAAGAATGGGAGGCATTGGCATTTTTAGGATTTTATAATTGGGAAAATGCTTACGCAAGTAACGTTCGTTCTTTTCGATAACCGAACGCGCTTTTCGGTTCAGTTCGGCATGGTAAGGATTGATTGCCTTCTCCGTAAGGACCTTGAAATCGGGTAGCAATACCGTTTCATGATCTAGGAATTTCACAATCATATCGAGGTGAGGGACCGTCCTGCCGGGAAGGGTTTCCAAAATGTGTAATCGCTTGGCTCCAAAATATCGACGGAACGTACTTTCAAGCTCGGATCGGTTGCCGCCGTTGCGAACAAGCGTATGCCTCGAAATAAAAATGTTGCCTCGGCCATCGCTAATGAAATCGCCTCCATCCATTGACACGGAGGGGCGCACGATATCGACCGGAATATCGTATTCCGATTGGAGCATTGCCGCGACTTCGGACGGCATGGCATCTCCATGCAAATTGTAAAAGTCCCGCAGAGGATCGAGAGGTCCATCTATTTTCAGGGCCTCTTCTTCGAGCGTCTTCATCATGTCGCGATAGACTAAGTCGATGGTCACCAACTGGTCGTTAGCCCCGAATCCAAAAATCGGTCCAAAGTCCCGGGTCCATCGCAACAGCGACCGAGAGTCGACGAAATGGGTTTTTTCCAAGATCGCTTCGACCCTGGGGTGAGGGCTGATTAACGATAGGAAATGGGCGTATTGTTTATGCTCCTCTTGATCGCAAAAGACATAGATGTCCAAATAGGAGTGAGCCACGTCGAGCACATTGACGAAGTTCCGAGCGATATCTAAATCTTTTATCGCTTCAGAAAAGGAAATACTGAGAACCAACGCCTGTTGAGGCTCCCATTCATTCGCCAATCGGGAGAGCTCGATTGGAGGCGTAAATTGGAAATGCGCTTCCGCGTTTGGCGTGCCGTATTCCTCCCGAATCTCCCGATCCTTATCGGAAGAATTGCTGTCGGGAGCATCCTCCAGGAACCTAATCAGACTTGGAGCCGCTACTGCTAGCGATAGCGCAAGCCACCAAAGCGGCCATACTCTCTTCGGCATGAGAACCGATTTAACCGTATTCATTTGTAAACTATTATCAAAAGAGGAGCCGACGCGCTAGTAACGCAACAAAGAGGTTAGTAACCCCGATTCTACGAAGATCTAATCATCGGTTGAATCGAAGAGATATCGAGTAGCGAAGCTGTCAAACTCATTTAGGTTCGTCAAGCGGCTTTGCTGTGGAAGGTGGTGCCAACCTATCCCAGTGGCTGGGCGCTCTGGGATCTGAGAGGCTCTCTTTCCCACCGAGAGTTCGATCAGGTCGGCTAGCGGTCCGAGAATCAGGTTCTTCGTCCGATTGGCTTGGCCTAACGGCCATCGATGGGACGCAATAGCTTGAGCGACGCGAGTGGTGCATCAATATGAACGCTCGCTACGACTTCCCTTCATTCGTACTCCTGTAGAGCAA
>JAPKDW010000163.1 GCA_028822375.1 Opitutaceae bacterium | reverse complement strand
TTGCTAAGATCTTCACCGTTTTCGATCACAGTGAAGGTCTGTTTATAAGCCTTTGGGTGGGTGTTTAGATATACAGCCCCTGTTTCCCTAGTGGCAGAGAATGGACTCGTTTTCCGGATGCCGCGAACAGAGCGTTGGTGATCGCTGGAGTCGCTGGAGCGATCGGAGGTTCGCCCAATCCCGTTGGAGGATTGTCACTCTGAATGTAGTCTACTGAAATGGACGGAGCCTGATTAATTCGGAGCAGATTGTAGTTAGAGAAGTTGCTTTGCTCGGCGGCTCCGTCAGCAAAGGATATTTCTAGGAAGGCTGTGCTTAAGGCATCTATGACACTGCCTTCAATTTGATTGTCAGCTCCGCTTCGATTGATGATCGGGCCCGAATCGGCAGCGCCGAAAACCTGGTCGACTTTGAATTGACCGGATTCCTGCGCTGTGACTTCAGCAACATACGCGACATAACCTCCGTGGTCGAAGTGGAAGGCTAGGCCTTGCCCTTGGTTTGGTCCCATGGCTCGGCCCCAATTAGCATTCTTGGCCGCAAGCTTAAGCGTACCTGCAGCACGCTCGGTGTCGAAATCGGTTTTGCCGTGACGTTGCTTCAGGAGGTCCAATCGGAAATCAAGCGGGTCGCGTCCTCCGGCAAGCGCCACTTCGTCCATGAAGCTTTGAAAAGCAAAGCAGTAAGCTGAGTGCCCTGGAGAGCGCCAGGGGCCTGTGGGCACTTTGGTTTGAATAAGCGATTGGCGAAGGCGGAAATTCGGGGTGAGTCCTGCCGGGTAGTGCCTGGTGGACAAGTTGGCTCCGCTAACGGTGCGCTTGCCGCTTGCGAAGGTGACGAAGTGATTTTCCCAGGCAGTGAGCTTTCCCGATTTGTCGATTGCGGCTTTTAGGTTGTGCCATGCTGCGGGACGATAGAAGTCATGTTGCATATCGTCTTCGCGGGTCCATTGCAGCTGTACGGGGCGATTTACTTTAGTCGCTAAAAAAGCGGCCTCGACCATGAAATCCGGAGTTAGGCGGCGCCCGAATCCACCACCTAGACGTGTCATGTTAACATGAATACTGTCTTCGGATACCCGTAATGTTTGCGCGATGAGGGCGCGACCGCTTTTAGGATTTTGAGTAGGCGCCCAAAGTTCGAGTTTTCCTGAGGGGTGCAGGAAGGCCGTGCAGTTTTGAGGCTCCATGTTCGCATGGGAAACGAACGGATAGTAATACTGCGATTCGATGACTTTGTGAGCGGTGTCAAAGGCTTTGTCCACATTGCCACTTTCACCCAATGTCTCGCCGGACTGCTTACTCAGCGCTTCAGCTTGACGGGTGTAGTCGGCGGTGGAATCGGATTGGATCTTCTCCCAATCGACCTGCAATTGCTTGCGAGCGGAATCCGCTTCCCACCAGGTTTCCGCAATAATCGCTACGCCCGGCATAAGGCCCTTGAGGTTGTCGGTTCCTTCGACGATGAAGGCGTCCACGACTCCTGGGGCTTTCTTGATTTGATCGGTATTGGCGCTTCGTACCTTGCCCCCGAAGCTTGGGCATTTTTGAAAGACCGCGTAGACCATGCCATCTAGGCGCGTGTCGCATCCGTAGCTGAGCTGACCAGTGAAGATCTTTTTGTTGTCGACTCCTGGAATGCGCTTTCCGAGCAAATTGAATTCGGAAGGGCGACTCTTGAGCGTGAGTTTGTCGACAGGCGGAACGGTTTGCTTGGAAGCTAGAGAGGCCAGCTTGCCGTAGCCCAACGAACGCTTCGATTTCGCATGAACAATGTTTCCGTTTTTCGCCTGACAGGAATCGATGGATACTCCCCAGGTCTCGGCTGCGGCTGCGCGGAGCATGTAGGCAGCTCCCGTACCGGCAATACGCAAGTCGTCCCAGCCATCAGGAGTGCCGCGACTGCCGCCTGCGGTCTGACGCCCGTAACGATCGTCGAGGTTGGCTTGTTCGACGGTGACGTTGTTCCAGTCAACTTCGAGGCATTCGGCGACGACCATAGGCATGGCGGTTTTAATGCCCTGTCCGCCTTCCGGATTCTTACTGACAATAGTGATCGATCCCGTCGGTTCGATTCGTATGTACAAATTCGGAGACCAAGTCGATCCATCCGATTCGGTTTTCGCATGAGCGGAGTTATTGCGATAGCTGACTCCGATCAAAAAAGCTCCAGACGCTAGAGTCGAAACTTTCAGGAATGCACGGCGATTTAAAATTTGTTTCGAGCTCATTATTTTGCTCCTCCTCTTTTATATTGAGCTGCCAATTTCACCGCTTTTCGAATTCGATGATAGGTGCCGCAGCGGCAAATATTTCCTGAATGAGCAGCGTCGATATCGTCGTCGCTCGGGTTTGGGTTACGTTCGATCAGCGATACCGCCGTGAGGATTTGGCCGCCTTGGCAGTAGCCGCATTGCGGAACGTCTATTTTGTGCCAAGCTCTTTGTACAGGATGTTCCCCTTCGGGATCAAGCCCTTCGATCGTTGTGATGTTCATACCGGCGACGCTAGCAGCGGGCGTTATGCAGGCTCTCATTGGCGTTCCGTCTACTAGTACCGTACAGGCTCCACATTGGCCAATGCCACAGGAGTATTTGGTGCCTGTCATATTCAACTTGTCACGGAGAGCCCATAGCAGCGGCATGTCGGAAGAGACGTCTACTGGACGGTCTTTCCCATTAATTTTTAAGGTAATTTCGCTCATAGAAACTTGATTGGCGTTTGGAGATATCGGCAAAAAACAATTAGGAGAGACGGTCACTACTTAATTTTCGGAAAATCATAGGTGACTGGGGTGTAGAATGGGGAAAATAAGCGAGACTGTCCCCCATGATTACCTCCCTCAAGCTGAAAAAGGACAATAGGGTTTAAACAGGTGCGTTTTAAAGTGATTGGAAACGATATCTATCGAGGTTCGTTGCCCTAGGGTTGAGAAAGGTAGGGTAGCATCGCCGAGGCTGCAGTCCTATTTGGTCTCCGCTGCGGCCTCGGCGATGCCGCCCTACCACTTTAAAACGCTCCTGCTAGAGACTTGATGGACTCTCCCTAATACTGGAGTTGAATTAGTTTTGAACCGTCAGTTCGATCCTAGCCAATTATCCAGAGTTTCGGAAAGTTTTTGAAGAGTCAGCGGCTTTCGCAATGATCCGTTCATGCCAACTTCAAGGCAGTGTTCCTTGTCTCTGGGAGTCACATGGGCAGATACTGCAACGATAGGAGTCTGCTTGTCCAACTCGTCAAGTTCACGCAATTTCGTGGCGGTTTCAAAGCCATCCATTCCAGGCATACGAATATCAAGGAAAACAATATCAAACGATCGTGTTTTGCACAATTTCACCGCCTCGAACCCATCCCTGGCACAGAAGACTTCGTAGCCGATGCTTTTGATGAGAACGGCTCCAAGCTCGCGATTTACAAGTTCATCTTCGACGAGCAGCACTGAGCCTTGTCCTGTCTTCAAGGGAGTTGCGGATATCGTGGTTGTGTCTTTTTCTTCAAAAGCGATTTTCTTCAGGCCAACGGGAATGCGTATCCAGAAGCTGCTTCCAACGCCAACTTCACTCTTGCAACCGACATCACCCCCCAACGCTTGAGCGAATTTTCGAGATATCGCCAAGCCTAGTCCCATTCCTCCGAATTGCCTGCTGAGGCTGCCATCGACCTGAGAGAAAGGCTTAAAGAGTTTCTCGAGATCATCATCTCTAATGCCAATTCCCGTATCTTTAATTTCGATGCGGAGGTAGTTATTGCCAGGCGACTCCGACTCGATTTCCGATTTCACAGTGATAGATCCCTTATTGGTGAACTTAATGGCATCACCTATAAAGTTGAGGACTATTTGCTTCAATCGACCGATGTCTGTGGTAATGACGGGGCGAGCATCGAAAGGATAGTCGCCTATCTCGCGACCGGGTTCTTTTTCATTGGGCAACGAAATGACTAAAGGTGGATGATCTTGCGAGCGAGAATTCCGTGCGACTCAATTGGGCGTCCTGAGAAATTCGCTATCGAGTTTCGAGTTAGGCTTCCAGTAGAGCATAAGCAGGAATCCGATGATTGCTCCGCCAATATGAGCGAAATGTCCGATATTTCCTCCGAATAGCGAAAATCCAGTGACGCCTGAAAAGAGGTCGAATAACAGACGCGCGGGGATGAAGTATTTGGCTGCGATTGGTACGGGTATAAATAGCAGCGCTAACTTGGCGTTTGGAAACATCATCCCAAACGCAACGAGGATACCATAGATCGCTCCGGATGCTCCAACAACCGGGGTACTGTAATTCTCCAAAAGGATACTGAGATTTTTTTCCGAAACCTGGTCCCCAATTTTCAATAAATGAGAACCATTATCAAGGAAGCGTTGGTAATTACTTGGCTGCAAATTGCGGTCGAACAATAGGCTTATTGCGTCCAAACGGTGTTGGATCTCAATCGGTTTAAGGCCGAGTTCTATCAGCTCAGAGTACACGTTGTTAAACTGATAGTAGTTCACCCCTAAATAAATCAAACCTGCTCCAATGCCAACGATGAAGTAGAAGGCTATGAATTTTCGGGTTCCCCAAAGCGTTTCCAAAATCATACCAAAGGAAAAGAGGGCGAACATATTGAAAAACAAGTGCATGGGCCCTCCATGCATGAAAAGGCTGCTTGCGAATTGCCAAATATGAAAATGGTCGTTCATCGGGAAAAACAGAGCGAACCATGCGACCATTCGACTCTCCATGTCTGAAACCATATAGGTCACGACAAAGAATAGGCCGTTTACGATTAAAAGGGCTCGCGTCCCAGGTAGCAGTTTTCGCATGTGGGAATCATTCTGCGAATACGTTTGGGATCAATCTCTATTCTGCGAATTAAGGGGCAGAATTTGGGTAGACTCGTGCAACGGTTTCGCTCCATCCACGCTTGACCTTGCGCGGCATCATTGGATTCATTGGTTACCTCCCAAAAAAGACATGAGCGAACAACCGAATATTATCCTCATTAACTGTGACGACCTCGGCTATGGCGACTTAGGCTGTTATGGTTCGACCCTCAATAATACTCCACATTTGGATCGACTCGCGAAAGCGGGAAAACGATTCACGGATTTCTACATGGCTTCCCCGGTTTGCTCCCCGTCGCGAGGAGCCATGATGACAGGCTGCTATCCCCCGCGAATTGGGTTTGGCAGTTTCAATGGAAGTATTGTGCTGTTTCCAGGTGACGGCATTGGATTGAGCTCGTCCGAGACAACAGTCGCGACCCAACTGCAGAATGCGGGTTATTCGACCAAAATCATCGGTAAATGGCACTGCGGAGATCAACCGGAATTCTTGCCTACGCGTCACGGCTTCGACGAGTATTTTGGAATACCTTACAGCAACGACATGGGGCGGCAATCGGACCGTCCGGACCGTCCGCCATTGCCCTTGCTCCGAAATGAAACCGTAATCCAAGCCCAGCCGGATCAACGAGGAATCACTGAACGCTACACGGACGAAGCGCTTCAGTTTATCAATAAGAATCAAGACGGACCGTTTTTTCTCTACCTCGCTCACATGTACGTTCATGTGCCCCTGTTCGTGCCGCAGCAATTTCTGGAACGTTCGAAGAATGGAGCTTACGGCGGGGCAGTCGAATGCATCGACTGGAGTATGGGGATTCTCATGGACCATCTAGAACAACTTGGTTTGAGCGACAATACGCTGATCGTTTTCACTAGCGATAACGGGTCTCGAGCGAGAGACGAGGGTGGCAGCAACCAGCCTTGCCGAGGCACCAAGGCAACCACCTGGGAAGGTGGCCAACGAGTTCCTTGCATTATGCGCTGGCCCGCTAAAATCGCAAGCGAGACAGTCTCCGACGCGATTGTCACTTCAATGGACTTTTTTCCTACCTTCTCGAAACTTGCAGGAGAGGCAGTATCCACCGAACGGATAATTGACGGTCACGATGTAAGCGGTTTGATGTTTGACGAGGCTGACTACTCAGCCAACGACACCTTCCACTATTACGCCCAAAATCGACTTGAGGCGATTCGAGTAGGGGATTGGAAACTACATTTCCAAAAAGGAGATACGGAGATTTCCGAGCTATACCATTTGCGAGAGGATGTTAGCGAGACGACCAATCGCTACAGCGACCGACCGGATATCGTAGCAGTACTTTCCCAAAAGGCTCAAGCCATTCGAGAAGATATCGGTGACGAAGCCTGCGGCATAGTCGGTAAAAACATCCGTCCCATCGGGCGAGTTGATAACCCCAAACCGCTCACTGAATACCGTGAGGATCACCCATACATGATCGCGATGTACGACCTTCCCGACATGCCCACTATGAGCGGGTAGGAAGCGTGGGTTTGCTAAAACGCGAGCCGGGACGTTCTCGCGCCACCTGCTTGTCTGATAAAGGTGGATCGAGGCCTCCGGACTCGGTTTGATCTATTGGGGTTGCCGAAACACACCGCTTTTCAATTCTTAGAGACGGTTAAATAAAGTCCAATTTCTTCGAGCAGCTCAACTGTAGGGTGGGTCGCTGACCCGCCGTTTGAAATGATATGTCGCCTCAGCGAGACGACCTACAAAATTGAACTATTCAGAATTCACCGTATTGGGTTTCAATTGTAGTGTTCATTCCGACTTATTTAACAGTTCTTAGAGTGAATACATCTTGCTCGCCGGTTCTTAATGGCCAATTTGGAACCGATGCTCATGCGGAAATTCACCCTATCGATTGCAACAGTGATTGCGCTCTGTGGCTCGTTGTCTTTCGGAGGTGATTATCTGGACGAAATGAAACGCAAGGCTTCTGAGGGAGATCGCAATGCTCAAGCGACGCTCGCTTACCTCTACCGATCAGGCAAAGGGGTTCCGAAGAACCTTGAGGAAGCCAGAAAATGGGAGCGAAGTAGTGATCGGAGGAGGAGCGAACCTGAGCGAATAAGGGCATCGGCTTATCAGAGGATAGGGCCACAAGAAACGTCTCGATCACGCATGGTTCCACGTCGTCCGGAATCGAATTCAACGTTTCGACAGAACCCAACTGGATACGGTTATTATCCGTCGAACTCTTCGGTTCGGTTGCCACCCACAAGGCCTAGCGAACGGTCGCGAAATTCGACATTGACAAGGCCTCCTCAAAGACCTCCTGCAAACATGAGGCGAGAAAGGACAACTGATTATAGGTACGAGCGCCTTGCATCTAACGTGGAGGACTATCGTCGTTTTGAGGGAAAGTCGCCAAACAAGCTTATCAAAGGTGGAAAGATAATCCTAAGTCCAATATCGTTCATTCTAAAAAAATCGAAGAAAGCCGTGACTAAGGTCGCCCGAAAACTAGCCTGGGGCGCAGTTATTCCTTAGCTTATTTGTTAAAGTAGCACAGGCATCTTGCCTGTGAGGAAAGGTAGCGGCCGCTCGGAGATCGGCCGCTACCAAATTATGCGACAGGCTACTCTCTCGCCTTACACCGAGTGCTTGATCAATTGCTTCAGGAAGGTAAGGCCGTCTTTTAGATTGGTTGTTCCACCGGATATTTCTTTCCACTCGACCGGAATGGTTTTAATTTGGCAGCCGTTCTTTTGGGCAGAAAGGATGAGTTCCAGGTCAAACGCGTACCCGCACTGAACAAGCTTTTCGCGTGCCGACCGATAAAAGGAGTTGGGGATAACCTTAAATCCGCATTGCGTATCCGTTACATGAATATCGTAGCGAGCGCGAATGAGCCAATTGAAGACGCGAGCCACGATTTTCCGAGAGAGGACTCGCTCTGCATTGCGCGAGTCGTCCGAACTCCTAACTGCGAGATAAACCGTTTCGGAGTCTGCTTCTTTTAGAACCCTAACGACTTCAGTAGCCGATACGGCTCCGTCGGCGTCCACGAAAGCTAGCTGATCAATGTCTTCTCCACAATCCCAACCAGCGCGTATTGCACCCCCTTTACCTTGATTGTTTTCTAGCAAAAGCGGTTGGTTCACGAAGGGAAACGTGTCTCGAAGTTCGGTGACGAATTTTTCGAGGATTTCCGGTTCATCGCCCGGCGATCCGTCGTCGACAACTTGAATGTTCACTCTGAGACCCGAATCGCCTATCGCTTGGCAAAGCTCTGGCAGGAAAATGGGAAGACGTTTGCTTTCGCGGTAGCAGGGCACGACGAGGTGCGTATCCACCCGGTTTTCAGAACTGTCAGCCGTCGCAAAAAAAGATCCGATTGAAAACGATTTCGTTTTCGAATAAAGAGCGAAGGACAAAGGCTCGTTGGCTTCGGAAATAGTAGCCAATGACTGCTCGTCCAGCAAAAGTGATGCCGTGCTCGCAGCATCTGCTAGAGCGCCGTTTTCGGCGATAGCGTAGCTGCGCAACCAGGGACTTTTGGTTTTCGCTGAAATGGGATCAATAACGTGCGTACCCTGAAAAAGCTCCCCGGAACTCGCCAAGGCGTTGTTTGGAGCGAGCGTGATAAAGCGCGTCGATGACCCGTATCCAATTTCTAAATTCCAGCCAGATTCGCCTTCCGGAGCATCCATCGCAACAAAAGTACTGCCAGCCGAATCGAGTAATCCTCCGTGGAAATCCCACTCTCTAAAATGGGCAGCTAGAAGATCGAGCGCGAAACCCTTGCCGATACCGCCTAGATCGAGGATCGGGCCCTCGCGTAGTTTCTGGATTGCATTCCCTTCGGGATCCATCGAAATAACTGGCTCTTCAGAGAACGCGACATCTTCATCCAGATTGAGAAAGCGTCCGACTTCCTGCTTTTGTTCTTTTGAAGTCAAAGCGGCCACGCCCATGAAGGGATGGAATTTTCCGTTCAAACGCCCGCTAGCATCGAATGCTTGCAAGAGGCATTCGATAGCTTCTTCGGATACGAGAATCGTCTCGCCAATCTTTGCCCGATTAATGCGGCAGGTATCGCTGTATTCCACATAGAGACTAAGGCGATCTTCGATTTTGGCTAATAGCTCTTCAGCTTCCCCGACAGCTGAATCCATCAGTTGCGTACGCTCGCCCAATAAGTGAAAGGCGAACTCGCCGGCCATCGCTTCGCAGGTATAGCTTTGAACGTTTGGGTTGTCCGTGTGCTTATTCATCGCTATTCTCTTGTCTTCATAAACGCATCCCAGAGTTCATTGCGTATCCAGCATTCCAGTATTACGTTTACTCGCAAGCCATGATATTCGACAATATGCGTTTCCGAAAGCGAGGAAGGCAAGCTTCCCACCGGACCGATGACAAGATCAAGAGCAGGGGCTTTCGAAGGATCTGTCCAATAGCCAACGGTCGCGTTGTCGCGCAAGTACCAGGGCAGCGGCCAAGCATTGTCGTCTCCGCCGACGGCGATAGAGAGATTGGTCGAAGGGTTTAGTTCTTCAAGATCCTCAATTCGTTGAACCAATTTTGCAAACTGCGGCGAGGTATGCTGATAGAGGTAAGGGTTTCGAGCGTCTGCTGCGTAGTAGTTCCCCAGTTTGGTGGACTGGTACTGCTGCCAGCAAACGAAGCCAATAATACCGCTAGCAACTAAGCGAAACCAAATCGAATTTCGACCAGTAAGGAAGCGATTGAGAGTGAACGCAGCCGCATACGCGAATGAAACGTACGAGCTCAGCATGAGCCATGGCGTCTTGTAGGGGATCAGCGAATAGACCAGGAAGCACGTGACTCCGTAAAACACGGTAAGGCGATAGTGTCGCGATTGCTCGTCTCTATTTAGAACAAGCAATCCGAACCCAATGAAAGCGATGACCATAAAAGGCGCTTCTCCCCAGCGAACGCCTTCGTTTGTTTGTGGCCAGAAGAGCGAAAAGTAGTAGCCCACTGGTTTCTCGTGTCCTTGCCCTTGAGAGCGATCCGCGTAGTTGATGAAAGCCTTTAAGCTGTCGGCAAGTTGGCTGAAATCCGTCAGTGCCGCTGTGAAAAAAAAGATCCAAATGAGGAGAAAGACTCCGGTCGCTGCTAAAACCGGCTTTAAGCTCGCTCGCTCTTTCCAGTCAGCGATTGCGAATGGCTTTTCCTGGATCGCTAGTGTAGCGATGAATATCGCGAAGACATGAATGATAGCCGTTTCTTTAGTGGCGAATAAAGCGGCTGCCCAAAATCCAAATCGCCCAGCTCTCAGGCATGTCGGATTCTTCCAGTATTCGCTGAAGGTCTACAGGGCTAGAAATCCCAACAAAGCAA
>JAPKDW010000162.1 GCA_028822375.1 Opitutaceae bacterium | reverse complement strand
CGCCAAATGCCTTCAGGCCGCTAGAACCATTGGTTTCGACCTTCGTAAAGGTCACCGCATCGCTCATAAATGGCTGAACCGCTATGAGCATATCAAAAGGCTTCAAATCCGAATCCTGAAATTCTTCAAGTTCGAATACTGTCGACTGGTGGGATTCTATCAACGCCACGGCTGGAGTTCTTTCCTCATTCCAGCCTTTTCGAAGGTTTACATAAGCTTGAGAACCAATCCAGGCGAACTCCCCTAGAATCAAAAGCATGAACACAGCCGCCATCCCTAGCGCGACCTTCCAAATTAAACGATTACGACGCTCCTCGAGTTTCGCGTGCTCGATTCGGTCCGGATCCCGAAGATCCATCGTCCACAATGTGTCGCGAGAAACGATCGCCGTGATCTGGCTGCCATTCTCTTCGGCTTGAAGACGCAATCGTTGTTTACCAATATAAATAACGGCATTCGTATTCCAAACACGAATTGTCTTTCCCTTGATTCGATCGCCCAAACGCGCTTTTGCCGTATCGACGCTCGCATTCAAATCCATCACTTGGTCATTCTCGTCTCGTTCTCGCGGAAACGCTTCGAAGTAGCAAGGCAGCTCTGACTGGCCATCGTATTCGAAATAGGCAACGGAATTTTCGGACACCAATAAAAGGGGTCTTCCGTCATCGTTCTTTCCCGCGATCGCTCCAATGCTAAATTCCGGAATGACCGTTTCCTGCTTTTCCCATTCCGCGATCGATCCGCTCTCGAAAGAACGACGGTATCCAGAATATAAAAACGCGAAACGCCCCGATTCGTCGACTACATACCCGAATTGCAAATGCTCCAACGGGAACGGCGACATACTCTCCAATTGCAATTGCACGAAGCCCTCGCGTTCGTCTTCGGTAACGTCTTCTGGGATTTCGATACGACGACAGAAAAACAAATGGCTCGGCGCGGCAATGACCTGCAGGGTCAAAGTTCTGCTTTTCTCTGGATTTTGCGGATTCTCTGTCACAACGGATATTAAACTCTCACGAAGAACGGACACCATTCAAACCGGCCTCTTCCCTAAGCTCTAGGAAAAGGAACGGATACTGAAGCTCCCCGGTTTCACTATTTTCCGTAGGTTGCGATTCGACACTGATTGTACCGATCAAGCTATATGCGCTTCCACTTTCTTGAACGGTTACTTTTATCGTCAAAATGCTGATTTGGTTGGATATCGGAACACCTTGCTCAGTCTCTCCGATCACGTCACTGATTTCTCCGCCAGTAGCAAAGTAATTATCATCGTCGGTGTCGAATTCCCGATCGATCCCCGCCAGATAGTCCTGCAGCGTTTCAACCTGGATCTCGTTTAGTCCCGCCAGAGACTCAAGAGCCAACGGCGAAGCCGTATTCGCATTCAATTGAGTGACCGGGTGGTGCGTCAGCATCTCGGCGAGTTGACTAAAATAGTTATTAGGAAACCCGTATTCATCGAAAAAATGCTCCCGGAAACCGATAATCGACGACAATTCGCCCAAAGATTGCAAAGGTCGATTCGATGGATGCATTTCCATTTCCGCGCTACTGTATTCTCTAGATTCACCCCCATCGATGCGGGCCTCATCATCTTCGTCAATCCAATCGAGCAAGGAATTGGTCAGGGTCTGACTCACATCCAGATCGAATTCCATATGGTCGAAGAGCAAAAACAAAGAGCCTTCGTCCAGCTCGTTGATACCAAGCTTGGCCGACTCGTCGATAAAATCGAAAGTCACATGCATTCCCTCCGGCAACTCTACCTGAGCATAATCCAACGGATCTCGCCATCCTTGGGTCGGAGAATACAATGAGCCGTCGATCGTTTTGACATCGGCCAACACAGCCACCGCCACCTCGAGCATAGACCAAGCTTGTAATCGCAGCCGCGTCCGCTCGACGTAGTAGCCCTCTCCTTGGACCTCGACGTGGGCGCGTTCGATGAATTTCGTCAAGACGTAGCTCACAACGATGATCAGGACCAAGACCATCAATAGAATCGAGCCACGCTTTGCGACGGAAAATCTATTTCTCGCAATTCGCATTTCTAGAAAACCGGTAAACCGTTGAAAATCGTCGGCAGAACAACCTGCCGTTTTTCTTCCTGACCCTCGTACTCGAACACCAGTTCGATACGCTGCGGCAATTGGTAAGAACCATCCGCTTCCTTCTCTGGATCGTCCATCACTTCCCACTCCGCATCTTCCTCCTCGGAGTCGATATAGTAATACTTGATACCCTTAACGAATGGAGAAATAAGCGTCTTTCGCGGCGACTCCTCTTCAAAGTCCTCCTCGAGGCGCGATCGCCAGAGCATAAACAGCCCCTCGCCTTCTTCGAATTCCAACGAGCACACGACATAGGGTAAACGCGATTCTGGCCAGATCAAAACGCCTGGGCTGGTATCCATTTCGAAAGTGAGCAACGGGTTATTCTGGTATTCCCGACTATTCCACTCCCACCAATAAACAGGCGTCTCAGTCTCTTCGCCTGATGGCAGTTTCCAGCTAGTCGTTTGGATCGACTGCTCCAAGAATCTGGATACTCCTCTCACGTGCTTCTGAAACAACCACACATTAGCTCCCCTTCCCCAAAGTTCGCCCATTGAAAAAATAAACGTAGTTGTCGCCACAAGCAACATCGCCCCAATAAACACAGACACCATCACTTCCAATAAAGTGAAGCCCTTACGCGAACGAGCCGTTCCATTTCTCAATCCAAACCGCATATCGTCAATCAAGCCCCGATTGTTTCTCTAAAAGCCGATCCCGCGTATCCGCTTGAAGCGTTGCTCGCTCTACCGGATCCGACCAAGTCGGTCGCGTCAGATAATGCGTCTCTACAACTTCCCGCATCATATCCTTTTCAGGATCCAAAATCTCCATAAAGAGCGTCAGCTTGAACAAGTCGGCCACTAGAGTCGGCTCATACTCTACACGCCAAGTTGCCTCCCCATGGCTTCCTGTAAAAACCTCTCCTCCTTCTTCCAAGTCTTCGACATCCTGCAGGATTAGGACCTGTTGACGAACCAAGGTCAGATCTTGTTCGAAAGCCTGGTCAACCTGGATCGCCGCAAACGCATTGATCACATTGATATAAGCTCCTGAAAACGCGACAACTGCGATGCCGAACAGCGCCATTGCCATCATCACTTCAACGAGAGTGAACCCTGTAGAAACGCGGCTGTTCGCTCTCCGAATCATGAGTCGTCCTCCGGCGCGGTAAGCTGGGATCCTGTCCACGGATCGATTTGAAAATCGCTTTGGTACTCGCCAATCTTCAGATTCACCGAAAACGGAGTGCATGTACCATCTGGATAGAATGTAACTGACTCGATTTCCCGCTGCGTCACCAATTCTCCGCGAACCAAACGATAGCCGTCCTTGGGCAATTGCTCGTTGAAAACCACTTCAATTTCGACGCCTTCATCAAATCCGTCTGTTTCCACTTCGAAAGTAAATTGCTTGCCTCCAGCCGAAACTCTAAACGCCTGAGCCTCTTCGTCGAACCTCACGACATGAGGCTGACGATTAAAAACAGCGCTCTGCTTAGCCTTTTCGACAGCTCCCCAAAGCTCGTTTTGAAGAGACTCCAGCTCCCCCTGCTTAAGCAACGAGGTGATATTCCAAACGAACAGCGACGACAGCAAGGTGATCAAGGCGATGGTTAACATCATCTCGATCAACGTGAATGCCTTTCGGGCATCGCCTCCTGTCATTCGCCTAAACATACGATTCATTAGAGTTGAGTTAGCGCCCGCTACCCAACTCGAACCATTCCCTCTCAAAACTAAAACAGATAACGAAACCTACCAATTCCCAATATCGTCAGCAGATTCAGTCCCATCCTCTCCTAACGAAAATAAATCGTAACCGGATGTATTATGCGTCCCTGGCGAGCGATACTGAAGCTCTTGATTCCATGGGTCCATCAAGGTTCCTGCATCCTTTACATAGGGACCTTTCCAACGGCCTTTATCATTCTCCGGACGCGCTAGCAGAGCTCCTAAACCCTGAGCAGTCGTGGGATATCTACCCATGTGAATCTTATAAGTCGTGAGCGGGGTCTCGAACGAAGCCTTCACCTTCATTTCAGCGATCGTTTGCTGATTGCCGCCAAGTATCCCGTCAATATTGAAAACCACAAGTCCGACCAGCATCACCATCAGGCCGATTACGAGCATGATTTCAATCAAAGTGAAACCACGCTTATTAGCGTTAATTTTCCGATTCCTTAACGTATCCGTCTTCATTCTAAATAGTGTAACTTTACCGAGATGAGGGTCAACGCCTCGAATCCTATTATCCCTTCGACGCGCGATGCAATCCTCGGGTTTCATTTTTGCCCTCCTTTTCGAAGTATAAAACGGGATTTTAACATACCATCGAAATCAAGGGGCAAAATTAACCCATCAACTAGGCAAATCATACAATGTCAGCTTCGACGGTAGGACCCTAAACTTGAGGCTCTCGAACTTCTCTATTCACAACCAACGACTTATAAAACTGGCACGCTAAAAGCTATGCATGATGCGTCTTTAAAAAATGATCGCATCTATCAAAGTTACCGAAAAAGCCGAAAACCGTTGGACTCTCATCGTCGAACGCTTTCGAAGCGCCTGCGTCCTCTACAGGAAAGGCTGCAACATCGAATCGCGACGCATCATAAAAGACGAACTTCCCGAGTTAATTCGAGCCTGGATCCAACTGCTCCCCGCAGCCCTCAAAGAGGATGCGAAAGCCGATTTGCACGATATGTTCACCCGCGAACAATCAATCGTCGATCAAGGCCTCAAACTCCAAGGCATTTTCAAGGAGACTCTAATAAAGAGCATCATTCCTCAAGTTGAAGAACAAGTGGCCGCAAAATACCGCACACTCTATCTTCAAGAGCAACAGGAACGAAAAACGCGCCAGGCTTGGAACCCCTCCACCTTTCAAACGCGGCCGCAAACCTTCGAACGACCGCACAAGCGCATCCCTCTCGACGACGTGCAAACCATGATCGACGCCGTTCAGGAACAAGAATCCGAAAGCGAGGGAATCGCCGACTCGATCCTATCTCTTGACAAAATCGTAGCCACTCTAAACCAAGCCCAACTCACCCCGCTTCTCACTCAAGAAGAAGCCATAACAATCTAATAACATAAAAACGAAGTCCTATTCATATGAAAACAAAGACCACATCCCAATCAAACACAGCAGTCGCGGAACTCGAAAATTCAGCAGCCCAAGGAACACTTCCAAGAGAAATCACTAAAACGCTGCTCGTCGGCCTCGATCTAGGCACCAACACCACCTGTATCGAATACTCAAACTCTACGAGCTCGGAAACCGAGCTATCCGAACTCATCCCATCGCTCGTCGGCTACGCCCGCAGCGGTATTTTGCCAGATGTCATTCCTGGCAACGAAACTACTCTCTTCGGTACCGACGCTCTTAAATACAAGCTTCACCTCGATCTCGTCCAGCCGCTTAGAGACGGCATCATCGAAGACATGGACGCCGTGCGCGATTACCTCGTGCACCTAAAAGCAAAGACCAACAGCGACGAAAACACCGAAATTCGTGCCGTTATCGGCATCCCAGCCAATACCGGACCCGAAGCCCGCGAAAACGTGCGTGTCGCCGTCACTGGCCTCTTCGACAAAGTCATTCTCATTCCAGAGCCTTTCCTAGCCGCTCTCGGCTGCCGCGAAGTTAGCAAGACTTCAGAATCAGGCTACATCGACCCTATCTCTAATTCGATCTTCATCGATATCGGAGCCGGATCTTCAGATATTTGCCTTATCCAAGGGTACTACCCTTCTAGCGAAGACCAAATCAGCTTCGCCTTCGCTGGCGACGCGATCGACGAGATGATCCAGGAAGCCATAATTGCTAAATATCCCGATTGCGGAATCTCCATCGCCAAGTGCCGCGAGATCAAAGAACAGCATTCATTCGTCAACGGAGCCAAGCAATCCGTCCTCGCTCCAGTAATGATAGGCGGCAAGATCAAAGAGATCGAAGTAGCCGACGCGATCGACACCGCTTGCAACGCCCTTCTAGAACGAATTTACCAAGCAGTCCGATCGCTGATCGTAAAAGCCGATCCTGACAGCATTCCAAATCTCCTCCAAAACATCATCATGACAGGTGGAGGCAGCATGATTTCCGGAATCGACCAAGCTCTTGAGGAACTTCTCTCCGGAGAAGGTTTCGAAGGCTGCCAGGTAGCCTCCGTAGGCGAAACCTTCAAAACGCGGGTCGCCACCGGAGCTTTGATAGCCGCCCGCCAAGCAGGCGATCGCCAATGGCAAACACTTTTGATATAGGGTAGTAACGGTCTAGGGGTAGACCGTACTGATAGCCACATTTTGTGGTGCAGGAATAGGATGGCGGGCTCTGGTTTTAACCGGGGCCCGTCTTTTTTTGCGTCAAAAACGCATAGAATCGCGCTGTTTGGATGCCTTGGCTCAAGAGATTACTGAGAGTCGCCCTCAAGCGGCTGACCTCCTAAGCGCTTACCAAAGGTGCTCCCCCCTGCCGGGAAATACTCTCGCCCCATTAAATTCCTGCGCAATTGACGCTTAAGAAAAACCCAAGGCGACCGTAATTCTAGGGAGAAACAGGAAGTTCAAAAATTATGAAAAGAGTCGTAATTATAGAAGATCAAACTGCAGTCCGGGAAATGGTTTCCGAGTTCATCTCCATGCTACCAGGCTACGAGATTGTAGGTGCGTTCGGAAACGGCGAAGAAGGACTGCAAGGATGCATTAAGCTAAAGCCGGAAACCGTCATTCTAGACGTCGGCCTCCCAGAACTCAGCGGCACAGAGGTCCTACGTGGACTTACCTTGCATGTCCCGGGTGTTAGAGTTCTCGTTTTCTCCGGAAAAGCGAGCTCTGCAAACATCCGCGAATTGCTCTCCGCTGGAGCTCAAGGGTACGTCGATAAGATGGACGGATTCGACGAGTTCAAGAAAGCCCTCGACATCATTTCTGGTGGCGGGACGTTCATCGGCCCGAAAATGGCCAGTGTAATGCGCTCTCTTATTCTCAACCCGGATTCCAGTTCTAGCGAAATCCCTCTCTCTGACAGAGAGAAACAAATCCTTCAACTCGTCGCGGAAAGTTATTCAACTAAGGAAATTGCAGCTCGTCTCAATATCTCTGTTAGAACGGTGGACAACCAACGAACGAACATCATGAGGAAGCTCAATCTTCACGATGTCGCAGCGCTAACACGCTATGCGATAAAAAACGAGCTAATCTCGTTGACCTAACGTTTCCAAACCTATTCCCAACAGCCTACAATACCATTTCCCTATCTACCGCTCAAAACAGCCTAGAGAGAAAACCCTTCAGGTCGTTTCGCGAGAATTCTCGCGAAGCGGCTTCTGGCTGAAAGGAATCAGCCTGTCTCAGAAACATCTCCCATGGATGGCAACAAATCAGATTGCTCTAACGAGCTAAAAACCGTCGACCCACCACCAATGGGGCAAGGGTTCCGTATGCTTCCATCTTCACCCGCCCCCTCTTCTAATTGCGGTCGAAAGAACAATCCTTCGATTTTCTACTACACCGAAGATGATTCACCCCATATAGACTCAGCTATTTCTTTCTCGCCAGCTCCAATAGTCGATTGGAAACTCTTTGCGAATTTTAGCCTTCCAGGCGAAAACGCGGTTTACTCGCTACACGATGGACACGGGCGCTTCCTCGAAGCAACTAACGGTTGCAATCGTCTTTGGAAAGCCTCCGCAGAGGAAATTCAAGGACAGGATATCGCGGAATTTCTCCTTCCCCGAACCGCGCTTCTGAATTGGCTTCTCGCCATTGACACTGACGCTCAGAGCTCATCTTTCTCAGCGACCGCTCTTTGCAAGAACAAGCCATACCTTCCGGTCGAACTGAAGCGCATTCCCCTTTTTATCAGCCCAGATCCCAAGCAAACGCGCATCGTCCTTAAGACTGTCGTGGCCGAAGCGACATTGCCGCTACCATTGCCAAATGCGCTCACCCTGACATCCGTCCATTCGCACGATGGAGTCTTTACCGAAGCCAACGCCTCCTGGGTCAGCTACCTTGGTTTTCTCGAAAAGGAAATCCTAGGCCGCAACTTAGCCGATTTCGCGCATCCGCTCGATCGGCCGGCAACAAAACTCTTTCTTGGAGAGCTCAATGCGATCGACTCCCCTAACCGAGGCTTGCTTCGCTTCGTCGATAGCCTTGGGCGACAAAAATCGCTCTTGATCCAAGGAACCCAAATCCCTGGCGGCAATTACCTTTCGCTCAATGCGAAAGACATGACCCTCGATCGCGAAAACCCCGGCTCCAATCTCCTAAAGTTCGGTGTCGAACTTGTGCGTGAAAGCCTTGTAATGGTTTCTAAAACCCCGTCCGGCTTTCCGATTTGCTACGCTAACCGCGCTTTCGAAAACCTAACCGGTTTCGCTTCATCGGACGTATCCGGACAGGAACTTTCCTGCCTAAACGGCTCGAAGACAGACCCTAAATCGATATCGAAGATCAACTCCGCGCTCGATTCGAATAAGTCGGTTTCAATCGAGTTATCGCTCTATCGAAAAAACGGCGACCCATTTTGGTGCAAAGCCAATTTCTTTCCGCTTCGCGACTCCACCGGCGATACCCACTACTTCGCCGCCATCATCGAAGACGTCACTCACGAGAGAGAAGTAGCCAACGAGCTCGAAGAGAAAAATCACGAATTAAGCGAAGCGCTTGCCTCCTTGGAAGAAACCCAAAAAACGGTCATCCAACAAGAGAATCTCCGAGCCCTCGGACAAATGGCCAGCGGCATCGCTCACGATTTCAACAACCTGCTTGCTCCGATCCTCGGCTTTTCCGAATTACTGCTCAACATGCCAGCGGAATCCCGCGACAACGATAAACTCGAATCTTTCCTTAAGAAAATCCAAGTAGCCGCTCAAGACGGTGCCGCAGTCGTCAGTCGCCTACGCGAATTCTATAGGGCTCATAACGAAGACGACGAAGCGTATTCCGTCATCAATCCCGAAATTCTCATTGGCCAGGTAAAAGACCTAACAGAGCACCGATGGAAAATCCAAGCCGAAGGACGCGCAGCCAATATACGATTCGAGACCGACATCCGGACGACACGTTGCATTCGCGGCAATGAATCCGAACTGCGTCAATCTCTCGCTAATCTCGTAATCAACGCAGTCGACGCTATAAAAAACGATGGGACTATCACCGTTTCAATCGAAGACCTAAAAGACCGCGTTAGCATTCAAGTAAAAGATAACGGGGGAGGTATGCCTGACATGATTCAGGACAAATGCCTCGATGCTTTCTACACAACCAAAGGCCAACTCGGAACCGGCTTGGGACTCTCAATCGTATGCGGAATCGTCAAACGCCACAGCGGCGAAATCGCAATCGATTCGAAAGAAGGCGAAGGGACCACCATCACAATGAGCTTCCCTGCCGTCGAAGCCGACTTGCCCGAAGAGAAGCTCGCTCCCATTCCCGTTGAACTAGAGCCGCTTCACATAATGCTCGTTGATGACGAATCCATTCTAATTGAAGTTATTTCCGAGTTGCTCAGATCTGGCGGGCATACGGTCCAATGCTTCACCGACCCAAAGTTAGCTATAGAAGAATTCCAAAGCAATTCCTACGACCTTGTTATCACCGACCGAGCGATGCCCTATATGAGCGGCGATCAATTAGCTGCCGAAATCAAAGCTCTCAAACCAGAGACGCCCGTTTATCTAATGACGGGATTTGGCGACCTCATCGAAGGGACCCGCGAGAACCCACCCAACATCGATGCCGTCCTCGGCAAACCAGTCCCTCTCGACACGCTCAACCGTAAACTCGCAGAGCTGATTTCGAGCAAGACAGCCTAAAGCTCCACGAGCCTTTTTTCTAAAGAAAGAACCCGCGCTGCTTCTCGCTAATCGGCGTTTCGCATCGCTCCATAACTTTCAGTAAATCTTCCCATGCTCCTCGCTTGTCACGCTTACTGTCATTGCGAAGCAAATACGATGGGTGATAGGTCGGCATCACAGGAATACCCGCAAACTTCTGCCAGGTTCCCTTGATATCACGCAAGCTTCGAAACGCATCCGCTCCTAGCAATCCTTTCGAAGCCGATGCCCCCAAAGCGACGATCAATTTCGGCTTCACTATTTCGACCTGAGCCTTCAAATAAGGAAGGCAAAATTTCATCTCCT
>JAPKDW010000161.1 GCA_028822375.1 Opitutaceae bacterium | reverse complement strand
GACGGGAGAAGCGGTGTGGCCATTGGTGAAAAGGGTGCCTCGGGCGGCGAGGCGATCGATGTTTGGCGTGACGGCGTCGGGGTGACCATCAAGGCAGCCGACCCAATCGTTCATGTCGTCGATGGCGATAAAGAGGATGTTGGGGCGAGCTTCGTTCGCGTTGGCCGGTTGGGCGAAAGTGGCGAGGGGTATCGCCGCGAGGAAGGAGAGGAGGATGTGTTTCATGGGAGTCAGGCGAGGATGTCCCTAATGACGTGGCCATACACATTTGTGAGGCGACGTTGTTGATAGGAAATTCAATTGTTTCGATTTGATTCGGGGAGTAGGGTGAATGGGTGATTTGCTTCGCCATCTTCACTCCGTTACGTCGCGCTATCAAGTTAGAAATATTGAGTCTTGGGTGGATTGAAGGTTGGCCTAGCGGAGCGAAGATGGCGGAGCATTTCGAGGTAACTAGTTCTTCAGTCTCAGGATTGCCTGTACTGGATAGTGATCGGAGGGATAACGGCCGGCGTCATGGGTGTAATTAATGACCGACTGAAGCGTCTTGAATTCCTGCGAATGCAGAATCCAGTCGATCCGCGTTCCTTCGCGATTGCCTACCCAACGAGTGGAGCTGGATTCATTGGGACTCCGTTCGGGATTTGCCTGACGAAAGGAGTCGAAAATGGGAACTGTGTTTCCCTTGTTGCCTGAGGTCATTTCCGCATAGGGTTGACGGTCCTCGGTTGTATTGAAGTCGCCGACGATGATAAATGGGATTCCTTTCGCCATGAATTTCTCAGCCCGTTTTCTGATGAGTCGCATGGATTCCAGCCTGGCTATCTGGCCTTGATGATCGAAGTGCGTATTCACAAACATGATTTTGGCGCCGTCGTTTTTTAGGTCGCTTAATTGAACCCATGAAGCCATGCGAGTAAGCGAAGTATCCCAGCTCTTGCTGCCTGGGACATTCGGGGTCTCGCTCAACCAGAAATGCCCGGAGTCGCTCACTTGGAATCGATCTTTCTTGTACATGATAGGAACGTACTCGCCCTCGGTCTTGCCGTCGTTGCGTCCAACTCCATGAAAGCCATACTCCGGGAGACTCTCCTGCAGGTATTTGCCCTGGAAATCGTAGACTTCCTGGGTGCCGAGCAAGTCTGGATCAAACATTCGAATCGTCTCCGCCAGCAGGTAGTCCCGCTTCTCCCAATGGTTCTCGCCGTCCTTGGCCTTGCCGTTTCGAATGTTGAAACTCATGATCTTGATGGGCTCTGCTACTTCGGCGGGTGTGGTGGCGTCTTGGGCCAGAGAAACTTCGAGCGTCGCTACCAGCGCGATAGCGACAAAGGCGGTGGCGGCGAATGCGCGGCCAAGTAGGCTTTTAAGAGATTGAGTGGAATTCATACGGCTATTGTTGATTGGAAATTCAATGGTTCCGATTTGTTGATAGGAAATTCAATGGTTCCGACTTGGTTCGGAGGGGAGTTTTATAGAAGCGCTTTTCGGGAGAAGGCGAAACCCCGCCACGGGCCCTCGTTCTTCGCGCTACGAAGGTCAAGCCGGGATGGAGGGGGTGCAATAAGATCACTTTTTCGGACTATGGATATTGTCCCTTACCCACTGCTCTACTGCTTCCTTTTTATTCGGATATTTCTCAATTAGTCGAGTCGCGAACGAAGGGAAATGGGGAGCGCTTTGGTAAGCCTCCTCATTCACGAGGCGAGGTTGGACGTCCCGCCACCATTGAGTGTTCTCGTTGACCAAATTTTGGACGAGTTCGGGATGCTGAGCGGCCAGGTCGGTGGTTTGTCCGAGATCCGCTTTCAAGTCGAAGAGCCTCGGTGTCCCGTCTTTGTTCACGAGGATAAAGCGGTTTGTCCGCACCGACCATGGAAACGGAGGGACATCAGTCGCAGGAAGCTCTCCGGAATTCCATCGTCCGCGATAAAAACGTATTGTTCGGTCGGGCAACGCATCTATTGCGATGGCCGGGTTATCGAGCAGGGGAAGTAGGCTTCGGCCATCGATCTGCTGCTTTACTTTGTCTTCCAGTTCCTGACCGGCCAGTTCAGCAAAAGTCGGTAGCAAATCGATGTGGGCAGCTAGTCCATCTGTTTTTGTCCCGCCCTTGAATCCCTCCGGCCATCGCCAGAATGCGAAGCTGCGAATTCCACCGTAGTCGACTGAAACTTTTCCACCGACGAGACCGCCCCGAAACCTGCTGCCGCCACGTCCCACCGGACCATTATCGGTCATGAAGATCACGAGCGTATTCTCCCGAATACCCATTTCGTCGATACGGTCGAGAAGCTTGCCCAGGTTTTCATCGAGATTGACGATCATGGAGTAAAACGGGACCAGAGCTTCACGCTGGGTTTTGTCTATATGAAATTTGTCATACTCCGGCCCGGGAGATATAAACGGGCCATGAGGCGCATTCGTGGACAGGTAGGCGAAAAAAGGTT
This sequence comes from Opitutaceae bacterium, assembly GCA_028822375.1. Lineage (GTDB taxonomy): Bacteria > Verrucomicrobiota > Verrucomicrobiia > Opitutales > Opitutaceae > Pelagisphaera. The sequence goes on along the minus strand of JAPKDW010000161.1, from coordinate 7,773 downwards.
TCTCTGCATCACGCTGCTCCTCCATCCAGTCGAGCGCTTTATCAAAGAACACATCGGTGCAAAATCCTTTTGTCTGCACATAGTCGCCATTGTGATAGAGAAGAGGATTGAAATAAACCGGCAACGAAGGATCGAATCCTTCCTGACCGATATCAATTCGTGGAATATCACTGCCACTGCCAGGAAAACACTGACCGATCCCACCGGCTCCATGAATGAAGACTTCGTCGAATCCCCGATTGTCGGGCAGGAATTCATCTTCGTCTCCGAGATGCCATTTCCCGAAAATCCCGGTCCGGTATCCGGCTGACTGGAGGACTTCGGGCAAAGTCGTCATGTCGAGCGCCATCCGCTCGCGTTCGTAGATCGTGTGGGTGACACCGCTTTTGAAGGGATGAGCTCCGGACATAAGGGCAGCTCGGGTCGGAGCGCAGGTGGATGACACCACAAAGTCGTTGAAGACGAGGCTTTCTTTCGCGAACGCATCGGATCGAGGAGTGTGCAAGAAAGGATGCCCGCTGGAACCGAGATGCAGCCACCCCTGATCGTCGGTCATGACCAGTACGATGTTCGGGCGCTTGCCGAAAAGAGGTGACTTCGCTGCGTCAACGGCATGACTCGAATTCGAACAAAGAACGAAGAGCAACGAGAGGAGGAGGCCGATTGGAAGATATGGTTTCATTTGGATTTGTATCGGTGGTGGTGCGGATCGGGTCTGGCTCTGTCCCTTATTCTGTAAGTCGACTGACTGACAGGAATTGTTGATAGGAAATTCAATGGTTCCGATTTGATTCGGGGAGTGGTTTAGAAGTTGGTTCCGCGGTATCAAGTTAGGTATTATATAAGCTTAAACCTCTCTGGAGGTGAGAGGGAGTCCAAGCTTATGGTCTCTTTGGATCGCTAGTGGACATTGATGCGCGCGAAGATTTTGTCGAGATTGGAGAGTGGAATAGGGTAGCGCAGGTGCACCCAGTCAGCTCCGTCTCCATTGTCCTTTAGGGCACCGGGAAGATTTATCATGGAATTATCCTCTGATTCTGTAACCCATGCGACCATGTTTTCAGAAAATTCTACGGTTAGGCTGAGGTGATATATTGAGCGCGAGCGGCGATAATAAATGGTCAGAAATCTATAATTTCCGACTTGTTCAACGAAGGCATTCACGAATTTCTCCGAATCCGCGAAAGAAGGATCTGAACCCACAGCGAGTTCAAAAAGATTGGCATGGCCGTCCCCATCGCCATCGTCCAATGGCCCTTCCTCCAAATGCCCAATATGGGTCGTTTCCCATTCATCGGGAAGACGATCCCCATCGGTGTCGGTTATACCTACTACCCGTTCATAAGCTCCGACATCAACGCTTTCGCCTTGCGGTCGTTCGATTCCGTCCCGGTCGATGTCTGCTGCCAGGGTTGAGCTTCCCGTATCCACCGCAGGACTGTCTTCGAGTAAATGCAAATCATGCGATGCAGGATCGACATAGTAAAGCGCGGGATCGTCCACGATCAGGTTATGGTCGGCAGTCACGCCGGTGCCCGCAATTATATCATGAGCAAGGTTGTTGCGTATAACGGAATTATCGGAGGAAGTCCCATTCTTATGATCATTAATTTGAACCCAAGGGCTCGGCCCATCTCTGTCATCGCGATCAAGAACGGTGTTGTTAACAATGCGGCAATCGATTGCTCCTAATATTGAAATCCCATGCCAGTGGCCAGTAATGATGACGTTGTTTTCAATGACCCATTCACGAAACATTCCGTCAAATAATCCAATCCCTTGCGGGATCGTCGCGAATGGGAGATTTTTATCTTTATAGGAGATGAATGTGTTGCCGCGCACAACGACTCCGACAACTTCTCCTGTACCGACTCCACCGATACTTGACGACCATGATTGAAAAAAATCATCATGGTTGTCGTCCACTTTTACGGCGTTCTTTCCCAAGTTATATTCGAAGGTCACATAATTTCCTAAACTGCGGCAAGCGTCACCGCGAAAATGGTCGATTTCGTTACGAGCTATCAAAGAATGCGTCGCATCGGACGCAATTGCATGGTCCACAAATTGGATACTGTTTCCCTGAACTGTGATGCGTGTCCCACCCATAACGATACCGTTTCCCGTTCGATTTAACCAATCGGTGGCCGACCAATCGGATGTATTCTCTGCATAGTTAATCTCCGAATTTTCAAATATTATGTCACTGCCAATAAGTCTCACCGCATCATTCGTATCAGCGCCTGACGTAAAACGAGGCTTAACATGAAATCCTGATATTCGCCAGGCGCTGCAGTCGGTCAGAACGACGCTGGTAAACTCGGGAATTGCGTTCAAAGCGGCCATAATGGTCACCTCAGCGGGCATATTGCGATTTGCTAGGGACATCACGCCATAGTCGCCACTCTCAAGTAGGATCATCTCGCCTCCGGTGGCGTTATTAATGGCGTTGGTAAGTTCGGAGGAATTCGATATGTATATTATATCGGATGCAGCAGGTGTTGTTTGCCCAAACCCGACCGGCCCGAATAACCCGCAGGCGAGCGCGGTCATGCTGCGCCAAAACCGGATGTGGTTGTGCTCGGACGCAAACGGGGAGGCTTCTTTCATTGCATTTCAGTCGAGCTTGTACAAATATGGGCCGAGCAAAATGTGTCGAATGATCTTTTAAGCAATTCAAATTTCACTCGTACTAGGAGGTGCTTGTTGATAGCAAATTCAATTGTGAGCATCCTATTCGCAATGAGCGGTTCAATTGTCAGCCTAACAATTTTAGGTAAACTGTGAAAAATTAGCCATATCGAATCATGAAAAGATTTTCTTACTTTGTTTGGTTACTCATTTGCCTGACACCTTTAGTCACCCACTCTATTGGTTCACCAAACACTATCCACTACTCAATTGGCGAGGCCTCTTTACAACAAGTCATAGATGCCGCTCCTGTCGGAAGCACCATAGTATGCGACAGTTGGCGCCCTCAAACGCTGAACACACCTATCATTATCAATAAGTCACTCACCTTAAAGGGTCTCAGCGCCAGGCTCCCCGAAGGGCTGGGCAAGACTTCCCTCATTGAAGTAACAGCTGAAAACGTGACTCTTCTCGACCTCGAGTTGCACGGAAACTACGATTCAGTCGATCAGGATATTAGGGCTCCACTTATCAATATAACCAAAGGAGGATTTCGGGTAGAACGCTGCTGGTTTTTCGATAGCTCCAAGGATGGAGTGCAAATCCAGCCAGTTGACGGCGCCACGGAAGACATCGTCGGTGGAGTCGTAAAAGACATCAAAGCCTTTCGAATGGGCCGCGACGCCGTTTCAATTTCAGGAGGAATTGAAGGTCGGAAAATCAGAAACGTGACCGTGGATAATGTTAGCCTGATTAAAGGATACTTACGCGGACCGGTGGAAGTAAGCGACGGAATAGACAATATTGTGGTACGCAATGTGTATGCGGAAGACTGTGTTTACGCGATCGATATTCAGGATCATCGAAGAAAGTGTGCTTCGAATGTCAACGTCACCATAGAAAATGTGACAGCGGTCAACTGCAAACACATCCTTAGAACCGCCAACAGTATTCGAGGACATGCCGGGCTCACCCTACGCGACTTCACAGGAAAAACTGTGAAGCACCAATTTATATAAGGAACACAGAAAACGTATCCATCGATGGTCTAACCATACTAAAACATCGAAGCGACAAGAGTCCACCTATCTCATTTCAAAATTGCCAGGGCATAACAATTAGTAATACCAAGACTGAAAGCCTTCATTTTGCAGATCATCCAGTGAAAACGGAAAACTGTACGAATGTTAATGTTCGAGAAATAAACATGAGCAAGCTCACAATCCACTAAGGTATTCGTCGAACATCCAAGTAGTAGGCTCCGAGCGTTTTTCCATTCGCAGTGGTAAACCAGGTTTCGATCTCTGATGTATAAATAGGGACAGGCTAATTATCTAAAATGGCCCTTGACTGCGGATTTGAGAAAGGAGCATTTATTTATCCAGAGTCCAGCATGCTGCTACGAGAAGTCGTATTGTCGCGTTGCTAGGACCTCGGCAATGCGGGAAGACGACGCTGGCAAGGCAACTGATACCCGCTAGCTCGGAGAACTACTTTGACCTAGAGGACCCCGTCGTTGCCCAATTGATGGAAAACCCAATGACTGTGCTTAAACCGCTTACGGGATTAGTTGTGATAGATGAAGCTCAACGCATGCCCGGTCTCTTTCCTGTACTCAGAGTGCTGGCTGACCGCGAGGACAATCCTGCCACCTTTCTAATACTTGGCAGTGCCTCGCCGGAGCTTTCGAGGCAAGCATCGGAATCCCTAGCTGGCCGAGTGGAGTTGATCGAGATGCGTGGCTTCGACCAATCAGAAGTAGGTGAAGACTCGTTGGATCCCCTTTGGATGAGGGGCGGCTTTCCACGATCCTTTCTTTCGAAGCAAGAAGAAGACAGCATGGTATGGCGGAAGAATTTCATCGCCACCTTCCTAGAGCGCGACCTGTCCAACCTTGGCTTTGGGATGTCCCCTGTCGCGATGGGGCGCTTCTGGACCATGCTCTCGCACTACCATGGCCAGATTTGGAATGGGAATGAAATCGCCTCATCTCTTGGTGTCGCTCCGAATACGGCTAAAAGTTATCTCGATGCCTTGGAGCAAACCTATATGGTAAGGCGGTTGCAGCCCTGGCATGTGAATCTCGGCAAACGTCTAGTGAAGTCACCGAAGATTTACATCCGAGATAGTGGGATTTTCCATACATTGCAGGGGCTTCGAAGTAGGGCTGATGTGCAAACCAGTCCAAAGCTGGGCGCTTCGTGGGAGGGCTTTGCATTGGAGGAAGTCATCCGGGCGATCCAAGCTGACGAACTGTACTTCTACTCTATCCACAGCGGATCCGAACTCGACCTCCTCGCATTTCGCAATGGCCGTCGAATTGGCTTTGAGTTAAAATTCGAAGATGCCCCCTCGGATGTCGAAGTCTTTAGGAATTGTAAGAGACGACCTTGAGCTCCATCAACTTTGGGTCGTGTATCCGGGAGACAGAAAGTATGCCTTATCGGAAAGGATCAGCACGCTTCCATTGAAGGACATCTCTACGATATAGGCAAGGACCGTTGCAGCATCGAGCGTAGGTTCGGCAGAGACGGCTCAACTCAACCACGACTCAATCGCTTCCGCTTTATTTCGAAGCCAGAGCGGCAAGATGATCTCCGACCTCGTTCCGCACATCGGAGAAATGGCCGACGAAATCAGTTTCATTCACTCCCTAACCAATACCTCGAATACTCACGGACCCGCGGAAAACCTCATGAACACGGGGTTCATCTTGATGCCGTGCTCGATGCTTGCCCCGATATATTTAGCCATAACATGGAAACCGTTAAGCGTCTCCAGCGCCCGATCCGCAAGACAGCTCGCTATGACCGTTCCCTTTGGGTGCTCGAGCACGCCAGGTCCCGCGGCTTCATCACCAAGTCCGGAATCATGCTCGGCATTGGCGAGAAGGAAGATGAGGTCAAGGAAGTCATGAAAGCTATCAGCTCTCTCACCACGGCTTTGCCCGCGATATGGAGTTTGAACTAATCTCTAAAGGAGAGACCGATCTTCGCTTCCAACTGGTGGCCACTGAAGAGACTCGATTAAAGTATCCATTTGATTTCGCTTTGGAGGTTTCCTATCGACTGGAGGAAAATTGCCTTACTGTTGAGTATGGCGTTCACAACCGTAATGATACGATCCTGCCATTTTCACTCGGCGCGCACCCGGGCTTTGCGCTGTCATGGGGAGAAGCAAATGTGATAGAAGACTACTATCTCGAGTTTGATGGAGACTATGAACTGCAAAGCAATATCCTGAATGACGACACGTTGCTAACTTCTGAGATAGAGACCGTACTCGATCGGTCGAAGAGAGTGCCGATTACACAAACGCTTTTTGGGCGAAATTCACTGAATATCTTAAAGCATCAGTGTCGAAAAGTGAGTCTCTGCTCAAAAACAGTTGATAAACGGCTCAGCGTCGAAATTTCGGATTTTCCGCAGCTGGGCCTTTGGTCGAAGCCGGGGGCCGCTTATATATGTATTGAACCTTGGTTCGGGCATGCCGACTTTGAGACCAAGGGTGGCGATATTATGGAAAAAGCGGGTATCGTTAAACTGGGAGCCCGTGAGAGCTTTTCATGTTCCTACTCTATAACGATAGATTAAGAATGTTAATCTAAACGTTTTATAAACCGCCCACCCGCAAGGCGGGTTCAAGAACGCAAAGTACGCGAAGGGAAGGAGAAGCCCTGCAGAGGGCCCAAGAACTTTGGGGCTCCGTGGCTTTCGTTTTAACGAAGGAGTGAATCGGCAGATTCGTATGGAATATTCAAGAGCCTTGTAGGGCGGTAGCTGTCTGAGGTTTGTGCCTTTTGTTTTTCGCTTCGCTGTCGGCTAAAGCCTCGGTAGTGGCTAATAAAGCGGTGCAAGAGTATTCATTCCTTGTGCCGCTTACCTTATACGCGTGCCCTAGCCAACAGCGACGTGCTTTGCCTGTTCCCGAAGCATGCTAATGGCGCGGGCGAATGCGGATTCAGGTGGGCCTAAAGGTGAAACGGCATGAGCGGCTTCTTTCGCCTCTTTCCAGCCTGTATACATCGCGACTGAGTAGCCGGCGATTTCGAACATAGGAATATCGTTTGGCGCATCGCCAAAGGTGGCTAGTTGGCTGGCTTCAATGCCGAGGTGAGCAAGCAGGGGTTTCAGACCGTGGGCCTTCGAGGTGCCGCGACCTGCAAATTCGAAAATATTCTTCAAGGGGCGAACTTTGTAGAGGTCCCAATTCTTTATTTCCGGCAAGTCTTTTGCGGCTTCGATTCGCTCCTCGGATCCGATTAACGTGACTTTGAAAATAGACTCGTTGAGAATCGCCTCCTTGCTGGTTAGCGTCGGTTTGACGCCGGACAATTGGATGTAGTAGTCGATCCACTCGTTTTCATTGAGCGTAAAAATACCGCTTTTTGCGTATACGACAATTGAATACTGGTTGTTCAGGCCTATATCGATGATAGAAGCGGCTTTTTCGGTCGGGAGGTGATTATCATAGAGGATGGTTACCCGTTCAAGGTCGGAGGCGAATGCTCCCTGAGCAGAAACCATCCATTTGACCTGTGGCAATTGGCGGGCGAACGGCAGCATGCTTATATGGTGGCGACCCGAGGCTAAAATTATTTCCAATCCGCTTGCGTGAAGGTCATCGATCGCAGCTAAGTTCGCCTCGCTTATCGTGAGGTCGTGGCTGAGAAGCGTGCCGTCGAGATCGATTGCGACGGCTTTGAAAGGATGAAAATCATTTAATGTTAACGGCATCGTGAAGCTTTAAATCTCAGATTCCCGTAGAGTGCACGCGGATAGTGACGGTGTTTGGCTCTTTTATATTTCAACGGGAGTGGACCTGCAGCTGGTGTTACGCTCAGGCGTTTTCTCCTGTGGAAAAATGGTGGGAAGTCTGAGAAGTTATTCTCCGCTTCTTGGGTCGCTATGTCGTTCACGAGTGAAAGAAGAAGGCCTGACACATCGTTCTCGTCCCTCCCTCTGGACACAAAAAAAGACCGCCTGAAGCGGTCTTCTTTTTTGGTGCCCAGGGGGGGATGAGAACCCGCCCTGGCGGTTCATCTAATTACACTTCGTTGCACTTGGCATTACCTATCAGCGCTTTGCTGCAATTTCGATTTCCGATAAAATGCAGATAGATGCACTGAGATGCAGGGAATCT
>JAPKDW010000160.1 GCA_028822375.1 Opitutaceae bacterium | reverse complement strand
TTCTTAGGAGCTGCCTTCTTAGGAGCTGCCTTCTTAGGAGCTGCCTTCTTAGGAGCCGCCTTCTTAGGAGCCGCCTTCTTAGCCGCTTTCTTTGGAGCCGCCTTCTTTGGAGCTGCCTTCTTTGCTGCTTTCTTAGGAGCTGCTGGCTTCTTCTTAGCTGCTGGCTTCTTCTTAGCTGCTGGCTTCTTCTTAGCTGCTGGCTTTTTCTTAGCTGCTGGCTTTTTCTTTTCCGCCTTTTCGATGCCAGAGTTACCTGGATTCGTTGGGAGACTCTCTAAAGCAGCGCGAAGAAGTTCTCCGATGCTTACTTTCTTACCCTTCGCTAGCTTAACGAGAGCATTCTTTTGCTTCAGCGGCAAACGCACCGAAATCTGACGATGCGACTCAACTACTGGTTTGAAGGTATTGTAGTCAAAACCCGAAATCGCATGACGAATGATTTCGCTTTTGGATACACCACCAAGCTTAGATTGATATTTATCTAGAACTTGGATGAGATCTGCCTTCAGATCGAACGTGAGAGGTGAACTCTCGGCACTTTTCTTTGCGGCCATTGCTTTTATGTGGTTATATATTGTTAACGATTATAAATTCGGGCGAAAAGACTTCGCCCGATCGTAAGCACGTTGCAGACACAGCGGTAATTTTCAATCTTATTCGCGTTATCATAATCTGGTTACATCACATTTTGTCTCCAATCTTCCATTTCAAGGCACAGTCCTCTAAAATCTTGTCAAAACCGCTACATTTAGCCTACAAACAGGCATAACAGAGCCTCTTAACGTTAGTACCCAACTCAAAAATACAGTCAAAACCGCCATTTTTTGGAGCCATAAATATGTGGATACCAATAAAAATCACTTCATTTTGTAACAATTTCGGCCCTACGATGGTATAAATTCGAACCAGTATCCATTAAAATTCTACGAAGGGTTTTCCTAATTGAATACGATTCAATTCAATCGACTCAGGTCGCAAAACTCCTGTAGTTGATCCGTTATTGCGCAAACCACCAATCGTGTGATCAAAGAAGCGTGCCATCCTGGATACACCTATTCGCCCACGCATATAGATGATTTTAAGCATCTCGACCAGAATCTACAGGTCACCTGCCTAAACGCTCTCCCCAAGAACAAACGAGAGAAATATACGAAACAGAGCATTCCGGTAATCTATCAATAAGACTACAGCATCTCTGACGCACAATGAAACGAACGTAATTTCCGCTATCTAAAAGTCAGAAAAATCCGTTCTGAAAATGTCAAAACGGGTGCATAAGTGAATATCTGCGCCCTTTGTTTGCCACCCCGTGGCAGGCTCTCGACTTCGTCGCCTGCCGAAGCGGCAGCGCGGCATTGGAGAGACTGAGAATACGAGTCGGGTCGCCTCGTACCACCCTATTTGTCCTGCAAGTACTGAAGGTGGTGCGAGGCGTCCCGACTCGCTTTAAAAGCCGAAGCAACAGTCTTCGCCCACAAGGGGCTACGCCCGTCAAGAACTTAGGGGTATTAGACGCAAAGAGAATAAAATCGATAGTTCCTCAAAACGAAAAATGGCGATTCATAACATCTGAGATCATGATACATTCCTTTAAATCCAACCACCTACACCCCATCCTCCAGAGCCTGAAAGCATATTAAAAGCTCGTCCAAATCGCTTTGTATCCACATTGCTGTAAGTAAGTTAGCAACGCTCCTAGATACACAAACCGACTATGTCATTGAACAAACGCTACGCAGCCAAGCCACCCGTTTCCAATACGATTCTATTCAACTGCTTCAAACGTCTCAGATCGTCCGACATTGATTGCGCTGCGCTGCAAATCATCCATCAAAGACTGTGGCTCGAAGAGTTTCGAAGGTAGGCGCAATCCCATTTCGGCATCGACAATTTTAAGGCGCGTCTTATCGCGCGTCTTGTCGTTCCGAACATCCATCTCCTTAAAAATCACCTGACCATCCACTTTTTCGATTCCAACAATAGATAGTGTCTTAGCCTTCTTTCCCTCCGCGTCGAAAACCTCCGTTTGTACAAGCACATTAAACTGATCGTTGATATAGAGTCGAACTCCGCTGACATGCTCTTTCAAAAGCGAATCATCCTCGGGACGATTCATCCAAAATAAATGTGTTGGGCTACCGCGAAAAGTCGTTCGGCCTTCATACTTAAAACTCGGCCAGAAAACATACGGAGCCATCAAATCGAACAGCGTATACTCCGAACCGGCTATCGACTCCATCATCTGACCTGAATCAACGACTTCCGGAGGTCCGTCCGTCCCACTCCACTTCCTCATGGCAAACGCTTCCTTGCCACTCTGAAAAAGCAATCGTAATGCCTCTGCCTCGATCAACTCCCCGTTGGCATCCACATCCGCAGGGCGCTCGATCAAATCAATCCGACTAACTGGTCCATTTTCCGAACGATCTCCATACATTAGACCGTTCAAGGTACGCGTCTTTTCACGACGAGGCATGATCTTAAGCTGTATTCGCCAACGATAGCCACCATCCCATCCCATTGCTCGAAACGTCTTCAGGATCTCCCAGCCCGTCTCCTGACTTGGGTTCTTGCCAAGCGTATCCAGAGGACTGTCATTCGACAGGCGACGCTGAGCATGACTGGAGAAAACAAAAAAGACTCCCAGGGAAAGGAGCCAAAAAAAAGCCGGTATCCTGCGCATAGAGCGAATAGACCCGGCCATCTTAAAATTGTTTAGCGTTTACTCGCTTTTCGGCGCGTCGGCTTCCGTAGCCGCTGATTCCACTTGTTCGCCAAGAGCTTCCGCAGCTTGATCGGCAGTCGACTCAAATTCGGAAAGCGATTCCGGCAACGCGGCTGTATCGACATCCGACGCGGCGAATTCCGGCAATGCATCTCCATCAGCCGCCTGCTCTGCACTGTGCAGCCAAATGCGAGCTAGTCCAAGTCCGAAAACCATCACGAAAAAGATGATCGCCGTATTACGCGTCAGCTTAGTCAGAACACTGCTTGTTTCCGCTCCCAAAGCCGCTTCGGCCATTCCGCCGCCCATCGCAGCGCCCATGCCACCATTAGCGCTTCCTTTTTGTAACAATACAATAAGGATGAGAAATACTGATAGTAGTGCTAAAACTATTGTTAGAATGTCTGCCAAAATGCTCATAAGAGTCGGAGACAGTCGAAAATCGATCTCCCCTTGTCAAGCGCCGATAGCGACGAAAAACGCTTCGAGGCCCAGACCGTCGAAGCGTCAAAATTCTAAAGAGTGTCGCAACCGCTCAGCTTAAGCTCCGGCTAACGAGCCGTTCTCGCTCAAAGCAGTCTTAATCCGCTCCATCGCTTCCACTACATTTTCGCGAGAATTGAAGGCGCTGATTCGAATATGTCCCTCCCCGCAGGTGCCGAATCCCGCTCCTGGCGTGCAAACAACTCCCGCTTCATTTAAGAGAGTATCGAAGAAGTCCCAAGAAGGTCGTTCTACGTTTATCCATATGTACGGCGAATTATCACCACCGATACAAGGGAGCCCAAGAGCTTCGATTGCAGAACGGACAATCTTCGCATTCTCCAAATAAAAGTCAGTCAATGCCTTAACCTCCGCCTTTCCAGCATCGCTGTACAAAGCTTCCGCCGCTTTTTGCACAGGATAGGATACGCCGTTGAACTTGGTGCAGTGACGGCGATTCCACAATGCATGCACTGAATGTTCATTGCCTGCCGCATCCACCGCCTTCAATCCCTTAGGAACCACCGTGTAAGCGCAACGCGTACCAGTGAACCCGCCATTCTTAGAAAAACTGCGAAATTCAACTGCCACGTCTTTCGCCCCTTCGATTTCGTAAATGCTCTGCGGCAACGACTCGTCGCGAATAAAACCCACGTAGGCCGCATCAAACAAAATCAATGCTCCGCATTCCTTGGCGTAACTAACCCAAGCGGTCAATTGCTCCCTGGTAGCTGTCGCCCCAGTCGGATTGTTCGGAAAGCACAAGTAGATCAAATCCACCTTTTCGTCCGGGATCGAAGGCACATAACCATTCTCCGGAGTCGAATCCAAGTACACGAATCCTTCATAGCGATCATTTACGCTTTCACCCGTGCGACCTGCCATAACGTTCGTGTCGACATAAACCGGATAAACAGGATCCGGTACGGCGATCTTAATTCCATCGCCGAAAATCTCCTGAAAATTACCACTGTCGCACTTGGCGCCATCGCTCACGAAAACTTCGTCCGCGGATATACCCGCTCCGCGCGACTGAAAATCATTCTTCGCAATCGCTTCGCGCAAAAACGCATAACCTTGCTCCGGGCCATAGCCATGAAAACCTTCCCGAGTCCCCATTTCATCGATCGCCTTGTGAAAAGCTTCGCGACAAGCGACCGGCAACGGTTCCGTCACGTCGCCGATGCCTAGCTTAATAATCGAACTCTCTGGATTCGCTTCGACGTAAGTTGAAACGCGCTTGGCGATATCTGAAAAAAGGTAAGAAGCCTTCAGCTTCAAGTAGTGTTCGTTAATACGGATCATAATTCGTTAAAATGGATTGCTCCCTTCAGCCTCAGAAAAGAATCCAAAGTGTCAATAAAGGAGCTTCGAATCGTCAGTTCTTCAAATTCGCAACTTCCCTCGCCTTACGGGCCTTATAGCTCTTCGGCCAAGTCATCCCGCATCGCATTCAATACATGAGCCAAGCAAACCCCAGGCTACCTCAACCCGGAGCCTAAAAAAGCTAGCAGCGCTTAATCTACCGGCGCTCGATTACTTCGGATTTCGCATAACGCGCTTTTGGCATAGTCGCGTATTTGTCATCCGCTGACCGATACCCTAAAGCGCATCCCAAAACCGTGTGAGAGCAATCCTTCGGCTGAGACTGATTCCAGGAAACTTCAGGCAACTGGTCCTTAAGAGATTGATCTCCAATCACCACGAATTTCCAAGGCTGTAAACCGAAAGACGACGGCGACAGAACCAACACGTCTTCCAAGGTTTCCAAAGTCGATTCCGGAATGCGCTTCGAATCATCGAAGATCTTAACGGCGTATCGCCAATTCAATTGCTGGAGCAAATCCTCTTGTGAAACGGTAGCCATAATACCGGCGAGAAATAAGTGTTCTCCCGCTACGCGCAACTTCAATTATCGCGCGAAAAACGCTATTTCAACTCATCCACCAAGCTCATTGGTAAATCGATTTCTTCGTCATCAAGCGCGATGTAGTGGCTGCCCTTACTCGTGGTATTCAAGCCAGCCGCATGCACGACCAATAAAGCCGTTTTCACTGCATTGCGAAGATCTACCAATGACCTTGTCAACCGATTGCCCGAATAAAAATCGCTTATCTCCTGATCCAATTCCAACAAGATACGTCGAGCGCGGTGAAGGCGTCGCGACGAACGGATCAGTCCCACGTAATTCCACATCGTACTCCGAATGAGCCGCATGTCTTGTTGAATCAAAACCTCGTCCGGGTTCTCTTCCGGGCTCTGCCACGGCCGAACGTCCGGCAAATGGAAACTAACATTCTCGAAGTCCCGACTGTCCGCTTCCGCTGTCAATTTAGCCGAAACCAAACACTCGAGCAAGGAAGTGCTCGCCAAGCGATTCGCGCCATGCAAACCCGTGCACGCCGTTTCTCCAATCGCATTCAAATTAGTAACCGAAGAACGCCCATCTAAATCCGTAAACACTCCGCCACAGCAATAATGAGCAGCCGGAGCTACCGGAATTGGTTCCTTCGTTATGTCTACCCCATTCTCAAGGCACCGCCGATAAATCGAAGGAAAACGATCCTTAAGGAAATCCGCAGTCATTGACGACAAATCGATATAAACGCAATTTTCGCCGGAAGCAATCAACTCGTGATGAATCGCTCGCGCCACGATATCGCGCGGCGCCAAAGACTTCATCGGATGCTGCTTGTCCATAAATGCTTCGCCTTCCGCATTAACTAACACGCCTCCCTCACCGCGAACTGCTTCAGAAACAAGAAACACAGGACTCCCTTTTTTCAGAAAAACGGTCGGGTGAAATTGAATATATTCTAAATCGATTACACGCGCGCCGAGACGTTTCGCCATCGATATACCATGACCCACAACGCCATTTCGGTTCGTTGTGTTTTGATAAATCTGACCAACTCCACCGGTCGCCAAAATCGTCTTCTTAGCGATAATCGCTCGAATTTCTCCGCTTTGCGTATCCAAGACATAAGCGCCAATACAGGTGATCGGCTTGTACTTGTCCAAAGCATCAACCGAGTTGTGCGAAAGCGTCAGCAAATCCACAGCGACTGTATTGGTCATCACGGATACTCCCTCCAAACCCAATACATGTTTGTGCATATTCGTCAGAATAGCGCGTCCCGTAAGATCCTTTGCAAAGATGATCCGCTTGTCCGAATGCCCGCCCTCACGCGTGTATTTAAGATCTCCTGACTCGTAACGATCGAAGGCCACATTAAGTTCATCCAAGAGCAGCGACTGCACCACTTCTTGTCCGTGCTCGACTAGCGAATCAACCGCCTCCGGATTCGAAGTGCCATCCGATGCTAATCGAATATCCTGTTTCAACTGATCCGCATTAATCGTAGTATCGAAAATGATACCGCCCTGAGCCCATTGACTATTCGCGCCTTTGGAAAGTTCGTCCGAACAAACCAAGGTCACCGACATCCCAAGCTTCGACGCGTAATGCGCATAGGAACACCCTGCGAGTCCTGCGCCAATAACCAAACAATCTGTTCGAATCGTATCCACTGATTAATCGAAAAACGAAGATCTAGGAAATCGTAAGCAAATACAACGGAATACTCCCTAGGCCATTTCGAACATCCGCTCGATCGCGCCCAATGCCCTCAATCGCAATCCTTCTTCCAATTCGATCACTTGATCTGCGCGTGGAGCGATTAGCGATTCTCGGATTTTTTCCAACGAATTCATTTTCATGAACGGACAAAGCTTACAACCGGATATGAAGCGCTTATCCGGGCTCTCCACTTCGATCCGCTCAACTAAGCCACACTCGGTCAGCATCATAAAGTAGGGCGCTTCAGTTTTCTTCACATACTCCATCATTCCGCCCGTACTACCGACATAGTCGCTGAGGGCGGTGATATCCATCGTGCATTCCGGATGAGAAACGACTTTCAATCCCGGAAACTTCGCGCGCGATTCGGCAATCAAATTCGGGTCGAATTGATCATGCACGATGCAAGTGCCATCTGAAGATACGATTTCCTTGTCGATCCCAAGCTTCTCCATCTCCACGCGAATGTTATCCGCCATCAAGCGATCCGGAACGAACAGGATCTGCTTCTGAGGCATCGCCGCGACGATCTTGTAAACATTGCTCGACGTCACGCAGACATCGCATTCGGCTTTAACTTCGGCCGTACTGTTAATGTAGCAAACCACCCCGGCATCCGGATAAGCCGCTTTCAGCTCCCGCAATTGCTCGCCGCTTAGCGAATCCGCCAAAGAACACCCGGAATTCCGATCCGGCGCCAAGACCTCCGCATCGGGTGAAAGGATTTTCGCCGTCTCCGCCATGAACACTACGCCAGCGAAAACGATCTTCTTCGCATTCGTCTCCTTCGCCTTCAGCGAAAGCGAGTAGGAATCGCCCATGTGATCGGCCACTCCGTAGATTATCTCCGGCTCGACATAAGAGTGAGCCAGGATAACCGCGCCTTTCTCTTTCTTGAGCTGATTGATCTCTAGCGTTAGCGGCGCAATCTCGCGACACGCCTCGATATTCCACGTTCGTCGGGTATCGCATTCGACATGCATCAATCGTGAGAGCAAACGCTCCGCTTCGATCTCGATTTCGGTCTCCGTAAAAGGATTCTCTATCGTCTGGGAGGACATCTCTAATTCAATCTGATAGGATTATTGGGGGAAATGAAGGGATCCGTTTGGCCACTGTCACCGAGATCTCTCAGCATGTCTAGCAAACCAAGTCTTTAAAATCGGTGAAATCAGCTTGGAAACCGCCGGGCACGCCTTTGCAGATAACCGAAACCGCATCGTGCGAATGCAAGGATTCCAAATGCGAACAAGCCACTTGGAAATCAGCGATACGCGCATCGCCATTCAATTCCTTGAAAATCGAACGTGCCGCGTCTTCAACGAACTTAATGTAAACGCCATTCAATTCCGCAAAAGCCTGTTCGTCTTCACGCTTCACCATGACCTGCGTTTCCGTCTTCAAACCGTTCGCGCAATGTTCCTGCAAATCCTCGATAGAGATGTTCGCTCCTTCGGCTATTTTTACCCAAATGCGAGCCTTGCTTCGCTGCGAATGCGGAATCGAGTAAGCATCTCGCAAATCCCGTGCATGTTCAGCCAACTCCGCAGAACACGGACAAGCCGACGAATACACGAAGTCGAAAACAATAAATTTTTCGAACACGCCCGCAGTCGTCAGTCGGCCTTCATACGAGCTTTGGTAGTATTGATACCCCTCCAATCCGCTTCGCAGGCTCTCCTGAACAATCGGATAATTGAATTTCAAAGCGACACGGGCATCCAAGCTCACGACCTTTTCGCAAAATGCATCCAGCACGCGTCTGATCGTATCCGGCGTGAACACCTCTTCCTTCAACTCGTAAAACGAACGCATGATACGAGACATATTAATCCCCTTCAAACTCGCCTCCAAGGATACAGTCCCCACCACGCTCGTCTCCAAAAGCACGATTTCCCCGTCAGCCCGACGATACTTCAACGGCAGGCGAAAATTCGATACGCCCACCTGCTGAATAGGAACCGCCGCGCCCTGCATCGATTCTACCGAATCCATAATATCGGGCATAGACTCGCGATATTCCTCCGTAGGACGAAACGCATCGTCATAGGAGCGAGCAATCGGAGCCTCCGAATCGGCTTCGACCTTATGCAAATACATCTTTGGCTTATCTTTGGTAGACATGGACTTATAGAAAAAAGCTAATAACGGACCCTTACGCGAGCCCACTTGAAGTCGTCCAAAAGACGATCAACCGAGCTCAAACACTGCAAAACGCCAAACGACAACGATCAAAAATTAGCAATCCGCACTAGATAGTCCCTAAAAAAAAAGGCAAGCCCAGCCTGATTCATCGATTAATCCCCAGCGGTTCGCGCTTCTCCTCCAAAAACGTTCGCCTTGATTCCAACCTACACTCGCGCAACTATTTCGCCCAATTACGATGAATCCATCGTCCGATTGTTTTGACCAAGACCGAACGACAAAAAATTCCAACTTCCAACTAACTCGCAAGAATGTCCGAAACTGAGACCGCTACTAGCATCATCGCCCTATTGATTCCTTTTCTCCTAATACTCTTCATGGGCGGAATCATACTTGCCCTATTCGCCTTCTGGATATGGATGCTGGTCGACTGCATCAAATACGAAAGCAACGAAGGAAACAACCGACTGATCTGGGTACTCGTGATCATCTTCGCTCAAATACTCGGAGCCATCATCTACTACTTCGTCCAACGCAAAGAACGCCTCCAGCGATCATTGATTACTCAACAAGATTAGTCCGCTCACATGCGCCTCAATTTTGATAGTGTCGGCAATTAGGAATATCGATGACTCGAGCCAATCGCATTTCAAATCGCAGCTCCACCAACCTCAAAACCCTGGGACTTGGCCTAGCTATTTCTGGTGCTACGTTCCTTGTCTATCTCCTCATTTCCTACCTCTACATCGACGATCGAGATTTGCTATTTCCGCTAGATCACACTGAGAGGTATCCGCTGCCCGTCGACGCAGAGGAATCCTATTCAGTGTTGTTACGATTGGATTCTTCGAAATCGGACGATCCTGAAAGCGAATACCAGAAGAATCGCAAATTGATTTATGCTCTGGAAACGGCACTCGACCCAAAGGCATCCGAATCGGAAAAAGAACCGCTAGAAGAAACGCCCGAATGCAGTCTCGGTGAAAAACTTCGGATCATCTCCGAGCACAAAGAATCCGTGAACATGCTTTGGGAGGGCATGGAATCCAACCGACGGATTCTCGACCAAGTGCACCGCTTTGAATCCATTGCGGATTTGGATCCGCTGAACTACTCTACAGATCGAAGAATCGATTACCTGGCCATTCGCAATTTGACCCGTGTCTATAATTACAAAGCCCTTTTGCTCGTCTCCGAAAAAAAACACAACGAAGCGATGGCAGAAATCTTTGGGGAGCTCCCAATGTCATGCCAAATGATTCCATGAACCAATTGGCCAGCTACTATCATGATCACTTCAAACTCCTAA
>JAPKDW010000159.1 GCA_028822375.1 Opitutaceae bacterium | reverse complement strand
TGAATGCTGTATTTGCCATAAATGACCCATCAGCCATCGGTGCCGTAGTGGCCATTGAGAATGCAAATAAACAAAGCTCGATCAAGGTCGTAGGGTTCGACGGTCAACGCATCGGCAAGGAATACATCCGCGACGGGAGGATTTTTGCCGACCCAATTCAATTCCCCAAGGTCATCGGACAAACCACCGTTCAGAAAATTTCAGCCTATTTCAATGGTGACACCGTCGAAAAAGAAATCCTGATCGATACCGCTCTTTACTACCAGAAGGACGCAAAAAACGATCCTGATTTGAAGTAAGCTTGTCCCATGACTGACTCCTCTCCCGCCCTCCTCGACATGTCGGGGATCCACAAAAGTTTCCCTGGAGTCCACGCCCTTCGAGGAATCGATTTGCAGCTAAAGCAGGGAGACGTTCTGGCGCTGGTCGGGGAAAACGGAGCGGGGAAAAGCACCTTGATCAAAACGCTCGGTGGCGCCCAGCGTCCCGACGAAGGCAGTATCGTGATCGACGGAACACCCGTTGAAATTCATTCTCCGCACGATTCCCAGGAAGCGGGAATCGGTATTATTTATCAGGAATTCAATCTCGTTCCCCACCTGAGCGTCCGAGAAAACATTTTCCTCGGACGCGAAATCCATCGCCGTGGCGTCATCAATAAGGCGGCCGAGCAGGACCGCGCCCGAGAGTTGCTTGCCAAGATCGGCGTCAATATTGATCCGGAAATACCCTGTGGCGAACTCAGTACCGCCGAACAGCAAATTGTCGAAATCGCAAAAGCACTTGCGACCGAAGTGCGTATTCTGGTGATGGATGAACCCAGCGCTGCCCTCACTCCCAAGGAAGTGGCGGGCTTATTCCGCATCGTGCGCGATCTCCAGAGCCACGGCATTGCGATCATTTATATCAGCCATCGTCTGGATGAGGTTTTCGAAATCGCCGACCGCGTCATGGTTCTCCGGGATGGACAACACATCGGCACTCGACCCATTAGTGAAATCGATCGAAATACCCTGATCGAAATGATGGTCGGGCGCAGCGTCGAAAACGAATTTCCCAAGGAGCATCAGGAGCTAGGGGGCACGCGGCTTGAAGTAAAAAACCTGCTCGCCAACAAAGTGAACGATGTGTCCTTCTCCGTTCGCGCTGGCGAAGTGCTGGGTTTTACCGGCCTGGTAGGCGCTGGACGCACGGAAACCATGCGCCTTGTCTTCGGCGCGGATAAACGAGATGGCGGAAGTATTCATCTCGACGGAAAGGAAATTGATATCCGTTCGCCTGGCGATGCCATCAACGCGCGAATCTGTCTGCTGACCGAAGATCGCAAACACCAGGGCTTGGTGCTCATGCACTCAGTTCGCGAAAATTTCGGGCTGCCCAACCTGGCCGAATTTTCACATCTGGGTTTCATCGATCAAGCGAGCGAACGCAACGCGTTCCAGAAGTATGTCGAGACCATCGGAATCAAAATTTCTGACATGGAACAAATGACCGGCAATCTAAGCGGCGGAAACCAACAAAAAGTAGTGATCGCCAAGTGGCTACAGCACAACTGTGAGATCATTATTTTCGACGAACCTACCCGCGGTATTGACGTAGGCGCCAAGTACGAAATCTACATGCTGATGAACCAACTCGCTGCCGCTGGGAAAGCGATCATTATGATCAGTTCCGAGTTGCCCGAAGTCCTAGGCATGTCCGACCGCATTATCGTGATGCGGAACGGCGAAATTTCTGGTGAAGTCACCGATGTTTCCAATACCACCCAGGAGGAATTACTCGATCTCGCGATTCACTGATCATTCATTATGCATTCACCTTCACTAAAACTATCCCTGTCTCGCTTCATGACGAACTACGGCATGCTGTTTGTTCTCATACTGATCGTCGCTGCATTCAGTCTGGCCACCATTCAGGAGCAACCCGTTGAAGGGCGCTTTGCTGGCGAATCAATGGCCTCCGATTTTACCGCTTCTTACGATTCCGGAACCTGTGTCGTGATCGTAAGTTCATCTGTTGATGATACACGTCTAGTTGAAGGTTTTAGAGAAGGTGTAGCCGACGGCAAAAACCGTATTCAAACCATAGTAACGGGCGAAACTCCACCCGAAATCAAAACTGCCCTTCTTGCAGCGCTTGATTCATCCGGCGGCATCAAGCCCGTCGCTATCATTTGTAGTCGCACCACCAGCGCCTATACATTTTTCAATTCGATTCCCACTCTGTCGGACGCAGATATGCTAGTACCTGTCGCGCAAAAACGATCAAACTTTCTCAAGCCCAGCAACCTAAACAATGTCCCGCAGAAAATGGCGCGAATGGCAATCATAGCCATTGGCATGACGATGGTCATTATCACCGCTGGCATCGACCTTTCCGTCGGCAGCCTGCTGGCGCTTGCAGCTGTCTCCAGCACTTTGCTCGTCCGTAAATTCGGAGGCGTAGACGCTTCACCAACCATGGTACTGCTTGCTTTCACCGGAGGAATCGCACTGTGCGGAATGATGGGCGCTGTTTCCGGCATCTTAACCACGGCTTTCAAAATGCCCGCTTTCATCGCGACGCTTGCCATTATGTTGATCGCGCGCGGCCTGGCAAAAAGCATGTCGGAGAATCAAATCATCACCGGAATGCCAAGCGACGTTTTTGACAAGCTCTGGAGCTTTACGATTCCAGGCGCTTCCATCACCATCCTCTCATCCGTCGTCATCATGATTACACTTTATGTGATTGCGCATTTCATTATGGCGAAAACCACACTGGGCAGACACATCTATGCCATTGGAGGCAATGAAGAAGCCGCCAGACTATCGGGCGTTCCTGTCAATCGCGTCCTGCTGCTGGTTTACACCATCACTGGGATCATGGCCGGAATCGCTGGAGTCATGATGGCAACCGAATTCAATTCCGGTAAAGCAATCTGGGGTGTCGGACTCGAGTTGGATGTGATTGCAGCCGTGGTGGTCGGCGGAACGAGTTTGATGGGAGGACAAGGACGCATCTTTGGGACTCTGATCGGGTGCGCAATCATTGTGGTTATTCGTAACGGTATGAATCTCCTCAGCCTTGAAGACTCGATGCAAATGATGGTCATGGGAGGAGTCATCGTTCTCGCCATCGTCGTTGATAAAGCGAAAAAAGGGGATATTCCCTTGCTGGGGCTCCGACGGGCATAACAATACGCGCTTTGACCGATTTTTATCTGAAGGAAGTGATAAAAAGATGACCTGGGCGCAGTTGTATTTAGATTTTCATTTCCCCACGTATTTTAAGCGGTAGACCTTATTTCCCATATCGTCGCTGAAGAGGATGGATCCGTCAGGAGCCTGGACGCAGTCGGCAGGTCGACCGAGGATTTCTTTACCATCTTTAAGGAAGCTGACCATCTTTTGCTCTCCGTAGGGGTGACCGTCTTCAAATAAAATACGGGATAGGCAGTAGCCCACCTTCTGGGTAGAGTTCCAACCTCCTTTTTGCGCGACGAAAGCATCCCCATGTCCTTTGGGGATTTTAATTCCCTTATAAAAAATCAATGAGTTTGCCGAACAGTGAGCCGGCATGGTCCATTCGGGAATGGTCGTCATGCGAGCATATTTTATCAGCTCCGGATGATCGATGAACATTAGGTTGGGCATCATCTTTCCCACAATCCAGGGATGGCCGTAAAACTTGCCTTCCTGATAATGGTTCAATTCGGCGGGTGGATTGTGGTCGGTTATGGGTTGGCCTTCTGCCGCTTTCTTGTCGCGTTTTCCTTCCAGTCCCCAGGCCATCATGTCGACGTCGTGGTCTACTCCCCAGATCTCGTCAGTTCCCGGACGAATTACCAGCTTCTCGGAATTGCGAATACCCGATGCGAAGAGCTTTTTGTCTGAGCCGTCCAAGGCGAAGGACCAGATTTTTTTCCGCTCGGAGGCGTTGATCGGTTCGTCAGTTGCATTGGTCTGATCACCGACATGAGTGTAGATCCGGCCCTTGTGGATCATTAGAGCCCTCCATCTATGCCCAGTTGGTTTGCCTGTAGGGAGATCGTTGGCCCCCAGAACTTCTTCGACTTTGTCAGCCTTGCCGTCTCCGTTGGTATCCTTGGCCCGGGAAATGGCGTTCAGCTGCGCGAAGTACAACCAGCCATTGTGAAACTGAACCCCTTGAAGTTTGCTTTTGGGATCCTTGCCTTCGATGAAAGGCATTACGGATTCGTACCTTCCGTCACCGTCATTATCCTGACAGGCGAGTATCTTGCCTTCGTTGATTACGCTGACATACAAAGTGCCATTCTTATCAAATGCCATGAAGCGAGGTTTCTTGATGGTGTCCTCGGCTACAGTTAATTCGTAACCATCGCGGACCCATACACCGTCGGGAACTTCGGCCGCATATGATTGGGATAGACCAACAACGAGAAGAGTCGCCAGATAGATTAAAAGAGCACGTGTTTTCATAGGGTAGTTAATTGAGTTTAATTGTAGAGTGAAGGTAGTTTGGCGATGAGATCGTAAAGAATCAATGCGAATACGGTTTTGGGATCCTTTTTCGGATACCTGAAAAAGTTGGCGAGTTTGGTGAAGAGTCTTGGGAAATAGAATTCGAGCACGTCGGCGTTGAATGATAGTCGTAAGGGGCCTTTGGGTGTCGGCGAATGGATATGATCTTGCTGTAACTTAATTTTGGGCCTTCCATCGCTTTGCCCAAACACTATCCCTTTTATGAAGCTAACGAATTATTCAACAAACACGTTTAGAATGCTCGCAGCCATTCTGGCGTTTGCAGGCGTCGGCCAAGCAATTGCGACCGATCCTCCTCCAAATATCGTATTCATCCTGAGCGATGATCAGGCCTGGACGGATTATGGCTTTCTGGGTCATCCGGATATCAAGACACCGCACTTGGATAAGCTAGCCGAGAACAGTCTTGTATTTGAACGTGGATACGTCGCCGCTCCGCTTTGCCGACCTTCCTTGGCTTCGATGGCGACGGGGCTGTATCCGTTTCAACATGGCGTCACGGGCAATGATGTGGATGGACGTAATAATCGCGCCGAGTTGGACGTGCCGATACGAGCGGCGTTTCATGAGTACCCGAGCTTCATCAAATTGCTGACCACGAATGGCTACCTGGCTCACCAATCAGGGAAGTGGTGGGAAGGCTCGTATCAGGATGGCGGCTTTACGCATGGCATGACGCATGGCGATCCGGAACGCGGAGGCAGGCATGGTGACGAGGGACTGAAAATTGGGCGCGAAGGAATGACCCCGATAACGGACTTTATCGATGAAGCGACAGAAGCGGAGAAACCTTTTCTAATCTGGTACGCGCCGTTCCTGCCCCATACGCCGCACAACCCGCCGGAGCGTTTACTGGAGAAATATTCGAAGGCGGGTCGAGCCGAGGATGTCGCGAAGTACTACGCGATGTGCGAATGGTTCGATGAGACCTGTGGCGAATTGCTCGGCTATCTGGATGAGAAATCGCTTACCGAAAATACAGTGATTATCTATATCTGCGACAACGGGTGGGCGGCAAAAAGCACAAACGCAGACGACCCGGACCAGGAATTGTGGAGTGGGTTTGCCCTTCGCTCGAAAGGCTCGCCTTACGAAAACGGTATCCGTACGCCGATTATGGTCTCTTGGCCAGGGCAGGTGGAGCCGTCTCGTTCGCCTCAGTTGGCTCATGCGATTGACCTCTTTCCTACAATCGCTGCCGCCGCAGGCCTGAAAGCTCCTGCGAGTCTGACGGGTGTCAACTTGCTCGATGAAAAGGCTCGGAAGAAACGCCAAGCGGTTTTCGGCGTGACGAATTCGATTCATAACATGTCGCTGGGGGATGCCGATAAAACGCTGCAATACCTCTGGTGCGTGGAAGACGATTGGAAACTTATGCTTCGTTACCCGGGTGAAGACACTACGAATTATAAGAACGTGCATATCTGGGATACGGCGTCCGTTCGACTATTCAACCTAGCGGATGATCCTCGTGGGGACACGGATTTGGCGGGTAGCCATCCGGAAGTCGTTGAGCGACTGCAAGAGCGAATTGAAAATTGGCACCGGGTAAGCGGTCGCTAATGCATCGTCCGAAAAGTAGGAGTTGAGTTTTTCTACCCACAGATTGCGCAGATTTACTCAGATGATTTTGAAATTCTACAACGAGATCCAATTAAACCGAGTCATCGCTTATTGTAAGCCTATCATAATCAATCATCTGTGCTTATCTGAGAAATCTGTGGGCAAAAATAAATTGCAGTGATTGTTGTTTTGTTCAGATGATGAGCTAGAGAGTAGCTCTTAGGTTGTTTGCATCGGATAATGAATATAATTGCTACGTTTCTCCTTTTTGTGGGCTTTTTTCTAGCGAGTACTCTGTCAGCTGAGGAAGGACAGAGGGTCGACTTTGCCCATGAGATCGTGCCGATTTTGAAGGAGCACTGCATCGAGTGTCACGGCGGCGATAAATCCAAGGGCGGAATGTCTATCAATACACGGCGTTTGTTTCTCGAAGGCGAGGCAGCTGTTCCTGGCGATGCGATGGGGTCGCTGTTTCTCGAATTGATAGAAGATCCGGATCCTGAATACAGAATGCCGTCCGATGACAACCCACAGGTGCCGGAAGCGCAAGTGGCGCTTTTGAAGCAGTGGGTGAATGAAGGTATGGACTGGGAAGCTGGTTACACGTTTGGCGGGCCGACTTATGAGCCGCCATTGCGGCCGCGTTCTCCAGAGTTACCGGCTATAGTGGATGGTCGCGATCACCCGGTGGATCGTTTAATCGATTCTTATCTGGCGACGGGCGATCGGCCGCTTCCGGAGTCGATCGATGATTCCACCTTTTTGCGGCGTGTTTCGCTCGACTTGGTCGGGTTGCTGCCGACCGCTGAGGAAGCGCGGGCGTTCCTTGCTTACAGCTCTCCCAATAAGCGTGACCGATTGATAGACGATCTTCTTGGAAGAGACATCGACTACACCGAGCACTGGCTCACGTTCTGGAATGACCTGCTGCGCAACGACTATGATGGCACGGGTTTCATTACCGGCGGTCGTAAACAGATCAGCGGCTGGCTCTACGAAGCGCTGAGGCGAAACAAATCCTTCGACGCGATGGTACGTGAACTGATCGCTCCGCCTGATGCGGAGAGCCTCGGTTTTATTGATGGAATCAAATGGCGCGGGACCGTTAGCGTCGCTCAGAGTCTTCCAATCCAATTTTCGCAAAACGTTTCGCAGTCGCTTCTTGGCATCAATATGAAGTGCGCTTCCTGTCACGACAGCTTTATAGATCGTTGGACTTTGGCTGAGGCCTACGGCTTGGCTGCGATCTATTCCGAAGAACCGTTGGAGTTGTTTCGCTGCGATAAACCGACGGGGGTGATGGCTGAGGCGGCTTGGCCTTTTCCTGAAATTGGGCAAATCGATCCCGCCGCGACGAAGCAAGAGCGACTGGAGCAATTGGCCGATCTGTTCGCGCACCCGGAAAACGGTCGCGTCCCGCGGACGATCGTTAATCGACTTTGGGGACAATTGATGGGGCGGGGCATTGTGCATCCGCTCGATGCGATGGGCACGGAACCGTGGGATGCGGATCTTCTGGATTGGCTAGCTTCCGATTTTCAGCAAAATGGTTATGACCTTAAACGGACCTTGCGTCTGATCGTTACCTCGCACGCGTATCAAAGTAGTGGTGACGCGGTTGGAGGAGTGGCTGAAGGCGGCAATTACGTCTACAACGGTCCAAGTCCGAAGAGACTCACCGCGGAACAGTTTGTCGACGCGATCTGGCAACTGAGCGGATCTGCGCCTGCCGCCTTTGATGCTCCCTTTTCGCGTGGCGTTGTTTCACCAGAGCTCTCGGAGAGATTCGCCGTATCAAGCTCCTGGGTCTGGGGACCGTCGGTGGATACGGGGCTGCCTCCGGATGGGGAGAAAATCCTACTCCGTCGGGAATTCAAGCCCTCCAAGCCGGTCCGATTCGCGGGTATTATTACGGCCGCTGACAATGCGTTCGTTCTGTATTTGAATAAGGAGGAGGTTTTCAGCGGGTCCGGATGGGCCAACTTAAGAGGAGGATCCCTCGCATCGAGATTAAGTGACGATGCGAATGAGATCTTAATCGTTGCGGAAAACCGTGGTTCCCAGCCCAACGTTGCCGGCGTATTCTGCGCAGTGCGTCTTGAGTACGCGGACGGCGCCGTTGAGACAATCGTCACCGATCAGGGTTGGCAAGTGAGCGAGACGGTTCCTGAAGAAACGCTTCCTGAAAAGTGGAAGCTCGATGAACTGACTTGGCATGATGCGAGAGTGCTTCGCGATACGGATTGGAAGAAAAAGACAGATGCCAATACAGGTATTGCCTTAGCCAAAACGTTCGTGGAAAGCGATCGAATGCTGCGATCTTCATTGTTGAAAGCCGATAGCCTGATGCGTTCGCTCGGCCGTCCGAATCGAGATCAAATCGTGACATCCCGTCCCAACGAACTCACTGCGCTGGAGGCAGTTGACCTCTCCACCAGCGCGATACTAATTGAGCACTTACGAGCCGGTGCGGAAAAGGTGACGCGGACTCCGGAAACGAACGCGGAATCGATAATCGAGGAGGTCTATTTTCGATTGCTGAGCCGTCCGCCGAGTTGGAAAGAAAAGGCGCTGCTCCGCAAGGCGCTTGGCCGTAATCCCGACGTAGAGGTTGTCACAGACGTTCTTTGGGCTATAGTCATGACTCCGGAATTTTTCATCATTCGATAGACCCCGAACCACTCTCGCCACGACATGAAATTCGATATTGATCCGACCGCTCCTGATTCCATCGTCCGCCGCGACTTTCTCAAGAAGCTCGCCCTTGCCTCGAGCGCTGCCTGGATGTCTGGGGCGCCGCAGATGGTTCGCGGCAGTGGGCTTCAAGCTCCTGGAGCCAAGGCCGACGCTTGTATTTTGCTTTGGATGGCCGGAGGCATGGCCGCTCCCGAAACCTTCGATCCGAAACGTTTTGCGCCTTATGAGAAGGGTATGGCGGTAGATTCCGTATTGAGCACGTTTCCTTCGATCGACACGGCGGTGGATAACATCAAGATCTGTGCCGGTCTTGAGCATATCGCTCGCGTCATGGATCGCGGCGCCTTGATTCGCTCCGCTGTGCAGCCCGACCTTGGTAGCATACTGCATTCGCGACACCAGTATCATTGGCATACCGGCTACGTTCCGCCTCAGACCGTGGCTTGCCCGCATATTGGGGCCTGGATGGCCCGCGTGCTTGGTCCCAGAAACGAGGTCATGCCCGCGTTTATAAACATCGGGCAACGTCTCGAGGGCGTGGGTGAAAAGGAGGAACTGAAGGCCTTTACTACCGCCGGCTTTTTCGGAAGCGAGTATGGCCCGATGAATTTGGCTTTTCCGGAGCAAGCATCCCAATCGGTCCGTCCGCCGGAGGGCATGACGGGCAAGCGCTTTACGAATCGGGACAAGCTCTTCCGTAAGCTTGTGGATCGTAATCCCCACCGAGAGTACGCTAGCGATTTTCAGCAGGAATCTCTGATGCGATCAATGGACAGCGCTTACCGTTTGCTTAACTCGAAGGAGCGCGAAGCATTCGATATCGAGAAAGAGCCCCAGGAAGTTCGTGAAAAATACGATACCGGCCGCTTCGGACGCGGGTGTCTGCTGGCTAGGCGACTGGTCGAGAACGGAGCCCGTTTCGTCGAAGTGACGACTGAGTACGTTCCCTTTTTGCATTGGGATACGCACGCTGGCGGACACGACACGGTCGATCGTCTGCACGGCGAAATTGACCGTCCCATAGCCCAGCTGGTTCTCGACCTCGAGGAGCGAGGGCTGTTGGATCGGACTTTGGTCATCGTAGCATCCGAGTTCAGTCGCGACGCCATAATGGAAGGCAAACCGGGCTCGACCGCAAACGACCAGGCCGCTCACAAGGGCGACTTTATCACAGAAAAAAAGCATTACGGATTGCACCGCCACTTTACGGGCGGGACGAGCGTGGCGATGTTTGGCGGCGGGGTGAAAAAAGGTTTCCTTTACGGAAAGACAGCCGATGAACGACCGCTTGTCGCTGTTGAGAATCCTGTAACCATTTCCGATTTACATGCGACGATCATGACGGCGATGGGCGTCAGTCTGAAGACCGAGTTTTCTATTGAAGGCCGCCCGTTCTACGTGACCGAGGACGGGAAGGGTAAGGCGGTCACCGATATCTTCGCTTGATAGTCCAAAGTCCCGAAGAGATCGCAAACACGGTCAAAGAGTCTGTTGAATAATTCAGTGTAGGAGCGGTCCACGCTGAGCGCATACGCGTCAACTTAACTGAAAT
>JAPKDW010000441.1 GCA_028822375.1 Opitutaceae bacterium | reverse complement strand
TACTTGCGATTTCCACGCATGTGCGGGAAAGTCACGATCTTCCTCGTAAAGCCAATCGCCGTTGAGGATCGCAAAATGAACCTTGTCCGCCACTTGCTCATTGAGCGTATCATATAAAGGCATACTTGGGCCAAAACTACTCTCCCAGGACTGATTAACGCAAGATACGAACTCGAACTGGAAATTGAATAAGCCTTCTGGGTTGTGGGTTTCATCCACATAATCGCTACCGAGCGGAAGGGTTTTAAACGTACCTGCCAACCCTTTATCAACGGTATAGTAGTAGAGTGTATCTGGATAGAGATTAGTCAGCGTTACAATCGCTGTATTGTCATTCTCTAGTTTGGAATCCACATACTCCGAAACCATCAACTGCTTGAGAGGCTCTGTTCCGTAACGAACTGAAACCTCGCCCGGTACATTCGTCCGCACCCAAACGCTCATCGTGGTAGCACCCGGGCGTCCTAGAATCGGCCCATGCGTAACTTTAAAATCGATATACGAACCGTCTGATTGAACGGTCAGGACCGAAAAGAAGCTGAATAGGATGAGATGAAGATATTTCATGGGGGCTATTCCTCGTTGAAGCGACCTGTCTTGAGTTTCTTGATATCCGTATCCGACTTGAGAATACTCATCGTCCCAGTCGTCCGAAATCCGATTTCTTTTGCTTCTGCAGTAAATTTCACGCCTAAGGACTTTCTGCCTTCGCGGATCGGGACGATGTCGATTTCCTTGAGCTTGAGTTCAATTGTATCTGAACTGACGGTTCCAACCAAGTAATTCACAGTTGGGTTCCAACCAAACAGGCTCCCGTGGGCGATTTGTTGAACCTCATCGCGTTCAGTACAGGTTATCGCGTGTACCTCGCCGCAGAGATAGAGGTCCACCTTATATCTAGCAAGCGTCTTCCAGAGTGGGGAGTCTTCACCTTTATCCAGCATCATGCCGCTTGAATTCAATCGGTTCACGGGGCCTAGAATCGGGGTGTGCCCCATGACGATGACGTGATCGACGCCTCTATTCGATTCCAAAACGCCTTCTAGCCATTCGAGCTGTTTTCCCGTTACTTGGGCAACGATATTTCCTTCGGCCCCTATGCCAGGCTCGAACACATCTACGGTGACGAATAATGTGTTTCGGTGGGTGAAATGGTAGGCCAATCCTTTCATGTGGTCCGGCCCATTGTCCGGCATCTGCATATATTTTCGGAACTGCTCCTCAAAGACTGGCACCAGCTTCGCTTTTTCCTCGGGCCAGGGATTGTCGCCAACTTCATGGTCCCCAACGGCCGCGTAGACCTTCAATCCATGGGCCTCCATTCGAGCTTTCCATGCAGGGTAGTAGATGGATGCATTTTCCTTTATTCCCTTTTCGGTGGGTTCCAGAATACTCGGCCATCGGCCGTTGACCAAATCTCCAGCCACTAAAACGAAGTCAGGATTCTCTGCTTTGACGGCTTGCAGGAAGAACGAAAGCGCATCTTCAAAACCAGGGTGGGGATAGAGAGTGTCTTTGTTGAGAAAGTCAGGGATGCTTACGAAGGTCCAGGTCTTGTTGCTGGCTTGCTGCTGGGCGTGTGCAGCGTTCATGAGCAAGGTCAAGAGCACGAGATTGCGTAGTATCCCTCGCAGGCATGGTTTTGAAAGGAGTTTCATTTCGACGGTCTTTTAGTTCGACTTAGTTAATTAGTAAGAAAGATCGGTTAGGTTTGAATTTTTGACCACGAAAACGACAAAAACTACGAAAGGAGATGAATCAAGTTAGGCTGATTTCGTCCGTTTCGTTTTTTAGTGGTTAGAAATGCCTGATGCTCCTTATCTAACTAAGTAGAATTAGTTGGCATGGAGTTGAGAGTGAAGGAGCAGTGTCCGCTTATTGCGTCTTGGTATCGAGTTCAACTTACACAATTCGTTGTGATTTCGGTGCCGAAGG
>JAPKDW010000440.1 GCA_028822375.1 Opitutaceae bacterium | reverse complement strand
ACCGTCGCGTCATAAGCTTTCGCGAATTCGGCTCTGTTCATACCTCGTGGCCGTCCATGTGACTCAGCTTATCCACGGGAACCTGAAGGATTGTCCATACATGGTCAATCTTCGAGAAAGAAATGCTCTATAAAGGCATCAATGATCGCGCTCACATGGCTGTCATTGACATGCCGTGGAGCGCCGTCGTCATCGCCAAAGGCCCGATATGGCGCATGACCGGACGCCCAACGTACGATCTCGAACGCGGGCCAGTAGTAGACGTTTTCAAGTCGCTTTCTCATGACCTGATCTATCGCGACACGGAGAATCGATTTCGAAACACTGTCGGCGAGCATGCAAGAGACGTCCGTGCGGTGGGTCGCGATAAGCGGGACCGGCGAAAGGGTGAAAATTACTGGTTTAGGCCCACAATGGCGGCGCACCAGTTCGACGATCGCCAACAAATTGTCCGTATTCTCTTCGACTGAAGAGATTTGGAAGGTGTGGCGCCCGTCATCAAAAATAGCCTGGGGTACACCACGCCAGAACACGCCACCGGTTTCCCTGTCGCGCCAAATCTCGGATAGACCGATGGTAATAACAAAACCGTCAAACGTGCCAAATTTTTCCCGATAAAACGATTGCTCCGCTGGCGGCATCCATTGTTCGATCCCACCATCTTCATGTTGGTCGTACCAAAAGGCGCTACTGTCGACATTTCCGGTCAAACTCCAATCAATGAACTGACGAAGTGCAAAGGTATTGTTAAGCCCTTCCGGTACCGAAATAAGTTCAGTTGACTTGCGTTTCGCGATCAAGCGCTTGCGAAGATGCCCCGCAAAACAGGATCCCATGGTGAGGACATTGGAATTCAACGGAAACAACGGCTGGTCGGGGACCGAGCGCGCAATCACGTGATCCCTTACAAGATTTTGCAAATCCGTGAAATCTTCAACAGATCGTGGAAAAAAATCGATGGCCCTCGCCTGAAAATGCCACTTTTTATCGGCTGTGGCCTTCTCGGCGAACGGTGCCGGGAATTCGAACAGTTCCGCCGCCTCTATTTCGGCGGCACCATGGAAATCATAGCCGTCAAAGTCGACAATGCCGCTACGATCAAGACTGCCGACAGTGACCCCTGATCTGAAATGGAGTCGATCTAGACCCGTGTTCAACGCCACCGAGACGGATTCCTCGAATCGGTTCAAGCCTTTCAGAACCCGCGTCAGGGGAAACGCGCATTGCTCGTTCCCCAAAAGGAGGCCCAGATTAAGAATGCGTCGAGCCTTCGGCAGATCAAGGCTTTGTTCCAATGAAACGCCCAAGGACTGGTATGCCCCCGCCGCCCCAGGCTCCAGCACGATCGCGGACCGCAACGACATCCGGCCAACATCACCGTCGCCATCCTCCAGCGCGGCCATGCCAAAAATTAAATGTAGATCTCCTCGGTTAGGCGCCGCCGAGATCGCGCACAACAGAAGGCTGCGTGCTTCGCGCGATCGTCCTAGGCGATAGAGCCAGCTTCCTCTTAGGAAATCGGCATCTGGACCTTTTACGTTGTTGTGAAGCAAAACATCTAACGCGCCCTGGAGTTCGTCCCTACGCTGGAGGCTCCAAAGAACCTGAAAATACGGCCGATAAAACGAGATTGAGTGGGGTTTGAGGCGCACGCACTTGGAGAAGTACCGCGCCGCTTTAGGGAGGTCTCCAAGCTTCATTTTAGCGTAACCAACAGCGAAGAAACCCTCGGAGAAATTCGGTTGACTTACGAGAATTTCACCCATTTCCTCGACAAGCGGAAGATATTCCGCACGATCCAACCTTTTCCTGCATCGTTCGATTATTTCCTTATTGCTCGGCAACTCGGGTGACATTTTTGCTCTCGTTTCAGATCATGAACAAGGTCGAATTCCAGGTTTACGTCGTCGTAACATTTGAGACCGGTGGGGCTGTTCT
>JAPKDW010000158.1 GCA_028822375.1 Opitutaceae bacterium | reverse complement strand
ATCTATGGCAGTTTCAGCAAGGACTTCTTGGACTTCGGCGGGCAGTTTATCCCACGCCCGCTTATTGACGGTTATGGCTTTGGAATTCACCGTTCCCATGTCTGCTTGAAGCATGTAGGGAGCGACTTCGTGCATCTTAAAGGAAACGGCGGCTTCGGGCCAAATCATGGCGGCATCCACGACCCCTGTATTGATATTTTGGAAATACGTCACCAGGCTTCCCGCTACGCCAGCGGATCCCAAGCCTTGTAGATACCTCAGGTTCGTGCCTGCCCCATTGATCTTCAATCCGTTTAAATCAGAAAGCGCTTCGATCGGTTCTTTTGAGAACAACTGGTAGCTGTCAAGCACCACCATATTGGTCAAATACACTTGGTTGTACTTTTCCCAAGCTTCCTTCATTTCAGGAAACTTCTCTGCAATTTCATCGACGGTTCTGGCCACCAGCTCGGGGTCAGTCGTCACGAAGGGCGTGACGTACGCAATGGCTTGAATCGGGACTTTGTCTTGATGAAAGACGGTGGTCACTATGCCAATATCCCCCAAACCCTTTTGCAGTCCGGGAAGCACATTGCGCGTTTTGGTAATTTGCCCGCCCCAAGCCTGATTCCACTTGATTTGGATGTCCCCTTTGGCAGCCAAGCGCTTTTTGACTTCAGGAATATAGTAGTCGATAAACTCTCTCACCCACAAAGATTGGGTAGGGTAACCATCCACGACCGTTAAGCGGATCGTCTCTTGATTGGATTCAGGTCCGGAACATCCAACCATGGATATCAGCGTGACGAAGGCGTATGTTGAGATAAATGATTTTTTTGAGAGCAACACGAATTTCTTCTTTATTGAATTACACAACCTAGCAAATCTAATTCTGAATATCGCCAGGGACCAGATGCTAATATTGGTCTTTGCTTTTGCTCTGCCGTGAATGGTGCAGCGCTTTGATGGTTAATTTGTGTTAGGTACCACTCTTATGTACCGCATGTCAAGTTATCGGAATCATAATGTGAGACGAAAATACTTACCGAAATCTGTGAAACCGACATATAGAGGAGATGGGGAGCTTTCAGTCGGCGAGCGAAGGTAGCAGGTTTTCTCGTAAATCAGTCAGGGCCTGAATAATCAGCTTTTTGGATTTAATGAATCGAATGGTAGGAACGGGTACCGAGACCGCAAAAACCCGGCCCAGAGGATCGCGAAAAGCGGTGCCAATGGCGCAAATACCCTGAGTATGCTCTTCGTTGTCGATGGCAATCTGAGTCTTCCTGGTTTTCGCTAATTGCGTTATCAGGTCGGATACATTGGTAATGGTATTAGGGGTTTTCTTTGCTAGACTGCCGGCCAAAAGCCGCCTTATTTCATCTTCTTCCAGCAACGCGAGCGCAGCCTTTCCATGAGCTGAGCTAAACATATGAAAACTTTTACCTACAGCTGAAACGGCGCTCAAACGGTGATTGGCTGTAATCTGATCAATGAAGACCATTTTGTCTTCGCGCTGTATGGATAGATCCACGGTCTCACCCGTGCGCTGCGCCAGTGTTTCAAGGTGTGGTCTCACATGGGCCGCGAAATCAAAATCGGTATTTGCTGCGAGGCGGAGAATGGAAGGCCCCAGCTTGACCCGTGCATTGGGAGTCGCCCTGATCAATAAATTCTCTTCAGTCAAAGCATTGACGATGCGTTGAATCGTGGAACGGGGCAGGTCGACCCGATTGGCGATTTGCCCTAGGCTCAATCCATCCTTTTCATTTTCCAGCGAGCGCAGGATTGTGGCAGCACGGGCAATCACTTGAATTCCGCTACCGCTTTTCCGACCCGCTTTGAGGCCCTTTACTGAGTTTGCATCCTGCTTGTATGCAATTATCGTTTTTCCGGTCGAAGCGGTCTTAGTCATGCGCGTCGATATCATTGAGATATTGCCTATGTCGATATGATTGTACCGTTATTCGCTGCAACCGCCAAGGCCCCGCCTGCTTCCATTGCGGAAACGCCTCGCTCAAAGTGGAGTGCTCTAGAAGCTATTCGAAACAATAGCGTAGGACGGTCAATCAATCGAGTGCACCCCTTTTGCCCTTATTTATTAGGGTACTCATTGATTGACGCAATTATAGGGAATGAATAGGGCGTCCGTAAGTAGAGATTTATTCTGGCGCGAGTGTGGCTCGACTAGATACACCGGGTCCATAGTGGTAAATTCCCGATTAAGCTCGGTGCCGGCTCAATTTGGATCTAATTTCATTCTTATGCATTAACATCGCTCCTGCGTCGCTGAAACCGCTTCGTGGCGAGGTTTGCCATAACTATGGCTCTTTCGTATCCGTGATGGGGGTATGCTCGTTAGCCGAGCGAGGGCCGGAGCGCTCGGTTAACGGGTAATGCAAATCTTGGTTTGTGGACTTTTATTTATTCTATGGGATGATCAGGTTTGCTGGAGTTTGCAGCGAATAGTACTCCCATTCACCCCTATGAGCGATTATCTCAATACCTTCGACCTCATCCCCATTGCAGCTTATCTCCTCACCTTGAGTGCTGTCGGCATCTAATTGAAGCGGAAATCCTCCGGCAATCTGGAGGAGTATATCGTCGGGGGAAAGAAGATGCCTTTCTGGGCTTTGGGGACTTCCGGTACGACTCAGTTTCTCGATATGTCGGGTACGGCGGTAGTTGTGTCGATTTCCATCTGATGGGACCGCAGGGCTTTTTCATCAATTTCGAAGGGCATGTGATTCTCTTCGTTTCGATCGTTATGCTTTGGTCGGGCAAGTATCACCGGCGATCCGGTTGCTAGACTGCGGCGGATTGGAGCATCTTTCGTTTCGGCGATGGGACGGGCGGTCGATTCGATCAGATCACGCAAGCCGCAGCGGCGGTGATGATCGCCTTTGGCTTTTTCGACATCTTGACTAGCGGGTAAACTAGAGTTGTAGAGTTGCGAGATAATTGTGGATTGATGCACT
Source organism: Opitutaceae bacterium (assembly GCA_028822375.1). Taxonomy (GTDB): domain Bacteria; phylum Verrucomicrobiota; class Verrucomicrobiia; order Opitutales; family Opitutaceae; genus Pelagisphaera. Next base: position 7,423 of record JAPKDW010000158.1, on the reverse strand, counting down.
GGACGAGGATGCCATAATCGATTAGCCTCTTCGAGAGTGTCTAATAACTCGAGAATAGTAGGGCTGGCGTTTGCACCGTGTCGCGATACCAAATCCCTCTCGAACTACGCGGTGTGATCCACGCTAAGCGTGACCAGCGCTACACTAGAACTGGGCGCGTGATTTGGTGCGTTGATAACTTAATCCAATCGAATTTGAAGATACGTATTCAATAGTTGGAACAATTATCTGTTTTAAAGATTCCCCCTGGAATGAATAATCGTCTCTTTTGGCTGTTCCTCTAACCAATGAGAAGCCGCTGGAAATCAGGTAAAAGGATTAGGCGAAGCTAGTTTTCGCCGATTCCGATTAGGGGCGCGTTTACGCTTTTTCTCTCCTCTGGGGTGGGAAAATGCCTAAACAAGTCGTCCATCATTATTCGTAGGGGTTTGCGAATTACATCGCGAAAAGCCTCATCCATTCGTTGACGATTCGCACCTGCCGGGGGTGTGACACGCTGGCTGTAAGTTCCTAGTGTATTCAGTTCTCCATGCTTGGTTAGCCCGGCTCGAATCGTGGCGACCAAATCGCCGGTTCGATCCTGTTCGAATCGCATGGCGTAGATTTTCAGAACCGGACCATCGCCAGGCTCTTCCCGTTTTCCTAAGACATAAGTTTGTATCGGAAGTTGGTAATCGTGGAGCAACTCTTGCATCACTTGCGTAAAGTCCTGTCGTCGATCTTTCTCCATGTTGTCTGCAAGCTCAGGCATGCTCGATTCGTAGAGCGGATTCCTCGAGTGATTGAATTCGATGAATAGGGCATCCGCTTCCTCCAGAAAGATGTATTGTTCGGTGTCTTGAGAGTCGATGCTCGCGCAAGCGGCAAGCAACAACCCCAAGAACGGAGCGACGGCATTTTTTGTCGATTGTAAATTCAATGTTTTCGGTTCGGTTGGTGTAGTGCTTGGGGTGGGTTGCCCATGAAGGCAGATTCTAAATTCGATTTGCGTATCCTGGGCGTAGTTAGAATGCAGCGTATCAAATCTCAAATTTCAGGGTTATGTCGAGCGAGTACTGTAATTGAGGAAACGGTGGAAGGGAGCATTGCAGAATTTTAAAAGGAAAATGACTCTACCTCGCTTACAATGCTGTTCACGCACCCGCCCAAGCGGCTCAAGAAGACATTGATTTCTACTAAACGAAATACCCGCACCTTTCGGAAGAGCGAGTTACCCTCATGGCAATGCTCAGGCATCTCGACGACGGAGTCGGTTCTGTTGTCAAGAAGGTGAAAGACGAAGATATCTGGGAAAATACACTGCTCTTCTTTCTGACCGACAACGGCAGTGCTTCTGCTATGGATGCCGACAATGGGCTTCTGCGCGATTTCAAGCACAGCTTTTACGAAGGGGGAATCCGCACCCCTTGAATGGTTAGCTGGCCCGGTCAGTTCAGGGGTGGACGCGTCATCGATACGCCCATCATCTCTTTCGATATTCTTCCCACCGTCCTAGACGCGCTGAACGAGTCACCCCCTGAAACGAAGGACTTCGACGGCAAGAGCATTCTTCCGCTTCTCAAGGGAAAAGATCATCCCCACCACAATGTACTGTATTGGGATACCGGCGACGAGAAAATGGGATGGGCAGTTCGAAAGGGCAATTGGAAGCTAATCGGCAAGCGACAAAAGCTCAAACTGTACGATTTAAACAAAGACTCGTCCGAAGCGACGGATCTAGCGAAGAGGTATCCTGAAATTGTCAATTCACTACAAACCCTTTACCAGAACTGGCGCACCGAAATGCCTGAACCGCTGTAGAAGCGAAATACGAAGTAACGGTAGGGGAGTTTGGGTCCTCATTTCCGCGAAATTATGTTACTAGTGCGTGCGTTTCAAGGAGTCGCAGCAATTTTAATTTCGGAAAGCGATACCATGGGGTTAATTTTTGCCTCGTGATCTCTTGAGGCTTTAATTCCCTTCGGGCAAATACCTCGAAGCTGGCTTAGTTTCTGACGTTGGTCGCTACCTTTAAAATACCTCGGGGCTCTTGACTCGGCGTAGTTCTAAGGATGGAAGCGGTTGGGCCGGGGATGATTTATTCCAGAAAAGTCTGTGCCATAGACAGGCGGGTGTTTTGGGTGGGTGAAAAATTGCTTGCTTTGTACAGCGTGAATTGCCCCATTATGGATTTCAGGTATCCAACCCGCTTGTACTCTTTGTTAAAAACCTCCAGATGCTTCACTTCTCTGCTCGCGCTAAACAAGCGGCTTTTTCGTTGCTGCTAATCTTGTCGATACCTACCGCGGTATGGTCTCAGTCCGTGCTTTCCGAAGCTGGCGTGGGCGACAATTCGAATTTTCTCATAGAGCTCGAAGCCTACGCGAAATACGGTGGAGATATCGATGTAATCGACGGTATGACTGGAAAGCGTTACCACCGATCGAATGACGTGGTGAAGGCGATCAATGCGAGTTTCCCAAAAATAATGGGGGGACTCCACACAATGCTGCTCGTTTTAGAGCTGAAGCACATGGAGGTTCATATGACGAAAGGCATTGAGCACACTAAGAAGCTTGGCGATTTGGCGGAATCGTTTGGGATTAAGCGATTTAGGGTCGAGGATGATTCGTGGTTCTTGAAAGAGCGAAGGATACTTGCCCGATTAAGAGAGGAGCCGTTCTTTCAAATCAAAGAACTTGTCGTATGGCATCGAGATGAGCTGCAAGCGATTGCGCTTCGCGATAATGAGCGCGCGAAGAACCTTCGATTCAATCCAGAAACGCTCGATTGGGAACGCCGCGTTTTAACGGAATGGGAAGTGAATATCCGCACGCGAAAAAGATTTAGACGGGTTAATAAATGGCAGGGGTTGAATCTGGATACGAATAGGGGGTTTCATATTAGCGACGGCCTGCCGACCAATATTAGTACGTCGAGTTTTAGAGAAGTCAAAGTTTCGTATCCTATAATCGTTTACAGTGATAGAGACGAGCAGGAGCAGATCGATCATTTGCAACGATTGATCGTGAAGAATATGAGCTACTTGTATGATCCCTTTTCCTGGGGAGCAAAACGGGCTACGCGTTTTAGAGGGAGAATTGCGGGTGAGTTGCTTAAGCACATGAAGGATCGGAGCTACCGTGTGACTGATCGCGAATGGTTTGATCCAATGATATGCAATTTCCTAAACGACGTAATCGCGTTGGAGATATACGGCTTGAAGGAGATTTATGATTTTTATGTGGTGAAGCGGTTTGAATCGAACCGGAACCTGATGGGGGAGGAAATGGATCCGCTAAACTGGAACCCTGGCGAGGAGCGCGAAACCTTTAAAAAGCGGACGAATCCTAAGGTATGGCTCAACTTCAATAACCCAACGGGCGCGCGGTTTGCGATGCTTGACGCGTATTTGCGTTATGGGGATGTTTTTTTGGACAATTTGCGATTAAAGCTCACCAGTCTGAAAACCAAAGAAGCGGGTAGGGGGATTATAGAAGAATCCATCAGCGAAGTGAGTGGCGTTCCAGCGAAGACTTACATCAAAGCCGCCCTCAAAGCCCAAGCAGACGGAATCATGCGCTTTCATGAACAATCAAGCGGTTAAGTTGAGCCTGGAAACGTGCGAAGTAAGCCCGGTCTTGCGCTAGGGCTGGTCTGCCTTCACGCCTTCGCTTTGCGATGGCGCTGTAGGCCAAGCGGTGAGTGAACCGACGAAGTTGTTCAGCTACTTTGACAGGAATGACCGCTCGGAGATCGGTCGCTACCATTAGAATACCTCGGAGATTGCCCCGGGGGTTCGTTATTCGTTGTTCTCCGGAGTCAGATGCAGGATCATACCGCGGCGGTCGGTGAGAACATAAATCGATCCGTCTGGGGCGGTTTTGATATCACGGACGCGGCCGGATTCGCGGAGAATGACTTCTTCTTTCACGACTTTGTGACCATCTAACACGAGCCGGTAAATGTATTGATGTTTGAGACCATGCTCGGTCTTGATTCAATGTGGGCTTTGATTATCACCACCGTGGTGCTCTTGATCTACGTCGTTCTCGGAGGTGCGCATGCCGACATTCTCACCGATGGTGTGCAGGGTTTCATGATGCTCCTGGTAGCTCTGTTGACGATTTTTGTTTTTGGTGTCGGCGTCGATGGTGGCATGTCAGGCATTTTCAAAAACATCGGACAGCAAGACGAGGACTTGGTTGGCCTCTTGAATACCAGCACCCCTCTTTTCCACTCGTGGTGGTCAATCGTTGCCATTTTGCTGGCACATATTCCGCTGGGCTTACTGCCACACATTGGCAACAAGCTGTGGGCACTTAAGAACGACAACGACCGTTATCGTTTCGTCAAACTGGCATTTGGCGTTGGATTGACCCTCGGCCTCTTGGGCCTGGGTGGGATCCTGGCTCGAGCGATTCTTGGCGACGAACTTTTGATGCCGGGCCGAACAGCGAATGAAGCTCTACCAGCTCTCTTTATAGAATTGTTCCCAACATGGTTTGCAGCCCTAATTGGCATTGGTATTCTAGCGGCGATCATGTCGACTGCGGACGGACTCGTGGTGTCCAGTTCTCAGATTTTGGCTAACGACATTTACCGCCGCTCGATTGTGCCGGCCTTTCACTCGCATTTAAGCGACGAAGAGGTTGATCGCAGAGTTCTTCTTATCAGCCGCTGGAGTACTGTCGGCGTTCTAATAATGTGCATGTTTATGGCTTGGGCGCTTCAGAACAAGAACATTGCTCTGCTGGTGTGGATTGGATCCGGAGGTATGATGGCGGCCTTTGCCGGCCCACTAGTTATGGGAGCCATTTGGCGTGGTGTCACCAAGGCCGGCGCGTACGCCGGGATGATATGCGGCATGACCACTTTCATAACGCTTCATAGTGGCATTCTTGGCAATATCGTCGGCCCAGAGTCTACCTACCCACTTTCCGGAGTCATTCGCTGGCTGGCAACCGAAAGTCCCAATCCATTCTCCTGCGCCGCCATTGGAGAGCTCGTCTCTGTGGGGTCACCTGGGGTGTCTCTAAGTTGACACAGCCGTTGCCCGAGGAGTACGTGGAGAGTATGTTCGGCTCTGATGAACCTGAGAAAACAAACATCAAGGGCTGACTTTCTTTGTGCTTCCCTGACATCTTTTGGTTTAAGTGTTTCAATACAAGCACCGTAGTGAGAATTATGCGGTTGTATTGTGTTCTGTCTGATTAAGTATTGGCTATTGATCTCGATTCAGGCTTTTGGCACGATTCTTTTTATGAGCACGTTTTCTCCTCCAGGCGATTGTCCAAACTGTGGTGAATTTGTAGCGGCCGGCGCGTCGTCTTGCAAGGAATGCGGGAGTTGTTCGGATTCCGGATGGAATGAAGAGACGGCTTACGATGGATTGGATTTGCCGGGGGAAGAGAATGCGCCACTCAAGCAAAAGAATCCTAGGAATCGATTGGTCCTGGCGGGATTGCTGTTGGTAGCGGTGATTGTGTTGTTTGTTTTGACGAAACCGTAGGCGGGTTTGCAAAAGAGAGTCCATGCGAGTTCCTCGCGTAGCTACTGGCTTGCATTCTTGTACAGGATACGCGGCTGTGGCGACATCGAGTCGTTTGCGGAGCTCGGGTTTTTGGGTGGCTATTCCGGCGGGGCAATTGTTGGTATTGCAAATTCGAGCTCCGACGCAGCCGATGGCTTGCATGGGAGAGTTGGCAAGGGCTACTCCATCAGCGCCTAGAGCCATGGTTTTGATGAAGTCGGTATGCGTGCGCAGCCCGTTCCTTTGTTAGATTCTGATGAGAGGGTATCCTGGATCCAATGGAGCGGTAATGATGGCGAATCGAGCGCTGGACTCGCCGGTTGAGATTGTGAGTTGAATGGGGTCTTGAGTTTTGAGAAAAGCGAAGTCTCTACGATTGAGCGTTTTCGATTCGCTTTCGATTTCGAGTTGGGCTTCGCCTTCGATTAGTACCATAGCGGCTAGAGATTTCGGGTCGATTGCAATCGAGTAACGACCGTTGGTTTCAATAGTCACTTCGTTCCATTCGATGGGCGCATCAATTTGGGCCGCGCCATTTGGACCGACGATATGTTTTACGATCGTATTGGAATCGATAGTCGTTCTCGGGAATTGACTGTCCTCGAACTCCGAGTAAACAGGCGCTTTTTTGAGAGCGGTTTCCATATTCGGTTCGAACCAGATTTGGAAGAACTCCGTGCGCTCGCCGTACATCTCCTCGCGATGTGATATTCCTGAACCGGTTTGCATGACTTGAATTCCACCAGCGGATACGCGGCGGTTGTTGCCCGCCGTATCCGTGTGGCCAACACTGCCTTCCATAACGTAGGAAATGATTTCAAAACCTTTGTGAGGGTGCATGCCGATGATGCCGTCGCCTTTCGCCGATGCCCATGCCCAATAGAGTAGGGGACCGGTTCGTTTGGCTCCGCCAGGTTCTTGTGGAAAGGGGATGGGTTTGATTTCCGTTATCTTTCCGCCGTCGAAGGCGCCTGAACCCTGTTGTTCAGGCTTATAGATATCGAGAGTGTATTCTTTGCGAGTAGTGGTTGTCATGGTTTTATGGATATTGAATTTATCTTTGATCGTAGCTGACCTTCGGGTAGCCACTGAACAATGTAATCGTTCAGCGATTTTGATGGCCGCTCGGAGATCAGCCGCTACCTTTTTAGATTATTATTCTGATGCGGCAATACGTTGGTCGATGGACCAGGCTCCACCGCCTTAGATTATGAGCGTTATGCTAGCTAGGACAAGAATGAGCGGGTATACCATTCCATTTGGAGCGAAGAATGCGCCGCAGTGAACCGTTAATAGAGCAACCAGCATCGTGACATTGCATTAGGTTTTATTAAAAGCTTGATATCAAGATGATGGTGCGTGATAAAAATGTGACAGTTCGGTTGGTTAGAGATTCAAAGCCTCGGCTGTTTTGCCGATCTTTTTCATGAGTCTTACAAACTCAGTTTTTTCTTCTTTGTCGAAAACGCTGAAGAGCCGTTCTAGATTGGCAGCGTGGGTTTCGAAAGCGTTGTCGATGGCCTCGCGGCCTTTGTCAGTTAAAGCGACATTGACAACGCGCCCGTCGTCGGGATCTCGCTCTCTTGTCACGTAACCGTTCTTCTGGGCTCGGTCTACAGCAGTTGTCATAGAACCACTTGTAAGCATCATCGACTGACCGATGGTGTTGACGGGTTGAGGCCCCTTGGTCTTGAGATACTCGAGAACCGCGAAATCGGAGATACTGGAGAATCCTAATTCTCCGATACTTCGGTTATCGTAGGTTTCTACTGCTTTGCTCGCCTTGTAGAGGACGAGAAAGAGGTGTTCGCCTTTGTTGTTCTGAGTCGTGGACATAGGTGCATCGTTAGGATTAATAGCTTGATGTCAATATATAATGAATGCATTATGCAAATGCCGGTTTGTTGGTTA
>JAPKDW010000439.1 GCA_028822375.1 Opitutaceae bacterium | reverse complement strand
TCGACACGTCGGGGTGGTTTTTAGACGATTTCAGTTAAGTTGACGCCAATGCGCTAAGCGTGGACCGCGATTTTTCATTTCTATGGTACAGACACGCATTATCGCGGGGTAAACCCGCTCCTACAATTAGGCAGGAGAGCCGTCGACGAGTCGGGGTCTTCGTCGCTACCTTTCTAATGCTTCGGGGCTTGCCTTGGGGATGCTATATTAGATGCCTGCCATAAAAAATGGTAAGCTTACCCTGTTTTATGGCAGGCAGTCTGGAGGTGGCTTGTTGGGCTTTGGCCGATTGGCAGGATGGGGTAGGGGTCCTTGGCGTCGAGTTATAGCTTCGGTTTGGGGAGCGATTCTGTGTCTTGGCGCGATGCGTCGAAGAGTCGTTCGAGTAAACCGAAGCGTTTGTCTTTGGTGAATTCAGTGGAGCGGGCGTAGATTCCGAGGGCTTCGATTTGCTTTTCGAGGGCATCGGGATCTTGGAAGAGCTGTCCGTCGTCCGAGTTGGGGGCGGGTGGAACTGGCGGAGTGAAATGCTTCCAGTCGTCTCCGTCTAGCGGGTTGAGGTATCCATCTGTCTTAAAGCGTTGGATAGAGGCTTCCTTGAGGACTTGGAGTTGAGAGAGACAGGATGGGTCGTCTTTTCGGTTTACGATTTCGTAGGGGTCGTTGGCGAGGTCGAAAAGCCATTCCTTGTCATCAGCAGCGCTGTAGATGTATTTCCACTTTCGGTTGGCTGTCATGTAGAGGCCGAGATGGTTTTGGGAAAATTGGCTGAATACGATTCGGTCTTTGTTCGAATCGTCCATGGCTTCCATTAAGCTGATGCCTTCGTCGCTAGGGCGTTCATCGGGCGATCCTGCAAAGGACATGAATGTAGGAAATAGGTCGAGCAGGGTCGTGGGGGTGTCGCAGCGGTGGTTGTCGGGGAAGGAGCCGGGCAGGCGAGCGATCATCGGTACGCGAGCGGAAGGGTCGAGCATAGATCGTTTCCCGTAGCATCCGAAGTCTCCGAGCAGTTCGCCGTGATCGGAGGTGAATACAATTAGCGTATTGTCGATCTCGCTACCGAGCGCGTCGAGAATTCTGCCAATGTTGTAGTCGACGAATGAAATCGTTCCGTAGTAGGCGGCTTTGATGGAGCGAGCCAGGTTGCGGTTGCTCGCAACGTTGTCGACGTACTTATAGCGGTTCTGAACCTTGTTCCAGAAGGTCCAGTGCTCTTCGCTGCCTTCGGCGAGGAGCGGCTCGTCCATTTCGTGCATGCGATAGAGGCGTCCCCACGGGTTGGGGCTTTCGAATGGCGGGTGCGGCTTGATGAAGCTGCTCCAAAGTAAAAACGGTTTGGAGGGGTCGCGTTTCTCGAGGAAATCGATGCTTCCGTCGGCAACCCAATGGCTGTGGTGCAGCTTTTCGGGAACTTGTGAAGGCTGCGGCAGGTAGTAGTATTCGCTGCGCAAACCATGAGGATCGATCACGTGATCATATCCCTGGTCGGAGAGAAAATCTCGATAGTCGTCTTGATCGTCTTCTTCGGGTAGCTCTTCGGAAATGTCGCGACTGGAAAACCCCCAGTCTCCCTGTTTGGGAGAAAAGTGCATTTTGCCGATGCCGTGGGCCTGATAGCCCTTGTCGACGAGGCCTTCTATGAAACTCGGTTTTTTCTCCGAGCAATCGACATTGTCAACGCATCCCGTGATGTGCGGCGGTAGGCCGGAGGTTAGGGAGTTGCGGGCGGGGCAGCAAACGGGGCTAGGCGTATAGCAGCGATCGAAAGTGGTGCCTTCGTGAACCAGTCGATCAATATTGGGAGTCTTTATCTGGGAGTTTCCCAGAGCGGCAATGCAGTCCGCTCGAAGCTGATCGGTGATGATGAATAAAATATTGGGGTGAGCGGATGAACTCATATTTGCTTCTTTTAAGCGTGAAATCGTTGGAAATGGCTATTCAGGACGTATGAAT
>JAPKDW010000157.1 GCA_028822375.1 Opitutaceae bacterium | reverse complement strand
TGATCGTGGATTTTTTCATGAAGCATAAAAAACCTTAGAGCCTGTTAAATAAGTCGAAAATTGCTCTGCTGCCTAATTGTAGGAGCGGTCCCGCTAAGCGTGGACCGCGATAATGCGTGTCTATACCATAAAAATGAAAAATCGCGGGGTAAACCCGCTCCTACAATTAGGTAGGGCAACCGCCGACAAGTCGGGTCAGCAGAGCAATTTTTGACTTATTTAACAGTCTCTTAGGCGCAGAAACCAGCAGGTAGCCCAGCATGATAAGTGTCCTTTCATATACTTCATTCAGCCAGCTGCGTAGCAGTTTTTATATCCGTTTATGCCTGAGCAGAAAGTCTATGGCAATCGCGTCTGCACTGTCTCGGAGATCCATTCTTATGTGATGCTCTTGGTCTTTGACTTTGCAATAGACCACTTCGATGCCGTCCGGATTGGTATAGGTGTACCAAGCGATCTCTTCTCCTTTTTTCTTAACGACTGGGTCAGGATCGCATTGATTAAATGTACGCCAAATCTCGATACGCTCCTCCGCGGAGTACATGGTTATTCTCGCATCGGTGGAGCCAAGGAAGCTTTTATCTTTATCGCCGATGACTTGCAGGATCGAAATTGGTTTCGTGTTTTCGTCGGGTTCATGCGCGTCCTTAGCCATGCCGCAACTCATAGGAGAAACGGCAGCGAAGAGGTTCGTTTCTTTGGCTAGACGGTAGCAAAACAAACCTCCGCTGGAGTGCCCGGTTGCATAGATAGATTTACTGTCGGCGATCTTCTGCTCGATGAGCATTTCAACTACACTAGAAACAAATCCGACATCATCGTAATTCACATTATGGAAGTCTTGCTTAAAGTTCCATTTGGCGAGCGGTCGAATGGATTCTGCACTGATCACAATGAGGCCACGCTTATCAGCCTGCGGACTCCACCGCTTGCTCTGACCGTCCGCTTTCCCTCCTGCGCCATGGAAGCAAAGAAGAATGGGGTAAGTGGCTTCCCGATTAAACGTCTTTGGAGTCGTAACGATAAGTCTCCTGGATAGACCATCGTGTTCGATCTGAATTTCATTTGCACCTGGAAGCAGTGACTCGAAATCTGAAGCCAGACTTCCAAGGGGTGCAAGGATCAGCAGGGCGGCTAACATTAGTGGGGTCTTTTTCATCTTTCCCGACCCTAGGTCAGGCTTCATGGACTGCGAGCCATTTTTAGATTGGATTCGGAGAACGAGGGAGCCAGTGCAGATAGCGTATGCCTGCTAGGTAGTCGAATAGACCGTCCGGCCAGCTGAGGTCCGTCTTGGAGAAGCTAGCGAACCCTTTAGGCGAGAATTGATCTACTCATTTGATTTCAACTCACGTTCAATGGTGAGCAGGGCGCTGTCTATCAAGTCGAGGGACGAGTCGAAGTTTTCGTTCACGAAGTAGAGGGCCCACGTTTCGTTGCCGTCTTCATCGTCTTCTTCCTGTTTTGGGTAGCCGACGAGATCGAGCAATTGGAAGGCGCTCGGATCGGCGTTGTCGATTTCGACGGCGTGGACGAGCGATGCCTGGTTGTCGTCCGGTTGGTCGATCTCGATGAGCAGGCGGAAGGGCAGGGATTCGTCGGTGTTCTCTGGAAGAATGTAGTCGGCCGGATCAAAGGAACTGTTCTCCGAGGCGCCGGAGAGCGCATCGACTTCGAGCTCCTCAGCGAGTCCTTTGCCGGAGGCTTCGGCGTCGCGTTTGGCTTCTTCCCAACCGCGTCGTTTAAAATCCCAGTAGGGCAATGCGGTTGAGGCGTCCGTAGGATTCTGCGGCGTATGGAGAGTCTTGATGTGGTATTGAGAGGCATTCTCCAGCCAGATGGCGAATAGAGGTGGATCGGCCGGATCGAAGGCAGGACCCTTGCGAACGTTTAGAGCCATCCGATAACGGGGATCGGGAACGTACTGGTAGCGCATGCCTGTGTCTGTGACCTCGAAGCGGTCGATTGCGGGACCTAAATTGCCGCTCAACCGGAGAACGGTTCGAATCGGAGTAGGCTGCCAAATGAAAACGGCGACCCAAAGAAATACTGCCAACAGAGTAGCCCAGACCAGAGGGCTCCGAAGGTAGCGAGACAATGGTCCAGAGTTATTGAATACATGCAGCGCTATCAGGCCGACAAAGACGAAGCCCATTAAGGCATGCAAACCGACGATTTTAATCGAAAAGGGCAGGATGAACGCGAGGACTCCCGTCACCGCCAACACGATGAAGCTAAATGCGACTAACAGGGAAACGGTACTGCGCTTGCGACTCATCTAGGATCTAGGCCTTGGCTCCTTGTGGAATGATCGCCCCGTGCTTTTTCAGTTCCTCGCGAATTTTTTCGAGAGGAACTTCGATCGGCGTCACACCGGATTTGGCGGCTAGGGCAGCGGTGACGGCTGCGGCTTGTCCCATGCCCATGCAAGAGGCTTGAACGCGTGCAGCCGAGTTGGCCAGTCGATCGCTGGATAAACAGCGGCCTGCGACCATGATATTTTTCGAGCCCTTCGGAATGAGAGCGCCCCTCGGAATGGTGGGCACTTTTCCATGAGCAAGCGGTTTGGGTTTAACTCCGTGCGCATCATGCAAATCTATCGGGTAAAACGAGTAGGATAAGGCGTCGTCAAAAATCCTGCCCGAAGTGTAATCGTTAACGGTGAGCGTGGTTTCTCCAATGATGCGGAAGGTTTCACGACTGGCGGTTTCGTTCATCATCCTATCGATGGTGGCGTTTTCGCCCCCGGGTATTGTCTTAAGGAACTTGAGCATGCGCAGGACGTGCTTCCGACCGGCTAAGTTGGTTTGGGTTTGAGTGGCGGCGGTGGAGGAGTCGGCGCCGAAGATGTGGTTGCTGCCGCTAGCTCCCTGGATCGGCCGCATCGCATTGCCTTTCCATGTATCCCCTTTCTGGAGTTTGCCGTTTGCAATCGCTTCGTCGTACATCTTTTGAATGAGCTTCTTATTCTCTTGCACAACTGCTTGGTCGAATCCCGTGAAGACAACCATTTGCGTTCCGGGCTGGCGAACGTCGCTCCACGAACGTTCGAGGCCCAGCATGCCGACCACGGAAGCGCCACCCGTGCAGTCAACAATTTGGCGGCAGCGTAATTGATACTGTACCCCTTGTCCCACTACGTCGACGAGCCAGCCGTTTGAGGTTTCTTCGATCTTTTTGGGAAATTGATAGTAGGCCAGGGATACCCCGGCATCCAAACAGGCCTCCTCTGCCAGCAAGGCATATAGCTGTGCGTTGATGCGCACTTGGTGCTGAGGATGGCTTTTCGGTACTTTGGAAAAGTCCGGTAGCTCTTTACCATCGATCTCAACCGATTTCGCGACCAGCTCCCAACCGATCCCGGAAATGTATTGCTTCCCCCAGGCATGAAAGAGGCCAGGGAAATTGACCCCTCCAGTGGTGGTCGTTCCTCCCAACTGAGAATTGCGTTCGAGCAATACCGTTTTAGCTCCCATGCGGCCCGCTTGAATGGCGGCGACGTGACCCGCAGAGCCGCCCCCTACGACGAGCACATCGACATCCAGAATGTCATGGTTGTCCGGGTCGGGAGAGGGCAGGTTTTGAGCGCTCGCTTTGTGTACGAGGCCGGAAGCCGCTAGGATGGCCGTTCCGGCTACTTGGCGTTTAATATATTGGCGACGATTCATAGGGTATTTATTTTGGAAATTTGTATCCGGTCGATCTGCAGGATCTGCTTTTCGACTTCGGAGCTAAAGCGCAGGAGATGTAAGCCGGCTTGATCAAAGCGGACTGAGCCTGCCGAAACGAGCTCGAAAACGCCAGCCTGGCTTTCCTCGATGCTAAGCAGTTCCTTCATCGGGTATCCAGCGTCAGCTTGGAGGGCATCGTCGACAACGGCCGCGGTGGAGAGAGAGTAGGGGCCTTCTGCAGAGAGTGCGACCGAGAGCTCGTAATCGCCCGCTTGTTCGATCTTCATCACGAATTCGAGGTAGCTGCCCGCGCCCATGCGCAGGTCGGCGCAAACCACCTTGCCGTGGGAGGCTCCGGCGCGATCTTTAGGATAGTGAAAGTTACCGCGTTGGCCATAATCGGATGAAGTTTGGTGGGGGAGCACTTCGGCTTCCAGCCATCCGTTTTCGTCCGGTTTCGTGTATTGTAAACTTAAATACTGGCTCAGTTTGGCTATGATCTCGGCGTGCTCGAGGTTGCTGGCTAAGTTGGTGAATTCGTGAGGATCGCTATCGAGTTGGTAGAGTTCGGTTTCGCCCGTGGCGAACCGGGTCATACGGTAGTCATTGGATAGAACCACGTCGTACCGGATGCCATCGGCTTCGCTCGACATCAGAACGGGTTTGTCCCAATCGGCCTGTGGGTTCATGAGCAAAGGCACCAGACTGTTGCCGTCGAGTGATTGAGGCGGTGCGGGCATTTGCAGCAACTCGACCATTGTGGGGTAGAGGTCCTGCAGAGACACCGCCTTGTCACAGAATACTCCTTTGGCGAGGCCCGGGCCGGCGATCATGAGGTTCACGCGGGCCGAGTCATACCAGGGTTTCATTTTCGACCAGCCCTCTTTCTCGCTCAGTTGATAACCGTGGTCACTCCAGAGGACGACATAACCTGTTTCGGCGTGGGGGCTTGCATACCAGCCGTCTAGTATCCGGCCGACCTGTTCGTCGGTAAAGCTCACACAGGCGAGATAGGCCTGGACCTTTTCCTTGTCATAGCCTTTGGCCTCGAGTTTGTCATGATAGCCGGGGCCGAACTTGGCTTCGTTGTGAGCCATGGACTTGAAGCGCTCTGGCAGGTCGTCGAGGTCATCTTCCTCGTGCTCGGGCATGATCAGGTTCTCCAGGGGATGCCGGTCGAAGTATTCCTGCGGAACGACCCAGGGCACGTGAGGTCGGTAGATACCGAGGGAGAGAAAGAGGGGATTGGGAAACTTCTCCAAAACGTGGATCCCTTTGCTCACGGAAAGGTAGTCGGGCATTTCCCTGGTCGGCACGGAGGCCACGCCCCAGCGTCCGGAGCTGTTGATATTTCGATAGGTTTCCAGGATGGGCTTGGGTTCCCTGTTGCGACGGGTGTACTGGTCGAATTCAACCTCGTCTCCGTTGTGGAAGTTTTTGCCGATGCCAACGGTCGTCCACCCGTGAGCGCTGAGGTGTTTTGGCAGGGTGGTCGCATCGGGAACGTAGCTGCGCCATCGGTTGCCACCATTCGGATTGGACTTCGCGCCGGTGCGCGAGGGGTGCAGACCGGAGAAGAGAGAGGTTCGGGAGGGAAAGCAGACAGGCGAGGAACAGATCGCCCGGGTGAAAGTGATGCTTCGTTCGGCAAAGCGCTCGAGGTTTGGCGTGATCGCCTGGGGGTGGCCCTTGAGCACGCTGTTCCAGTCGTTCCAATCATCAATATTCAGAAAAAGCACACTGGGGCGCTCTGCGTTTGTTGAGGATGGAACCGTCTCTTTGGCATTTTGGGCGAAAGCGGTGGAAGCAAGCGAGCAGGTCAAAAGGAAGGTGATCACCGTGAGTCTTGAGTCGTTTGGTTTCATACGTTGATCTTCTTCTATTGTATTTCGAAAAAATGATTTGTTGAAGACGTTTTTGGAGATCGCTCCTACATCGTTAGATCCCCGCAGTCGCGGGGTCAGCAACAATTTTCGACTTATTAAACAATCTCTTAGGCGCAGAAACCGCCGCCTCAGCTTGTTGATAGGAAATTCAATGGTTCCGATGCCAGGCTTTATCGCGGACTGTTCCTGGCCCGAAGGTTCGAGGTCTTCCTCGGAAAGCATGCGATTTGAACAACCAGACTGTAGGTCGTCTCGCTGAGGCGACGCCTCTTTTCGATTGGCGGGTCAGCGACCCGCCCTACAATTCAAATTTATAAAAATTCCAATTTTATCAAACGAAACCCAATTTCATGAAACGTTTTCTACTTACCTTATCTTTCTTGCTCGCGAATCTTGCTTTCATTCACGGCGCTCAGCCCAATGTACTCTTCATCGCGATTGACGATTTGAATGACTGGGTGGGTTGCTTGGATAGTCATCCGCAGGTGAAGACTCCCAATATTGATGCGTTGGCGGAACGGGGGACTTTGTTTACCAATGCTCATTGTCAGGCTCCCATTTGCAATCCATCGCGGACAAGCGTGATGACTGGACTGCGGCCCTCGACCACTGGTGTCTACGGATTAGCTCCCTGGTTTCGCCAGGTCGATGAATTAAAGGACCTCGTAACCTTGCCGCAGCATTTCTCGAAGGCGGGTTACAAAACGTATACCGGGGGAAAAATCTACCATGGGAGAGATTGGAATAGCTCAGGGTTGACGGAGTTCGATGTGGTGGCGAAAGCGCAACCTGGATTGAGGCCGAAAACGAAACGGGTTAATACGCCTCGAGGAGGGCCTGGAATGGATTGGGCGGTCTATCCCTACGAGGAATCGGATCACAAGGACTGGAAGACTGCGAGCTGGGCGATCGAACAATTAGATTCGAAGCCGAAAGATCCGTTTTTTATGGCGGTGGGATTCGCTCTACCTCACGTGCCGCTGTTTGCGACGCAGAAGTGGTTCGATATGTATCCAGAAGATGAGGTCATTCTGCCGCGTATGCTTTTGGATGATCGCTCGGACACCCCGCGTTTCAGCTGGTACCTTCACTGGAAGCTTCCAGAGCCGCGGCAGAAGTTTTTGCTAGAGGAGGGGGAGCAGATTAAGATCGTGCAGGCTTACCTCGCCAGCGTGAGTTTCGTCGATAGCCAGGTCGGCCGTGTGCTGGATGCTTTGGAGCGAAACGATCTGGCAGATGATACGATCGTGGTTCTTTGGTCTGATCACGGTTATCATTTGGGCGAAAAGCAAATCACCGGGAAGAACACCCTGTGGGACCGCTCCGCCCGGGTGCCTCTAATTTTCTCGGGTCCAGGGGTGAAAAAAGGACAGCGTTCGGGTCGCCCCGCGGAGCTCTTGGACATGTATCCTACATTGAGCGAGTTGTGCGGTTTGGAGGTCCCCGATCATTTGGAAGGCCTCAGTCTGTTGCCTCAATTGAAGAACGCGAAAGCCCCCAGAAGTCGGCCAGCAATTACGACGCACAATCGCGACAACCATGGCGTGCGAACTGAGCGTTGGCGCTACATTCGCTACGCGGATGGATCGGAGGAACTCTACGACATGGTCAACGATCCCAACGAATTTACTAACTTGGCGTTGAATCCCGAATACGATTCGGCAAAACGGAGACTGAAAAAGCAGCTTCCCAAAATCAATCGAGCGCCGGCTCCGGGCAGCGCTAAACGGGTACTCATTTATGAAAACGGAATCGCCAATTGGGAAGGCGAGGACATCGATCCTAATGAAGCGATACCGGATTGACCGGGCCAACGGTGTTCTAGCTGTTAACTAAGATATTTCATCTGGATATATATTTGAAGTATGGCGACGACTTTGTGGGTGATTTGAGGACCCGCTTGACCCGCTTGAAGTGCAAGGAGGAGAGCCTGCTCATAGTCCTCGCGTCCATCGAGGCGGTGAGCGGCCTGCCCCCGATGCTTATATCAAGGCGGCTATCAAAGCCCAAGAGGAGAGCATTAACAAATACTGGAAAAATGGGAGCGTTAAGGCGATTTAGCTCCTCGAATCAGGGGAGCTGAAACGAGCTCGTTACGGGCTTGCCGTGAGGGGATCTCTTGTCCATCCTCTCGATATGAAGCGCAGGCCAATTTTCATGTAGGGGTTGGCTCCCCTCTATGCAATAGGATCGATGCTTTTGCCCCTACAGCGCTAAGGCGCTTTCGAAATAACATTCTAAAAATAAATTATCATTATGACTAACGAATCATCACGCTCCACGAACGGCCGTAAACGTCTCTACGAATCGGTGATCGATACCATCGGCGATACGCCGTGCATTCGAATTAACAACCTCGCTCCGGACCACGTGCGCCTTTACGTGAAAGCGGAATTCTTCAATCCCGCGGCTTCGGTCAAAGACCGTTTGGCGATCAGCATTATTGAAGAAGCCGAGCGGAGCGGTGCTCTGCAGCCTGGGCAAACCGTCGTGGAAGCGACGAGCGGCAATACCGGTATTGGCCTGGCGATGGTTTGCGCAGCGAAGGGTTACCCGCTCGTCGTCACCATGGCCGATAGCTTTTCGATCGAGCGGCGCAAATTGATGCGTTTCCTGGGCGCCAAAGTTGTCTTGACCCCGCGGGCGGAGAAAGGCTTTGGCATGTACCAGAAAGCGAAGGACCTGGCGGCAGCGAACGGCTGGTTTCTGGCTAGCCAGTTCGAAACCGAAGCCAACGCCCTGATTCATGAAAATACCACAGGTAGGGAAATCATTGCGGACTTCGAGGGAGACCGTCTCGACTATTGGGTGAGCGGTTATGGAACGGGCGGTACCATGGCGGGGGTCTCGCGAGCGCTGCGTAAGGAACGTCCGGATACGAAGATTGTCCTAACCGAGCCGGCCAATGCTCAGCTCGTCGGCAGTGGGATCGCCCAGTCGCGTACGGATTCGAACGAGCCGTCGGGAAGCCATCCGAATTGGGCGCCGCATCCCATCCAAGGCTGGACGCCGGATTTCATTCCATACGTGCTGCAGGAAGCGATCGATGCCCATAGTTTCGACGAACTGATTCCCGTGAGCGGTCCCGAGGGCATTGCCGCCTCCCAGCAGCTAGCCTGCAAGGAAGGCATCATGACCGGGATCTCCGGCGGAGCGACCTTCGCGGTGGCCTTGAAGGTCGCCGAAAAGGCCGAGCCGGGTTCGGTCATCGTTTGCATGTTGGCCGATACCAGCGAGCGTTACTTGTCGTCGCCGCTCTTCGAGAATATCGAAACGGAAATGACCGATGAAGAAATCGCCCTGTCGAAGTCGACTCCTGGGTATCAGATGCCGTAAGGGGTGTTGTGATGGATTGGATGGGCCTATGGTTTACCTCCGTTTCATAAGTATCCCTCGGTATTCAAAGCGTATTTAATTTATACTGCTCCTTTCTTTAGGTTCGCTGTTTGGGCTGACGTGGGACTTATTATTTTCCGAGTTGAGACCTTCGTACTTCGGTTTCTTAGAGACTGTTTAATAAATCGGAATGAACACCACAATTGAAACCCAATACGGTTAGGTCGTTTTGTAGGTCGTCTCGCTGAGGCGACATCTCATCCTAATAGGCGGGTCAGCGACCCTCCCTACAGTTTATCTGCTCGAAGCAATTGGACTTATTAAACACTCTCTTATATCTCATCGGTCGGAGAGCGGGGTGTCCATCAGTCTTATTTCTCAACTACGTATTCGCACCCAATGCGAAGTGGCATTAGCGCTTTGGCTTTGTTTCATTTCGAAGAGGTCTATTGCGGCGAAAAGTCCGCTCAGTTTCGAGAATCCATAGTTTCGGGAATCGAATGAACCTTGGTTTTGGATGTGAGTCCCGACGGGACCTAGTCGCGCCCAGCCATCTTCGCCAGCGGCGGCTTCCACGGCGCTTCGCAACAATTTGATCAGCTTGGTATCACGCTTTAGACTGTTCTCGCCCGCGACTTTGCCTTTTCGATCTGGTTTCCTTTTTTTATCATTGTCATCCAAGTAGAGAAAGCGGGTGCAACTAGCTACAAAGGGAGCCGGGGCTTTTTTAGACCCAAAGCCTATGACCTGTTTCCCATCTGAACGGAGTCGCAATACGAGCGGCGTAAAGTCGCAATCTGAAGAGACTAGGCAAAACGTACCCACATTCTTGGTATAGAGCATGTCCATGGCGTCGATCAGGAGCGCCATGTCGGAGGCATTTTTGCCCTTGACGATATCGAAATGCTGGATCGGCTGGATGGCGTATTCGTGCAGTATTTTTTCCCATCCAGAAAGAGCGCTCTTTTTCCAATTGCCGTAAGCGCGGCGTATGTTGACGACTCCGTAGGTGGCGAGCTCCGCGATAATAAAATCGATCTTGGCCGCCGGAGCATTATCAGAATCGATTAGAAGGGCGATACTTTGTTCTGCTGTATTGTGAATGGTCATCTTTGAGGGGGGCGTCTAATTGGGTGAGTCATTTATCTAGTTGATCTATTTTAAAATTAGCAATCGAAAGTGGATTCGTTGATGGGTACCTTGGGAGCAGTCGTCTTTACAAAATGGGCCCACGACCAGTTTCACGTCTTTCTCACGGCCTACCTCTCAGCCGTTAGAGAACTTTCATCAACCGCTTTCGACAAATCTCTCGAAACGATCAGAGCATTGCTCGGCGGGCATTCCAATTACATCGAGTTGTCCTATTCCAAACTCCCTATTGCTTTGGGAGGGGACTTGGCTCGAACGTTTTCAGGTTTCTATGAGGGGTTTCGTGCTGCAATTCCTGGTAGGCCACTTCTTGAAGAGCTTGCGCTTGTTCTTTAGATACACCTAGTTCAAATGCTGCTCGTTCCTCTTCGCCAAGCGACCGAGGGTCATATCCTGT
>JAPKDW010000156.1 GCA_028822375.1 Opitutaceae bacterium | reverse complement strand
GAAACGCATTGCCCTGCTCGGATACGACCATAACTAATGTATTTTCGCTCAACCCGTTCTTCTCCAACAAAGCAAGGATCTCACCGACCTGCCCATCGTAGTAGGTGATCTCCGCCAAATAAGCGCTGAAATCTTCACGCACTTGCGGTGTATCCACAATATAGGGAGGCAATACCACCTTCTCCGGCGGATAAATCGAAGCATCTCCCTTATTCCATGGCGTGTGCGGTTCATTCGAGCAAGCGAACAAACAGAACGGCGTATTGCTTGCCGCCGACTCGCTCATCAGCTCAACCACTGCCTCCATATCGGGGTTGTTACCCTTGCCACTGTATTCGAAGGGAAACGTTTCCTTCGGTTTGATATGCGTTTTTCCCGAAAGGGCTACTCGGTAACCTAAGTCGCCCAGATAGTGAACGATGCTTTTGGTTCCCTTTTTAGCGAACGCATGATTCGGATACGCGCCTGATTTTACCGGATACAATCCGGTGTAGATATTGTGCCGCGTCGGTGAGCACATCGACGCCGCTTGGAAACACCGCTCGAAGCGCATTCCTTGCGTCGCCAAATGATCAATATTCGGCGTGTGAGCCTGACCGCCATAACATCCCAAATCGCGATAGGTCATGTCATCGGCAATGATGAATACGAGATTCGGTTGAGTTTGAGCGGCAACGCTCAACGTCGCTACAAAAAGGGAAATCAATAAGTATCTCATAATAAAGCATCCCCCTGGCAAGTCCCGAGGTATTCAAAAGGGCGCGGCTGATCTCCGAGCGGCCATTTATGTTAAAATAGCTGATCCCGCTTAGCGGAATCTATGGCCGCTCGGAGATCGGCCGCTACCAAAATTGGAAACGAAACGACCGCTATTTCGAAAAACGATTCGCCCAAGCCGCATCGATCTCCTCTTTAGTCTTCCCTTTCGTTTTAGCCGAGAGATAAAGTGCGTCCATCTCAGTTGGTATCCCCAAATCTCCTTGGTCCGCCATCCAACCCTCCAACTTAGCTTTCAGTCGTTTGATAGTCCCCTCGTACTCGGGATCTTGAGCCAAGTTGTTCATCTCCAAAGGATCCGTCGAACAATCGAACAATTCCAGTTCTGGGCGATACTTATAGCGGTTTACGTATTCGATTGCATGAGCATCTCCAGAATCCGCCGCGACTTCCATCGACTTGAAGAAATCCATCGGTATCGAATTATTCATGTACTCCGCTGTCGGATTCAAATTCCATACCAAGCGGTAGCGTTCACCACGTACGGTTCGAATAGGAAAACTGTCGCTGCCATTGTTGATTCCCCGAGTCGTCGCTTGAGCAAATACGTAATCCTTGTGCCGACTAGCCTCGCCGGTCAATACCGGTAGAAAGCTCTTTCCATCGAGCACTTTAGCCGGTCTGCCACCTGCAGCAGAAACGAAAGTCGGAACCACGTCGCAATACTCCACCATCGCATCGGTCGTTGAATTCGCGGCAACTTTGCCTGGCCAGCGTACGATCATCGCCGACTGCAGACCGTTTCCATAGCAAGTCCATTTCGCAAACGGCATCGCGTTGCCCTGTTCCGAAACGACCATAACCAGCGTATTGTCGCTAAGCCCATGCTTTTCCAATAGAGCCAAGATCTGCCCCACCTGATTGTCGTAGTAAGTGATTTCCGCGAGATAACGACTGAAGTTTTCCCGAACCACTGGCGTATCCACAATGTAAGGCGGTAGTATCACTTTTTCAGGTGGATACAAACTTGAATCGCCTTTCGTCCAGGGAAGGTGCGGCTCCGTGGAGCAAGCGAACAGGCAAAACGGTGTTTCATTGGCAACGGAATCACTCATTAGACTATCGATCGCTTCCGGGTCAGGGTTGCGCTCCACCGCGCTATACTCGAATGGGAAAACCTCCTCAGGAGCCACATGATTTTTCCCGGATAAAGCCACACGGTAATCTAGCTCTTTCAGATAGTGAACAATGCTCTTCGTCCCATCTTTCGCAAATGTATGATTTGGATACGCTCCCGATTTTACAGGATAAAGCCCCGTGTAAATATTGTGCCGCGTTGGCGAGCACATCGCAGTCGCCTGAAAGCAACGCTCGAATCGCATGCCCTGAGTCGCTAGAAAATCGATATTCGGAGTGTGCGCTTGCCCGCCATAACAGCCCAAGTCGCGATACGTCAGATCATCGGCAATGATAAAGACGAAATTAGGTTTAGCTTGGGCAAACAAACTCGAAGCGATAAGAAGGCTAAGGATGAGGATTTTCATAACGGGTACTGAGCTACAAAATCTTAGATTGGCGCAAAAAGGCAAATTGAAATAACATCTAATCCCTCCGAGGTATCCAAATGGTAGCGGCCGATCTCCGAGCGGCCATCATCGTCGATGTAGCTAAACGACTACATCATTCGATGACCGCCCGGAGGTCGGCTGCCACAATAGCGACTAACAAGTACGTCGTCTAGATTGAAGCAATCCATTGATTCTCTACAAATGTCCAACAGGACGGCGATTCGCCCCAGCGTTTTCACCATCGCCAAGATCTTTTCGCGCTTGTTCCGCCAAGGCCTCTAATTCCTTAACGACCTCCGGATACTGAGCCGCGAGATTACGCCGTTCGCCAACATCCGTATTCAAATTATAAAGCGACAACTCCATTTCCTTAAAACCTCGCTCACCGTGAATTCCGGCGTTACCCGGCGGCGAAGGAACGGCATACCGTTGAGGAAACATCAGTTTCCACTTGCCGCTTCGGATTCCATTCAAATTTCGTCCGCCGTAATAATAGAAGACCTCATGTGGAGAAACCGCGCCAGGAGCGGCAAACATCAAAGGACGAATATCCTTACCATCAATAATTCGATCAGTCGGGACCTTTGCACCGACTAGGGCAGCGAGCGTTGGCAACAAATCCATGGTTGACGCCAGTTCATCGCAAACGGTTCCTTCGGGAATCTTTCCGGGCCAGCGCATAACGCAAGGTACCCGCATGCCGCCTTCGAAACGCGTGCCCTTCCCTTCTCGCAACTCACCGGCGCTGCCGCCATGGTCGCCGTACAGCAACCAAGGACCATTATCCGAGGTAAATACGACCAGAGTTTTCTCATCGATTTCGGAGCGCTTCAACGCACTGAAAATTTCTCCCACACTCCAATCGATCTCCGATACGACATCGCCATAAACGCTACTAGTCTTTCCATTGTATTTATAGGATGAATACAAAGGCACGTGTGGCATCGCATGCGGTAAATAGATGTAGAATGGCTTATCTTTGTTCTTCTCTATAAACGCGACCGTCCGCTCCGTATACCATGTGGTGAGATTCACCTGGTCCTTTGGCAGTATTGCCGGATTGAGAATCTCCTCGCCTTCCATCAAAGGCAGGTCGGGAAAGTTGTACCGTTCGTCAGGATGGTAGGGCCACATATCGTTTGAATACGGCAGTCCGAACCATTCGTCGAATCCCTGGCTTGTTGGCAGAAACTCCGGCTTGTGACCCAAATGCCATTTTCCATACATCGCCGTAGCGTAATCCGCCTGCTTGGCGATCTCGGCAATCGTCGTTTCCTTCGGATTCAAACCCGTAGTCGATTTTGGATTAAAATTTCCAGGAACGCCAACCCGCACCGGATAACATCCGGTATTCAAAGACGCTCTCGAGGGAGAACAAACCGGACCACCAACATGAAAGTCCGTAAACTTCATGCCCTCCGCAGCCATACGGTTCAAGTTCGGCGTCTCGTAACCCTTCGCGCCAAACGGCCCAATATCCGCATACCCCATGTCATCGCAAAAAATGATGATCACATTAGGTTTATCCGCAGCCGACAATATCGACGCAGAAAGCAAAACCAACCAACAACTCAACAACCCCTTCATACTTCCTCCTTCATACTTCATATCTACTCTCCCTCTTCCTTCCATTTTTCGACCTGAGCCGAACTTGCCAGATAAGCGACCAGCGCAGCGACATCGGCTTCAGGAATCGCATCGAAAAGCCCAGTCGGCATCATCGATTGATCCAGGATTTGCCGATTCGCAATTTCCTCTTTTCTAAGAATAACCTCAGAACCACCAACCATAGCAACCGTGACGCTCGTGTCGTTTTCATTTCGAGCCATTCCGCTTATCGTTCGACCGTCTTTCGTTGTAATAACATTCAATTGATACGCATTGCCGATCAAAGAATTCGGAGCGAGTACGTTCTCGAGCAGATAATCCAGATTGGCTCGATTCGATCCCGTCAAGTCCGGTCCCATCGCAATGCCCTCGTCGAACAACTTGTGACACGTACCGCATGTATTCTCAAAGACATGACGCCCATAAGACAGATCAACTCGCTCAAGCCGTTCAGGGGTCAATGCGAATTTCCAGCGGCGCACCTGACGCGGAAGATTCGGAGGCGACGGATTAACCGCGCCCCAAATCGAGTCCATCAGTTCATTCACTTTGACTACACCGTGATTCCGCATCTGCCGCATCAAAACGGGAGAAACCAGCGACGCATTCAAATCACCCGACTCGATCGATTCCAAAAACACTTGCGTGGTCTCTGCCCGCGAAGCCAAAAGGTTGATCCCTTCATTTCGAAGCGTCAGTGGGAAATCCGGAAGAGCGCCGATTACTTGCTCGGCGATCGACTCATCCAAATAACGCGGAAGGGCTGACAACGCAGCTTGCCGCAAACTGGAGTCAGTCAGCAAAGCAGCAGCCAAGGGACCCACTTCGAAATCGCCTCCGAGTTGAAGGAGCTCCAAAGCTTCTGAACGCAAGCGAGGCAGACGTTCCGAATCAGCTACGATCGCCCGCCAATAAGGGAATGCCTCTGCATCGCCCAACCTTGCCCTTATCCGAGCCAACATGGCTTTTGCCTTGGGCCCATTCAAGCTCTCGCCTTTCTCTAGAAATACTTCCCAAGATTTCGGACGTTCCAGATTGGTTTGCGTTCCGATAGCAGCTAAATACTGCGCTCCTCGCTTCGCGAAATCGTCGGCTGAATTCGTCTTAGCAACATAAGCCAGCAACGAATTTCTTCCCTCTTCGAAAGCGGCCGCTCGTCGTCGCACAAAATCACCTACAAGCGGCGAAGCCGTATGACTTGCTATGCGAATTGCCCGATTCGGATTTTCTTCCACCAAAGGCTCAATCCCGTACCAAACCATAAGCGGCAAATTGTTGTCTTTTATATCTTCAGGTCGGGCCGCCAAGGCTTCCGCCAACGACCACCGTTGCGAAAGCGGCAATCGTTGCAACCCTGCACTCAGATAACGACGTACGTCCGCAGACGGATCACGTTCCGCCAAGGCAATGAGAGCGTTCAATGTTTCCGTATCTAGTTCAGACTCGCCTTCCGCCAAGAAATGAATCGCCCAACCGCGGACAAATGAATCGGCGTCGCTAAGATACGAATACAATGCATCATTTCCAAGTAGGCCACACACTTGCTGAGTCCACATAGCTCGCAACCGAATTACCCGATCCTGAGACGACGCGGTCAATGCCCTAAGAGCTCTAGCAACTCGATTCGTATCCAGAGAACCTGCAGAAGCTCTCTCCTGCAATAGGCGTTGGGCTTGGCGAGCAATGAATGCATTTTCATGCCGCAAAGCCTCGACAAGCTCAAGGTCGCTTTCCGAAGGAAGATCGATCGGACGAGCCTGGTGATCGCCATAGCGCACGCGAAAAATCCGTCCATCCGTGCGATCCCAGATTTCATAGTCGTGATGGTGACAAGTCTGCGGGTCATGCCAGTCCGAAGCGTACAGCGCTCCATCCGGTCCAAGCATCAACCCCACGCCCACGAACGCATGATCCTTCGCCAACGCAAAATCCGGACCGTGACGCGCAACGTGCCCAGATCCATCGCGTTCCGTTCGCTCCCGCACAATCCGATGACCGTGTAAATTGAAGAAAAAGTGATCGCCACGATAGGATTCGGGAAACGTGTCGCCTTGATAGACAACAAGCCCGCAATGCGCATGCCCTCCGCCTACGGCCGAAGTGTCCGCAGCCAATTCGATCTGCAGAGCCCTGTCCACCTTGCCGTCAGCCTTCATCGAAGCCAAGGTACCGTCCCCATAGTGCAAATGATCGGCAATCGTTTCGATGTCATCATAAACATACTGATTAAAATGCTCGCCCGCTTGACGAAAATAACGGGCTCCTTGGATCACGTGATAGTAATGCGGAATCACGCAAGCGCTTGAAAACCAATCTCCGTTTTCATCGAAATCCAATCCCCAAGGATTACTGATCCCATGAGCGAACACTTCAAATTCATGACGCGTTGGATGGTAGCGCCAGATCCCCGCATTAAGCGGCACCCGCAAATCGTCCGGCGTTCCCGGCTTCCCTACTCGCGAGTGAGTGAATATGCCATGACAACCATAAAGCCAACCATCCGGCCCCCAGGTAAAGCTATTCAGCGTCTCATGCGTGTCCTCATACCCCCAGCCATCTAGCAATACCTGCGGTTCGCCATCAGGCTTATCATCGCCATCAGCATCAGCGAAAAATAATAAATTCGGAGCCGCCCCAATCCAGACACCGCCGAATCCGATTTCGATTCCGCTCACCAAATTCAATCCTTCCACGAAGATTTTACGCGAATCGAAATCCCCATCACCGTTTGTATCCTCGAGAATCAAAATCCGATCTTTACCCTTCATCCCCGGGACACGTTGCGGGTACGTGTTCGCTTCAACTACCCAAATTCTACCGCGCGCATCAAAGCTCATAGCTATCGGCTGAACCAAGTCAGGTTCCGAAGCGATCAAGTCTACATGAAACCCATCTGGAACGGACATTTGCCTAGCTGCAGCCTTTGCCCCTAAACTGTCAGACCAATCCGTATCTGGCCGACCTCCCGGCACCTGCCATCGTTCGGGACTCACGCTGGCTACTGCCTGCCCCTGAAAATGCAAGGTCACTCCCTTTTTGTTAGAACTCACTACATCCAAACGCGAATCTCCATTGAGATCCGCCACTAACACATCGACCCCTACTCCACTATCATTGTCGATCATGCGCGGGACAAAGCTCGTCTCGCCATTCTCACGAACACACTGAAACCAATAAAGCACTGCCTCCTGATTTCCGCCAACATCCTTGCCGTTGTGAGCATACCAACGCTTGCCGCTAACGATATCCTTCAAACCATCGCCATCAATATCCCGCAAAGCCACCCCGTGCAATTGGCTAAATGCTACTCCATATGGATTCTGCACGGAGGCCGTACCCATAATATCGTGACGCTCAAATTCCAGCTCACCCGTTTCGACTTCGACCTGCTGAAACCAAGCCAAACCATAGCCGTGTCCATTTAATGAAGTTACGATGTCGTTCATTCCATCGCCATCAACGTCAGCCACATGAATCTGAGCACCGCCTCGATCATAAGGCTCCTCCACCCAAGCTCGCTTCGTCCACGGACGCTCCGTCGGCCGACCAGGATTCTCCCACCACGAAAATCGATCGATCATATCCAGATCTCCGTCGCCATCCAAATCGCCTGTCCCTAAACCATGTCCAAACTTCACGACGGTCTCTCCCATCTCGGAAACGGCATTCCAAACCCAGGGCCGAGAAGGATCACTTCCCGCCTCATAGTAGCCAAAGGCGCGTCCTCGCGAACAAACGATTTCGGGTAAACCACCCGGAACGACATCTACGAATGACGGTGATTCATGGCTAATCTGATCGGCCACGATCGACATTTTCCAAAGCTTGCGTTTTTCCGGATGTCCAGAATTCAAATACAAACGTCCTTCCTTTCCAGGAAACCCGAAAACCAATACGTCCTGATCGCCGTCGCCATCAATGTCATGGACGTGACTAAAGAAATTATCCGAATAGGTCCGAACCCCAAATGGCTTCGGCGCGTAGATCTCGAAACGCTCCTCAAAGTTTGGTCCCTTCCACCAGTAAGGACCACTCACCAAATCACCGCTACCGTCGCCATCAATATCTCCAAACGAGGCGCCTTCGGCGAAAAACTGATCATGAAGCTGGTGAGATTCCCAGCCCTCCTCTGCAAAAAGATGATGGACGCTCAAGGCAGCCACCATTCCCAGAAGTCCAAAACTAAAACGATAAAAACGAAACGGAATCATGAAAAATGGGGATTGGAGTTTTTTTAGTAGAATCACCTTAATAAAACGTACCGTCGCAAGCCGGTGACACTGTATTTTGAAATCGGCGAAAACAGGAGCTAAACAAGCGAAAGCGTGCTTAGCAATCAGTATACCGAAAATCCCCGATTCGACATTGTACGAATTGGATAAAAATTGGTATTTTTTCGTCACAGCACAAGCGAACAACACTGAGCGAAGCGCCTTGATCAAATAGAACCAACAGGCCGCTGATTAGATTTTAACTCCGCATCGCAACAAGCGGCCAAATGTCCTTTCCGTCGATCACTCGATCCTGAGGAACCTGCGTACCCGTCAAGCCGGCTATGGTCAGCAACAAGTCAATCGTCGCTGCCACCTCGGAACATTCCGCTCCCGCAGGAATCTTTCCAGGCCAGCGCGCGAGACACGGAACACGCATTCCGCCTTCCAAGGTTTGAAACGTGTATCCGCGCAGTGGATAAGCACTACCTCCCTTTCCTTCATTCAACTTCCAAGGTCCGTTGTCGGGTGCGTAGATGATCAGAGTATTTTCGTCTAGTTTCAGCGTTTTGAGAACCTCCCCCACGCTCGCTTTTGCCTCCGAAATCCTTCGATGCGTAGAGCGGAACATGCGGCGGGGTATCCTTGGCATTCGTGTTCGAAAGCAATGCGAATGCACTAACGAGAATGATAAAAATTCGATGTACCGTATCCAGTTTCACAATATTAAATGTGTTAATGCGCCCCGGCGTATTAAGGTAGCGATCGATCTCCGAGCGATCATTGTTCAACGACAAAGCCCAGCAACCATCTAAAACCACGCCGCGCTGCGACGTAGCTACACGAGAAACTTATATGGTAGCAGCCACCGATAAGCCTCATTACATTACCGACGACGAAATTAAACGATGGAAAAACCCAGCGGATTACTATCAACTGCAGTTTAAAAAAAATGGGCAAACGAGTTATCATAGTCAAACATCCGAGATCCCATCATAGCAATCAAGAGTGCGTTCGAAATTCATCCATTTGACAAGCCACCTATAAATGAATCCATCTGACCTGCTCCGCTCGTATCATATCTATCAATTAAACACGCTTAACTGACCACCCTTCAGCAATGCGAACCCTCTTTTCTGCAGTCTACCCCAAGATGAGATCCTCACATCCATACCTCCTCATCCTTTTTTCCCTTCTATCCATTGGATTACTAGAAGGACGGGGACCGAAGACCCTCGCTCAGCGATTCTTCTTCAAGCCCGAAATCGAAGACGCCCGGGTATCGCCTGGTAACCAATATCTAAGCTACATCAGCTACAGCGGTTCTCGCTCATTGAAAAACTACGAATTCGAAACCGAAAAACGAAGGTCCATCCGATCAGAAGAAAACAGCGACATTTACGACTACTACTGGATTAGCCAAAATCAACTTCTTGTATTTAGCCAAAAGCTGGGGATACCCACTGAGATTTTCACCACAACAGACCGCCTCAGCCGTATCACGCCTACTGAATATGTCGAAGTATACGACCTGCTACCCGACACTAAAAATAAGCTGATTATCAAGGATACCGAACGCAGTGAAAAATTCTTCAGTCTGCAGCTACACAACCTTCGATCAGGTTCTATCAAAACCGTCGCCAAAAACCCAGGACACATCATTTCTTGGTACACAGACAAGGACGGTGTCGTTCGAATACGACTATGGGTCGACGAAAACGAGGACGATCGATTCGAATACCGCCCCGATGCCGAAAGCCCCTGGAAAGAGATCCATCCAGGTGCGGATTCTTTCGGAATCCTTTTTTTGGACGAACCGGAAAAGATCATCGCCTTCGTCCGCCCTAAAGGCGAAACCCACGTAATCGGCCGCTATTTCGATTGTGCCCAGAACGTCGAATACGGCACACCCATCAGAGATCCCGAATACGACATTATCCCCGACCAATACATGGTGGATCCCGAAACCGAAGCAACCTTTGGATTCTCCTACCAAGCTGAAAAGCGCGTTTCGGTTTGGCTTTCGGATCATCACCAAGCGCTCCAAGCGCGCATTGACTCGATCCATCCCGACACAATCAACGAAGTCCACGGGTTCACGATGAACAACAGCCGAGCAATCGTAAGGCGCAGTAGCGATCAGAATCCAGGCGAATGGTCTCAATTCGATATCGAATCCGAACACGAAATATTGATTGGGAAAGAACGCCCTTGGATCAATCCAGAGGAATCGGCTTCCACGGAATCGATCGTCTTTCCAAATCGCGAAGGAATACCCATTCACGCTTTGGTCACTCAACCGCCTCAAAAAGTAGAAGAAAAGAAACTACTGGTCAT